>NZ_JBHWUE010000004.1:0-293946 GCF_042738615.1 Rhodococcus sp. NPDC059968
TACCGCACCCGGCTGTGGAAGACCGAACTCGCCAAGTTCGCCGCCGCCACCGGCCTGAGGATCACCGTGTGCCACCTGCCGCCGGGCACCAGCAAGTGGAACAAAATCGAACACCGGTTGTTCTCCCATATCTCGATGAACTGGCGCGGGCGGCCGTTGACCAGTCACGAGGTGATCGTCGAGACCATCGCCGCGACCACCACCAGCACCGGACTGACCGTCCGCGCCGAACTCGACCAGGCCGAGTATCCGAAGGGTGTCAAGATCCCCGATAAGGAGATGAAAGCCCTTGAAAACGAAGGCATCCTGACGCGCCACGAGTTCCACGGCGAGTGGAACTACACACTCCATCCCGCACCGGACGACACGCCCGAACCGAGCTAGATTAATTCATCACAAGCCCTAAGTGTGGTGATCGAACATTCCATCGCGACGTTGGCGACGAGCGTTACACGAGTGATAATGAAACAATAAGCGGCACAGCGAGTGCACATGCCGCGACAGCGAGCGTCGCCCGGCGGGCGGCACGTCGGCCGCATCCGAATCGGCGGCGTCGATCACGCGCGCCCGTCCCCCTCGTTTCCTTGAACGTCAAACTATGCTGCTGAAATTACACCCCGCCTCCGACACGTATCTCGATCAACGCGTCGGAGGGGTCGAGATTCATTCAGGCGAATGACAACACCACCCGCTTTCGGCCGACCGCCCACCCCGAGCGCGTTAGTTGAAACTAGTACCAGACAAACCCGACGTAACACATAACCGTGCCCGCAGTGGTGAGCTAGCTAATAAACTGCGCCCCAATGAATCCGGGTCAATACACCGTTCAACCGACACCGCCGGGGACAAATAGGGACTTTCGGCCCTAGCGGTGTCGGCGTCAGCGCTTCAGCAGTTGCTGGGCTCACCGATCTTCACAACCGACAGCACCGCGTCGCCCTCGCCGACCAGTGCACCGGGCGACGGCTGCTGACCCACGACAATCCAGTTCGAGTCGAGCACCTGCATCCGTCCAGCACCGGTCGCATCGGCGCTGCGCGAAAAGAAGACCCCCGCCGCCTGGATCGTGTTCTGCGCGGTCTGCAGGTTCATGCAGACCACGGCAGGCATCGGCACCAGAACGGGGGCACTCGAGGTCGGCGCTACAGGCGCAGGCTGCACCGGAGCCACGGGCGCAACCGCGACCGGAGTGGTCATGGGCACCGTCGTCGTCGGCCGCGCGGTCGTGGTGGTCGTGGTGGTCGCCGATGCCGACGACGAGGACTCACCCGAACCGCAGCCAGCAAGACTGGCGGCCGCCAGGACAATGCCCGCGCATCCGACGATCGAGGAGAACAACGGCCGTCGTGCCCTGCGCACCCGGCGTCCCGTTGTCGAGTTGGAGTCGGCGGGCTGAACATCAATCGACACGGCAGTGCCCTTTCAGAAATGCGGGCGACCTGCCCGGAAACTTGCTGATTCTCGCCTGTCGGTAATAGCAGGCGGAAATACGTATGAGTTGCACCGACGCAACCGTTGTCCTATCCACGCAGCGTCAGTGCGATGATTGAAACTAATACCAGACGGGCCGGACATTAACCCAATTCAGCAACGGATTCCTGCGGATCTCTCTGCAGTGCCGCTCCGAGGACCCGCCGGCCACTCGAAATGCACACGGACAGATGGGATGCGAAAATTGCTTCTTTGTTGTCGAAGCTCGGAGTGGTCGTCCACCTGAGTGAAGGTCGCACCGAAATCGGTTGGGTGCTTTGCAAGCATCCTGTTCAACCGTTCGTTTGTTGCGATCCAGCCGCCAAGGCCCCGCGCGCGGTTGCCCCCACGGCGCACCGAAGCGTCAGCATTCGACCATATCTGGATCAACGTGGCCGGAGAACCACCGGTTCCGCGAAGACCTCCGCGAACGTCGCGCGGCATCCTCAACGATGCTCGCGACTTCTCCTTCTTGCCCCCGGCTATACCGAGAGACGCGTGATATTGGCTAGGGTGTCGCCTAGCTTTTCGGCCGCAATGTCGAGCTCGTAGCGGTCCTGGATATTGAGCCAGAACTGTGCACTGTTGCCGAACGCCTTCCCCAGCCGCAGCGCGGTGTCTGCGGTGATCGACCGCTTTCCGAGCACGATCTCGTTGATCCGCCGCGGCGGAACACCGATGATCGTGGCAAGGCGGTTCTGTGTGATTCCGAAAGGCTCGAGGAAATCCTCACGGAGGATCTCACCGGGGTGAATGGGGCTCAGGTCTGCAGTCATTGTCGATGCTCCTTGGTCGGTTCTTGGTCGGATGGAGCGCCGGCTCCCCTCAGGCGGTTAGTGATAGTCGGTGATCTCCACGTCGTACGCGGCAGTGTCGCGCCAGATGAAACAGATGCGGTACTGATCATTGATCCGAACGCTGAACTGGCCCACCCGGTCCCCGGAGAGCTTCTCCAGGCGGTTACCCGGGGGCACCCGCAGGTCGTTGACGTCGGTGGCCGCGTCGATCAACAGGAGGCGCCGGCGCGCGATCCGCTGAATATCCTGCGGGAGCTTCTTCGAGAACTGCCGATGAAAGACCCGCTCGGTCTCCTTATCGGCGAACGATTCGATCACCCGACCAGCATAACGCATTGCGTTAATAACGCATAACGTTATACGTGTCCCAGCAATGCCGACGCGAGTTCCTCGAGGCATCCACGTCGATGACGACTGCGGCGGCAAGTGACTCGCCCCGGCTGAACCGCGTTCGACCACCTGCCCCACCGATCCTGACCTGGCTCGAAGGCCCTGGATGAATTACGAACCCAGAACTCGTCTACGGCCAGCTGGTTGACGCACTGGTCGTGGAACCATGCCGGATCGACGGGGGCCCGACCGGTGCGCGGCGCGATGCCGGGTGCGCGCCAGCCGACCCGCCACCTTCCTGCCGACTCCGTTCATCGCGCCGATCTGGGCCTGGGTCGCGCGTCGTCCGAACCACTGTGCGGCAGTCGGCGATGCGCGAGCGGGGTGGTTTTCGAGGAGCCTGGATGGTCGATTGACCGAACTAGCCCGTGCAAACTCTGCCGAGCTGAAGTCGACCTGCCCGGATCCGCCTGTGTCGTCACGCGAGTTGAGTCAGGCCTCGGCATCTCAGACGCCCAGCCGCGGTGGAATCGGCGGCCTCTGCATCCGCACGTGATGGCTCTGTAGTTTGTGATCATGGGAACTTCTTGGCAGGACTCCAAAGCTGTCTCGTCGATGCTCGACGACTGGGACACGTGGGCTGTTGTCGGACTCTCCGGCAACCCCGACCGGACGGCGTACCGGATCGCGGAGCTGTTGCAGCGCCGAGGAAAGCGCATCGTCCCGATCCACCCTGATGCTCCGACGGTGCTCGGCGAGCAGGGTTACCCCACTCTCGCGGACGTTCCGTTCGCTATCGACGTCGTCGACGTCTTTCGCCAGTCGGAGGCCGCCGGCGAGTTCGCCGACCAAGCTGTCGAAGTGGGCGCGAAAGGCGTCTGGTTTCAATTGGGCGTCATCGACGAGGCCGCCTTCCAGCGAACGATCGCACAGGGCGTTGCGATGGTGATGGACACCTGCCCAGCGATCGAGTGGGGTGCGCGGGAATCAGCGTGACCGTTGTCGGGCTGAAGTCCGACCACGCGCGGCTACGGCTACTCTGGACCGAAATCGTGCAAATCGGACAACGGTCTGACGCGAGCCGCTCAGCCAATCGGAAGGTTCCCACCTGTGGCCATCGACTACACCCGACGCCCCTCCACTCCTGCCGCACCGCAGGGCGGAGTCAACCTGAGCAAGGTGACCTTGTCGAAGGCCGCGCCTTCCGTCAGCCTCACGAAGTCGGGTGAGCGGCAGGGTGCGATGCGGGTCAACCTCAACTGGTCGACGGGCGCAACGCCGCAACCGAAGAAGACCGGCTTCTTCGCGAAGCTTGCGGCCGCCGCGGGCGGCAGCAACGGCATCGACCTGGACCTCGGCTGCCTCTACGAACTCACCGACGGGTCGAAAGGCGTGGTCCAGGCACTCGGCAACACTTTCGGTTCACTGCAGGGCCCGCCGTTCATCCAGCTCGACGCCGATGACCGCACCGGCACCGTGACCGGCGGCGAGAACATGCGCATCAACCTCGACCGACCGGAGATGTTCAAGCGCATCCTCATCTTCGCGATGATCTACGACGGTGCACCCAACTGGGCAGCCGTGGACGGTGTCGTCACCCTCTACCCCACCAGCGGCCCCGAGGTGGAGGTGCGCCTGGACTCGTCGAACAGCTCCGCCCGCATCTGCGCCATCGCGATGCTGCAGAACACCGGACAGGGCATCACCGTCACCCGCGAAGTGAAATACGTCGAGGGCAGCCAGGCCGATCTAGACAAGACCTACGGTTGGGGCATGAAATGGGCGGCCGGGCGCAAGTAGCAGAGATGGCGGTGGCGGCGGACGTGATGCCTCGAACTGTCGGCCCGCACGTGAACTCGTAACCAGGCCATGCCGCATCCACCCGCAGTCGGCACCAGGGTTGGGCGTCGAATAGACTCCTCGCGGCCTTGCGAAGTCGGATCGAGGGGATCCGGATAGCGTGAGGTGAGGGGACACTTCGGGGGGATATCGTGAAGGTCGATCCAACAGAGCTGCGCGTGCTCGCTTCATCGATGTATGACGTAGGCGAAACGATCGATGACATCGAGGTCCGTGACTCGATCAACACGGCAGGCGACTTCATGCCTGGCTGCGACGTCCCTGCTGCACTCGATGAGGCCGGCGAGTTCATCGAAGGCGCATATCTTCGAATGGCGCAGCGAACGAGGCGAATCGCGGCAGTCGCGACCGGGAACGCGCACGAGTTCGGAGTTTCGGAGGACGACTTCCGATCGCAACTGAACGCAATCGGAGCTCAGCCCTGATGCCGACGCGCAGCGAGATCGAACGATGGAAGCCGGCCGTACTCCTCGATCTCGCCGCGCGCCTGCGAGCAGGAGACGCCGACTACACAAGTCAGCTCGATCGAATGCGCGGGATCCAGAATGCGGGAAGTCACTGGCACGGCGAATCGTACGATGCGGCATACGACCGGATCGGAACCGACTGCGATATCGGTGCACGGACATCGCGCGAGATCTTTGAGCTCACAGATGTGCTCGATCAGGGTGCGAACAATCTTGTTTCTCATCTGACTGTTGTCAGCACCAAAACAGCTGAGGCCGAGGCCGACCAGTGCACTGTGGCCGATGACTGGTCCGTTGCCGGCGATACCGCTAAGGCTGAGCAACATTCGTCCGCTATCGCTGCCGCGTTGCGGGAGCTCATGGTGGTCGCGGATGACACCGCGAAGAAGATTCGCTACGCCGCCGTCGAGATCCGGGCGTGCGGAAATCAACTACCTGAGGGGCTCGATTCCTCGGGCACAGAACATGTTGTCGGCACGCAGGAAGCCCGCGATCAAGTTTCAGCTGAAGCGTTCAATGACATGTTCGGGCGATGCCCGCTCTCGCCAAGTGACTGGCACACCGCCACCGTGCTGAATCCGAACAGCTACACAGAGAAGTACCAAGGAGTGCAGCCGGAAATCAAGGTTGGACACATCGACCCGGTACCGGGCCAAGGGGTCGTTCGGACGAGTAGCTTCATCGAGCAATACTCGGTGTTCAACCGGCCGTACTACGACCTGGGAGACAATCGACCGAACAGTCCCGACTTCGATCCCGAAAACAGCAGAGTAACCACATATGTCGACTATGAGAACGGCATCGTCGTCATGCGGCAGAACCCGTCGGTCGATACCAACGGTGAAGTGAAGGCTGGGTCTCCGGACGCCGAGGTGTGGCAGGCGGACGACGGATCAGTCCGCCTGAAGTACGAAGCAGCGAACCCGTTCCATCCGAAAGTCGGACCATTCGAAGCACCAGGCGATGCAATGCCCACCGTGCACGGCGATGTGGTGATCACGCCAGGACAGATGCAGCCTGGGAGTTCGACTGGTGTGACGGTGAATGGAACGCGCGCCGACTATCCGTCTTTCGAGGTGTACCAAGACGATCCCACTGGCACAGCGCACACGGTAGCCGTGGATCCCGCTGCCTCAGGCCAACCATGGGGGCCGGCGCTCAACCTCTGGACCGACCATGACATCGGCAGCGGCGAACGTGCGCTGGAACAGTTTCAGCACGTTCAGGAATGGGCTGGGCGCATCCCTCCCACCGTGTCCGATCTTCCCAGCACGGCGCTGGGCAGCACCGACAATCCGCCGCGCGTGAAGTGACCAGAAGATAGGTCGAATGTTGATGAATGTGTTGAGAAGGGCCGCGACAACCGGCCCCGGCTACTGGAGAGCTGCAACTCTCGGCACTCCGTCGTGGCTCGCACTCGTCGTCGCAGGATTCTTTGCTGTGGCTCCCATCGTGGGTGCACTCTTCCCGGGCGACCCGGCCGACGTTGCCGTCGAGTTCGCCGCCATCGGCACCGAAGCCGTCATCAGCATTCTGGTTGCGGTCGCGCTGTTCGCGAGCGGATCGGCGGCCCGGCGTGGACTTGCACTGGGCATTGTCACCGCGGCGATAGTCGGCGTGGAGTTCGCGGCGATTCACTTCGCGATCAACATTGATGCACAGTATGCGGTGGCTCCGTGACCGAGAATACTGCCACCTGGTTCGGTGCCACCACCTATCTGTCAATGGCGACTACGCTCGTGCTCCTTGTCGTCGGAATCGTGAATCCGTCGACCGATTCGGGCACACCAGCCTGGGCATGGGCCGCTCTTGTTGTCGGGCTCGTCATCATGATTGCGTTCTTTGTTGCCGGACAGATCTATAGACGCATCGCGTTTGGAGTACTCATCGGGCTGCTGACGCCGCTCTGCGCGTTGCTGGCGATTCCGATCGTGGCAGGGATAGGTCACGTATTGGGTGCAGTCTTCGGGTAGCCGGGGGTTCCCCCCTGAGTGAGGACATCGTGAACACTGGGTCGTGAAGGTCCCAGAGGAAGAGATGTCACTGATGGCGATGAAGGCGTACTCGGCGGAGTTCAAGGCCGATGCCGTCGCGTTGTACCTGTCCGATCCGAGCCACACCTTCGACGGCATCGGCAACGACCTGGGCGTCAGCCGCGAGACCCTGCGCAACTGGGTGCGGGCCGAACGCAAACGCACCGGCACTTCCACGGCCGAGCTCCGGGCCGGCGGGGCGGCGCGGTCGGCGTCCCGGGCGGGCGAGGTATCGTCCGAGTCCGTGTTGGAGGAAGAAAACAAGCAGCTCAAGGCCCAGATCCGGAAACTCGAAACCGAGCGGGAGATCCTGCGTAAGGCGGCGAAGTATTTCGCGGGCGAGACGAATTGGTGAGCCGCTTCCAGTTCGTTGACGACCACTGCGACACCGCTCCGGTGAAGTGGCTGTGCCAGATTCTCGAAGTCTCCCGCTCGGGCTTCTACCGGTGGCGGACCTCTGCGCCGGCCCGGGCGGCCCGTGCCCGCGCCGACGAGGAGCTGGCTGCGCGGATCCGCGCTATCCATGCAGACTTCGATGGCACCTACGGTGCCCCGCGCATCACGGCCGAACTACGCGAGGCCGGGATCGAGGTGAACCACAAGCGGGTCGAGCGGGTGATGCGCGAGCACGGGATCGTCGGCGTGCACC
Organism: Rhodococcus sp. NPDC059968; assembly: GCF_042738615.1. NCBI lineage: Bacteria > Bacillati > Actinomycetota > Actinomycetes > Mycobacteriales > Nocardiaceae > Rhodococcus > Rhodococcus sp. NPDC059968. The sequence goes on from NZ_JBHWUE010000004.1 coordinate 7,607, forward strand.
TGCGCAAACCGGTGCGCACCACCGTCCCCGATCCAGACGCGGCCGCGGTGCCGGACCTGATCCGGCGGGACTTCACCGCGAGCGCACCGAACACCCGATACGTCGGCGACATCACCTACCTCCCAGTCGGTGACGGCGAATTTCTGTATCTGGCGACGGTGCTGGACCTGAGTTCCCGACGGTTGGCGGGGTGGTCGATCGCCGACCACATGCGTACCGAGTTGGTCACCGACGCGTTACAGGCGGCCGCTGCCTGTCGCGGCGCCGCAGGGATCGATGGGTCAATTTTCCACAGCGATTATGCCGAGGTTTTCGTTAAGCCGAGGAATTGTGAGTTTGTCTGTGCTGCTTAGACGTTCTGAGTATTCCTTCGGCTTAACGATCGGTTGTCTGGCTTACGTTTGTCGTGTCCATGCCCCTATGGGAAGGAGACGGCGATGGATACGACGATCACCACGATCGGTGCGGTTGTTGTTGCCGAGTTGCGTTCGGTCGGCTACATGGAATCGACGATCGGGCAGTACGGAAAGTCCATCAAGGCGCTCACCGAATACGCGAAGCGACGCGGTGCAAATGTCTATACGCCAGCGTTGGGTGCTGGCTTCGCGTCGATGACGACCAGCCCGCGCACGGGACGGTTCAGCGCGCAGCGCAGGTTCGACTACCGACGACTGGTAGCCCTGTTCGACTCCTACGTGACCACCGGACGGGTCGACCTGTCGATGTGTGGGCGCGGCGGCGGCGGTCCGCGGCCGACATCGGGTCAGTTCGTGGTGCTTAATGATTCGTGGGACTCGGACATGGCCGAACGCGGTTTGGCTGCAGCAACGCGTGAGGCCTATGGCCGGATGGCCCGCGGCTACCTGTGTTTTCTCGAATCGAGAGGAACCGTCGAACTCGATGATGCCGACGGTGGCACCGTTCTGGAGTTCCTGGGTTCGTTGGCGACGAGGTGGGCGAAATCCTCGTTGTTCTGCGGGGTGTCGAACCTCCGCCCATTCCTGACCTTCATGGGCCGGACAGATCTGATCGACGCGGTCAATCTGGCGGGAGTGAAACGACCCCATCCGCTAGTGCCGGTCCTCGGTGACGACGATCATCGGCGGATCATCGCCGCGTGCACGTCCGGCGTCGTGTGCGTTCGTGACGCCGCGATCACCTTGCTGGCACTGTCGACCGGGCTTCGGGCCTGCGACATCATCGCGTTGCGACGGGGCGATATCGACTGGCAGGGGCAGACGATCTCGCTCGTGCAGCAAAAGACGGGCAACCCGCTCACCGTCCCGCTGATCGACCTTCTCACCTCGACGCTCGCCGACTATGTTGTGCATGAGCGGCCCGAAACAGAAGACGATCACCTGTTCGTGCGCCGGGTGGCACCGCATGTTCGGCTTCGTGATCACGCCTCGATCCACCGGGTGACTGCGACGGTGTTCACCGCTGCCGAGGTGACCGATGCCAAGGGCGGAACCCGTCTTCTGCGGCATAACGCCGCCTCTCGGATGCTGCGGGCCGCGACCCCGTTGCCGACCATCGCCGCGGTGCTCGGTCACGCCAGCGAGGAATCGACCAAGAAGTACATGAATATCGATGACGAACGGCTGCTCCGGTGCGTGCTGCCGGTGCCGCAAAGCGCACGGCCATGAACGGCCACGGATTCACCAGCGCGTTCGCGACGCAGTTGGCTGAGTACGTCGAGTTCAAAAGGGCGATGGGTTTCGACGGTGCCTCGCGGATCTGGTATCTGAAGAAGTTCGACTCCTATTGCACCGAGCACGAGCGGACCGTTTTCGATCAGGAGACCGTCGAAGCCTGGGTGACAGCGCAATTGGCCACCTCCGGCCGGTACCGGTCGTGGATGTCATACATCCGCGACCTCGGCCGCTTTCTGCGTGCCACTGGGCACACAGACGCCTACGTGCTCTCCGACAGGTGGAAGGCCGCGGTCGTGCCCGCCCGTCCCTACCTGCTCACTGCCAAGGAGATCGACGCGTTCTTCGCCGCCGCGGCACAGCTGAACACGGCATCGCCGTGGCGGTGGCAGGCGAGCGCATTCTTCACTCTGATGCACTCGTCGGGCCTCCGCACCTGCGAGGTCCGCCACTTGCTGGTCGAGCATGTCGACCTTCCGGGCCGGCACATCGACGTGATCTGGTCCAAAGGCAGACGCAGCCGCAGACTGCCGATCACCAGTGATGTCGCCGACGTGCTGGCAGCGTGCGACGACACCTCGAGATCGACTATCGGTGCCGGGCGGGAAACGTTCTTCACCTCCTCGACCGGCCAGCCGGTCACCGCCGCTACGGTCGGGGTGATGTTCAACCGGATCTGGGACGCCGCCGGCTTGGCGCGACCAGCGAGCGGACAGCGTCCCCGGCCCTACGATTTCCGTCACCATTTCGCCTACGCCAACATCGAACGATGGATGGCCGACGGCATCGACGTCGGCGCGATGTTGCCGTATCTGTCGACCTACATGGGTCACGCAACGGTCGAGTCGACCTACTACTACATACACACCTCGCCCGGCTTCATGGACGCCTACGGGCACATCACCGCCGGTGCCGGCTCGCTGCTCCCGGAGGTCGGATTCGAATGAAACGCAACACCACAACCGGCGCGCCGGACTTCTACACATTCGCGCGCGGCTTCCTGCACACCTACATGCCCACAATCCGCAGACTCTCACCGAAAACGGTCGAGGCCTACCGGATCAGCTTGGAATGCTTCCTCACCTTCCTCACCAACCACGAGCACATCGACCGCGCACAGGTGAGCTTCGACCACTTCGACCGAACACATCTGAAAGCATGGATGATCTGGCTCGCCGACGACAAACAATATTCAGCGCGAACCATCACCCTGCGGATCAGCGCCCTCAAAGCTTTTCTCGCCTACGCCGCCGCCGAGGACGTCAGCCTCATGGCACTGAGCCAGGCGGCACGAACCCTCAAGGCACCTGCCGCCCCGAAAACACCGATCGAATATCTCACCGAAGACCAGACGCGAGCTATCCTGGCCGCATTCACCGGGCGCACCGCAAAATCACGCCGCAACCGAATGCTCCTGATCCTGCTCTACGACACCGCCGCCCGGGTCAGCGAAATCACCGCCCTCACACTGGCCGACCTGTCGCTGACCAAACCAGGGCACCTCACGCTCACCGGGAAACGCGACAAGACCCGAATCGTGCCCCTGACCGACAAGACGATCGAGCACCTACGCGTCTACCTGAAAGAATTCCACCCGAACACCGTGAGCCAGCCCGCTACCCATCCGCTGTTCTACAGCCTCCGCGACGGCCATCCCGTCGCCCTGTCGGCCGACACCATCGCGGCCGTAGTCAAACAGGCCGCGGCGACCGCCCGAACAACCTGCCCCACAATGCCGGCCAGGATCCACTGCCACATGCTGCGCAAAACGAAGGCCATGGACCTCTACCAGCACGGCATCCCACTGCCGATCATCATGCGACTTCTCGGCCACGAAAACGGCTCGACAACCGCCGCCTTCTACGCAAACTCTCGGGAATTGCATCAGACGGGCGAAAATCTGCTGGTGGCCTGATGGGAAGCAGGGTGAGAATACCGCAGCGGTGACGAGAGAACGCCTGTTGGCCAGCCGGTTTGCCCCAACTATCCCGCCTGATGCATGATTCTCGCACTGTTCGGTGGCGTGAGGAGTGTGTGTTGCGGCAGGTCGACCTCGCTGGGGCGGCTCATCTGGAGCTGGTATCCGGGGTGGCGCAGTTGCGCCCGCAGGATGCGACGGCGGAAGCGATGTTTCGTGGTTGGCGCGCCCAGCAGGCTGCCCGCGGGCTGCGAGAGGAAACGATCACGGCCCGGGAGAAGCTGGTTCGGCGGTTCATGGAGTTCGTCAACGACTATCCGTGGCAGTGGACCCCGACGCATATCGATGAATGGTCGCTCTGGCTGACCAGCGAAAAGCACCTGGCGCCGTCGACCATCCGGGGCTACCAGTGCGGGTTGCGGTTGTTCAGTGAGTACCTGGTCGACGGCCGATATGGGTGGGCTGTCGCGTGCGAGGAAGCGTTCGGCACCCATCCGGTGGCGATCTGCCACGAGTGGAACACGATCGCCCATCTCAACGACTACGAGGGCCGACCGGAGGCGCGCCCGTTCACCCGGGAGGAGATGCAACGGTTCCTCGACTACGCCGACGATCAGGTCGAGCGCGCGGTGCGCGCGAAACGCAAAGGGGCCCTTGCCGCTTACCGCGATGCGACGATCTTCAAGGTCATATACGGATGGGGCCTACGCCGCTCCGAAGCGGCCAAATTGGACTTGGTGGACTTCGGTCGCAACCCGGCGGCGCCGCAGTTCGGCCGCTTCGGCACACTCAACGTCCGCTACGGGAAGGCGAAACGCGGCCAGCCGCCGCGGCGGCGGAACGTGCTGTCGGTGATGGATTGGGCGGTGGAAGCCGTGGTCGATTACGTCGAGAACGTCCGGCCCCGGTTCGGCTGCCCCGATCATCCGGCGCTCTGGGTCACCGAGCGCGGCGGGCGGATCAAGCCCGCGGAGATCAACGCCCGCTTCGTCGCCTACCGGGATGCGCTCAAGCTCCCGAAGGCGCTGGTCGTGCACAGCGCCCGGCACTCCTACGTCACCCACCTCACCGAGGATGGAGCCGACCGTCGATTCATCCAATCGCAGGTCGGGCATGAAAGCGACAGTTCCACGGCTATCTATACCCACGTCAGCACCGACTACATGAACACCATGCTGCAGAAGGCGCTGGCGCCCGTCCTGGCCCCGGCAGGAAAGGATCGATGATGCCCGCCAAACTCGATTACCACTGGCACCTGCGCAAGGTCATGGCCGACCGCGGCATGTTCCAAACCACCGACCTGATCGAACCGCTGGACAAACGCGGCATCACCTTGTCCTCGAGCCAGGTCTATCGGCTCGTGGTCGAACGGCCCGAACGGATGAGCCTGAAAATCTTGATGGCGCTACTGGACATCCTCGACTGCACCATGGACGACCTGATCGAACCGGCCGTTGCCGCCGAAGCCACCACGCGCGGCAAGAGGGCTGTCGGCGCCGAGGCCGGCATCGGAGACCTACGCCCCCGGCGGGCGCGGATCCGCGGCGCCGGCCCGTCGTGACCGCAGCTGACCACGGTCGCGCGATCTCGGACCCCGTCGGGTTCGTCACGGACCTGGTGCTGGCGGTCGATGGTCGGCTGACAGCGGACCAGGTCCGGACCGTCGTCACCGGAGTCGCTGGCGGGCGGGCGAAGTCGCGGCGGCTGGCGGCCTTTCTCGCCGAGCGCTCGGCGACCTTGACCGACGGTCGTTCCCCGGCGCCCCGGGCGATCGGGGATCTGCTGATCGCTCTGCGGGAGGCGGGCGCGGAGGTTTCTCCGCCGGTCTGCGCTGGCTGCGGCAAACCGCTGCGGACCCTGCAGCGTCGCGGTCAGGACTGGTATTGCGGGTCCTGCGGCATCCGGCCACTGACCTGCGCGGCCTGCGGCCGGCAGCGTCATGCCGCGACCCGGGACCGCGCCGGGCAGCCCCGCTGCGCCCGATGCCCCGACCGCGACGACCGCGACCCGATCGGCGTCATACACAGCGTGATCACTCGGCTGGACCCGGACGTCGACCGGGACCTCATCGCCGCCGCGGTCGGCAAGCTCGCCTCCCGGCCGTCCCATCAGCGCAGGATCGGCTGGGCACTGGAAGCTCAACCCGAACTGCTCACCGGCGCTGGCTATCTCGCTCCCGTTCGGGCGATCGTTCCGTTGATCGAGGCCCTTCACGCCGCGGACGTCGCCGGGATCGTCCGACCGGCATGCCCCCGCTGCCATCGGGTCGTCCGGATCGACAAACCCCTCGACGGACAACGTGTCTGCCGCACCTGCATCGCCCACAGCCGTGTCGAAGAATGCGCGCGCTGCGGCGCGAACCGCGAGCCCGCGACACGAGACGGACAGGGCCGGCCACTCTGCCCGAACTGCCTGGTCGCCGACCCCGACAACCTCGAAGTCTGCCTCAACTGCGGGCGCCGCCGGCCAGTCAGCACCCGCACGCCGGACGGCCCCATCTGCGTAACCTGCCCGCCCCTCCCGACCGCTGTGTGTTCGATCTGCGGCGACGAAAAGCCCTGCGGCACCTCCCGAACCACCGGACGACCGTGGTGCCCTGCCTGCCAGAGTCGCACGGCACGGTGTCGTTCCTGCGGCCGGACCGCGGCCATCGTCTCAGGCACCCTGGACCAGCCGCGCTGCGAGGACTGCACCGCCCTCGCCGTCTGGCATGACTGCCCGACCTGCAGCGACCCCGCCCACCCGCATCCCGGGCAATGCGTCCGATGCGTGATCAACCAGGGCCTCAACGAAATCCTGGGCCCGCCTTCGGCGTCTCTGCATCCCGGGCTGCAAGCGCTGCGGAACAACATCGCGACAGCCGAGCACCCGATCACCGCGATGCGATGGCTGAGGAAGAAGTCCGTTGCGCCCGTCCTAGCCGACCTCGCCGCCGGTCGGCGGGCGCTGACGCACGAAGCGCTGGACGAACTGCCCGACAGCCAGGCTCTCGCTCACCTGCGGCAGGTCCTCGTCGGTGTCGGCGCCCTGTCCGAACGTGACGAGCACATGATCCGCGCTGAGCGGCTGGTCGGCCGCGTGGTGGCCGCCCAGTCGGATCCCGAACAGCGCAGCGTTCTGCACCGCTACACAACCTGGCAGCTCGTCCGCCGATTGCGGCAACGCAACAACGGCGCCGTCACCACGATCCAGCAGTTCAACTCGGTCCGGCAACGCACCTACGGAGCCGTCGCCTTCCTCGACTGGCTGACCGATCACCAGCTCGCCCTCGACACCTGTCGGCAAGCCGACCTCGACCAATGGCTCACCGACAACACCGCGGTCAACCGCGGCTCCGCCGGGCACTTCATACGCTGGGCCCACAAGAACAAGCTGATCAGCGTCCGCATCCCCGCCCGCCGCTGGATGGGCCCCACCCGGCCGCTCGATGACCAACACCGATGGGACATCGCGCGGCGGCTGCTGCACGACGACACCATCAAGGCCGAAGACCGGCTCGCGGGCCTGCTCGTGCTTCTCTACGCCCAAACCTCGGCAGCAATCTCGCGGATGACCATCGTCGACCTCGAGGACAGCAATGGCGCCGTCCGGCTGCATTTGGGCTCCTCACCCATCTATCTTCCCCACCCCGTTGACGAGCTTGCACAAGCGGTTGCCGCAAAACGCAAGGGTCACGCGACAATCGGTGCGTTGACACCATCGCTCTGGCTGTTCCCGGGCGGGCAGCCCGGCCGGCCCATCAGCACCGGTCACCTCGTCCAGCGACTGAACAAGCTCGGCATCCGGCCCGGCGCCGACCGCAGCACCGCCCTGTTTCAGCTCGCCACCGAGATCCCCGCTGCGATCCTGGCCCGCACCCTCGGCATTCACACCGATGTCGCCGTCACATGGCAGCGACTGTCCGCCGGGGACTGGACCAACTACGCCGCCGAGATCAGCCGACGATCATCGAGAGCATGAGGCATTCGGACAGTTCGAATATCCGACGTCACCGTTATTCGCCACCATCGACATGATGCGCGCCGCCATCGACGCCGCCACCCCAACACCCGGCGACCCCGCCGAACACCACCTCACCGAAGACACACTGCAAGCCCTCTACAGTCTGCGATGAACCTGAATCGTTAAGCCGAAGTCCGACAGAAACAGGCAACTGACCAGACTCGCCCCTGATTCCTCGGCTTAACGAAAACCTCGGCATAATCCGAGTTAAACGGAGTTCGGTTTAACTCCGACAACGGATCCCAGTACGCATCGGCCAAGTTCGCTGACCTCTGCCGCGAGCTCGGAGTGACCAGATCGCGGGGTGCGGTCGGAACGTCGGCGGACAATGCGGCTGCCGAGTCGCTGAACGCGACGTTGAAACGGGAGACGCTGCAGGGGCGGAAGCGCTGGAACGGGGCAGGTGAGGCTCGCGCCGAAGTCTTCCGTTGGATCACGCGCTACAACACCAGAAGGAGGCATTCCACCCTCGGTCAGATCTGTCCGATCAAGTTCGAGCAGCGATCGGCTACGCTGGCCACCGCTGCATAGGAATTGGTGTCCACATCTCGGGGGGAACGCCCGCCACCGGCACATGTCAGCGACTGACACAGCCGCGTCTGCGAAGGCCGCACACGTTCCGATCGACTGTCACGGGGCATGGCGCTACCGTCGGAACTATGTTCAGTACCGAGATCGAGGTGCGCACCGGCGCTGAGCCGGTGGTGCACGACCTGACACGTGAGATCGAGAAGTTCCTCGCCTCGGCCGGCGCTCGCGATGGCCTCCTGCACGTGTGGGTGCCACACGCCACTGCGGGACTCGTCGTCATCGAGACCGGCGCGGGAAGCGACGACGACCTTCTGCGGGCGATCGACGAAGTGCTTCCCCGCGACGACCGGTGGATCCACCGCCACGGCAGCCACGGGCACGGCCGCGACCACGTACTCCCGGCGTTCTTACCGCCCTACGCGTCCGTGCCCGTCTTCGACGGAGCACTCGCGACGGGCACCTGGCAATCCGTGTGCCTCGTCGACACCAATGTCGACAACCCGGTGCGACACGTCCGATTCAGCTTCCTCGCCGGGCGAGCCGGCGCCTGAGGGACGATCACACCCGCGCGAGTCCCCTTGCCAAGGAATAGATTTCGGTCAGACTCGCCGTCTCGTCGGTGGACGATTGGTCCACCCACGTTTCCAACGCCGCCCGGAGCACGGCGGTCGACACGTCGACCGCCAGTCGAATCTGCAAGTCGGCGCAGTCGAACCTCTTCGACACCACATCGACAAGAGCCGCGGTCCGCCGCACACTCTCGCGCGCCAGCTCGGCCCGCAGCGCCGGCTCCTTCTTGATGAGCCTGTTCACCCGCAGCAATCGCCGGCAGGCGATCGACGAACTGTCCGAGTACATCGTCAGAGCAGCAGCGAAGGCCGTTTCCAACGCGAGCCTCGGCGAGACCTCCGAGTCGAGTTGATCGAGCCCTCCAGCCAGGACCGCCTCGAACGCCCAGTGATCCCGAAGCGCGGCCTCTTCCTTGGTAGCGAAGTATCGGAAGAAGGTTCGCTGCGATAGGCCCGCTTCCTGCGCGATCGCGCCAACGGTCGTGGCCTCGACACCGCTGCGCTCGAACAGGGTGAGCGCCGTCTCGCTGATTTCCACATTCGTCTGCTCACGTCGCCGTTCCCGCAACCCCGGCATGACGGTCGGGTTCGGTGACACGCGGAGCGTTTCGAGTCTGGTCATCAACGGCCTTCGTTATCGGTAGGAGCACACACCCGTGATGGTCCTCACCTGGTCAGCGGTTGTCAATATGGCAGCGTGTGCCATAATGTATGTGAAGGGTAGGTAATCTATGAATCTCAATATCGGTGATATTTTCCTGTACCCACACCATGGGTCGGTGACGGTCACAAAGCTCACGACCCGGATGTTCAACGATTTGCCCACCGAATACGTGCAGTTCGAAGTCGCCCAGAACGGGCTGTCCATCGAGATCCCGGTAGCGAAAGCCGAAGCCATCGGCGTGCGGAACGCGATCAACAACGACGAAGTCGGTCGCGTCTTCGACATCTTGCGTGGTCCGACGGTCGACGATCCGTCGAACTGGTCCCGGCGGTTCAAGGCCAACCAGGAAAAGCTGACCGTGGGCGGAATCTTCACGGTGAGTGAAGTCATCCGCGATCTGATGACGCGTTCGCAGGTCAAGCCGCTGTCGGCCGGCGAGAAGCGGCAGCTCGAGCACGCGATGCAGCTCGTCATTTCCGAACTCGTCCTCGCGATGAAGTCCGACCCCGACGAGACTCGGCGGCGTATCGAAGCGATCTACGAAACCGCCTCCACCGCGGCCGTCGCCGCAGTCTGACGACCCGATCGGCAGCAGCCCCGAACGAAAGTCCGGGGCCGCTGCCGATTTCGTGTGTCACTTTGCTGCGTGTCACGACTCCAGCGCGGGAGTCGAGATCAGCTGCTGCCGAAGAGGTTTCCGAGCGACCCTGTTCCCGAACCGGCCCCGTACGTGATGATCACGGTGGGTGCCGCGTCCGCCGCAGCAGCCGCGAAGGTCCCGCCCGGTGCGTACGACGATCCGCCGCCGCCTCCGCCCCCGCCGTAGTTCTCCGCGCCGCCTCCGCCGCCGAACCATCCGCCGCCTCCGCCGCCGCCCGTGCCTGCACCGGCACCACCGACGCCGGCCTCACCCGGCGAACCATGCGGGTCGGTGCCACCGTTGCCTCCGAGACCACCAGCGACGTCCGTGCCACCGCCACCGCCTCCACCCCCGCCGCCGGCTTGACCGGCAGGTCCGGTCGGGGTCAGGTTGCCTGCGCCACCGATGTAGGTGTCGCCCGCACCGCCCCCGCCCGCGGCAACGATCTGACGATCCGCCAGCTCACCCGACCCGGTGCGAACGTCGGACGCGCCGCCTCCACCACTCGCGCCGGTGCCGCCGGCTCCGCCGCCGTTGTATCCGGCGACGCCGCTGCCGTCACCGCCGTTGCCGCCGACCTGAATGTAGAGCGCGTCACCCGCGGCGACCGTCAACTGTCCGGTTGCGACGGCCGCGGGGCCGCCCAGGATCTCTTTACTGTTTCCACCACGTCCGCCCGTTGCCGTCACCGCCAAGCTGGTAATGCCCTCGGGAACCGTGAACGACTGCGCACTGCCGGTGAATGTGAACGTGCAGGTCACCTGGGTGCCGGCGCCCTGCACACAGCCGGCAGGCAACGCCGCCGGCGCTGCAACCGCCACGCTGGGGGCAAGGAGTCCCGAGGCACCCACTACGGCAAGGCCACACATTCCGGTCGTATACCACCGGCGGCGTGATCGAACGAGGTTTGCGGTCAAAGCAGTCTCCTGTCGCAACGCGAGCATTGTGAAAGCTGGTCCGAGTGGAGCATTCCACAGCGTCCGGGTTCCAGTGGGTGTTCCGGTCTCACGGTCGGCTTTCACACAAAAACACCTGGTCACGGGTCATGGCGGTCCGCTAACCGGGACCCGCGGTATCGCAATTCGCGCCGAAAGGTCAGTATGAAGGTAAGTAGAACTAATTTGTTCCTCTAGGCAACGAGGTATGCATATGAACGACGCGGCGCCCATCGGTGACGGGATCTTCCAGATTCCGGTCCCGATCACAGACAATCCCCTCGGTCACACGCTCGTGTACGCGATGGAATCCCCGAACGGTCTGATCCTCGTCGACGCCGGCTGGGACGACGACAACGCCTGGAACGGCCTCACCACCGGACTCGAGGCCATCGGGCACTCGGTCAAGGATGTGGAAGGCGTCGTACTCACCCACTTCCACCCCGACCACACAGGTCTGTGCGGTCGCGTCCGGGAGGTCTCCGGGGCGTGGATTGCGATGCACGAATCCGATCACGGGATGTTCGAGCACATGTCGACCGGTCACGGCCCCGAGTGGATGGACTTCCAGAAGGAGAACATGACGCGGGCCGGCGCCGCCCCGACAGACCTCGAGGCATTCGAGAAATCCGCGTCCGGGAAACCGCCTGCCGGTCCCGACTCGGCCCCCGACCGTGTCCTCGTCGACGACGAACTCATCGCCCTCACCGGCCGCGGCCTGCGCGCGGTCTACACCCCGGGCCACACCCCCGGCCACGTCTGCTTCTACCTGGAAGACGCCGACGTGATGTTCACCGGCGACCACGTCCTACAGAAGACGACACCGCACGTCGGGAACTTCGTGTACCCGCTCGAGGAACGCGACGCCCTGGCCGAGTTCATGGACTCACTGCGCCGCGTCCAGACCATGAACATCACCCGCGGCCTCGGCGCCCACGGCATCCCGATCGACAACGTCGCAGGCCGGGCCGGGGAACTCATCGAGCACCACGAAGAGCGACTCGACCACCTGTACAAGGCTTTCGGCGACGACCAGATCACCGTATGGCAGGTCGCCGAGCGCATGAAGTGGTACAAGCCGTGGGCCGACATCTCCCCCATGGGCAAGGGAATGGCGCTGTCCGAGGCAGCAGCCCACCTTCGGCACCTCGTCGCCCGCGACCTCGTCGCCCAGGTCCCCGACAGCGAACCCGCCGTCTTCGCCCGCCGCTGACACGTGAGCGGCAAAGCGTGCCCGAGCACGCTTTGCCACTCACGTAAGTGCGCCCGGCTACACCTGACGTGCGAACTCTGGATGCGCCTGTGCCACTACGACCGCCGTCCCGTCAGCGTTCAGCGTGGCACCGGTGAAGAGAGTCGCACGCTGGTTGAGTTTGGCCGCACCGAAGAGCAGTCCGAATGCGACGAAAAAGGTGAGAGACAGCACAGCTTCGTTCTTCTCGGAAGATTGGGCCGCGATGAAGAGGACGACGACCGCAACAAGAAACCCCACGAGGGTTGCCAGTGCCGCCCTGCGCCATCGCCTCTGCCGCTCGATGCACTGCGCGCAGACGGGCCAGTCCATGGAGACTGTGTATCTTCCCGCCGAGGCGATATCCCCGCCTGTCAGCGATCGCGACTTCTTGCCGGACAATAGAGTCGTTTCCTTGCGATCTACCTCCGGCTCACCGTGCACGGCACACACATGCGGAACGGGTCGCTCCAACTGAAGCAGGTGGTCGGCCCAGTTCGCTGTGACCGGCCCGGCGCTGTCGATATCGATTTCGCCCGCCCGCACGCCGAGCAGCACGTCAACCCTCCCCGAATTGTTCATGCGCGGATTATCGCAGTCTGCCGATTCACCCGACGGGCCGGCGTGGACGGAACGTGTGTGGTAGTTCTGGCGCACATCGAAGAATCGTTCGGGGGGAACAATTGTCTGGGAAATTACAGGTCGATCCGGCCGCTCTTGACGGGCTTGCGCGCAACTTGAGAGAACTGTCGGCGCAGACTGAACCGGCCAGGTCGTACCTCAACAGGTGGTTGGGTTTATCGACAGCAAGCGGTCGGGCGTTCTTCGAGGTCACGAAGTCCATTGCAGAGGTTCGTGACCGACTCGATGCGAACTATGCGGCGCTGGGGAGCCTATCCGATCGCTCCGCGACGGAGCTGGAGTCGGCCGCGAGTATGTACAGGACGACCGATCACGCATACGCGGCCGAGCTCGATCGCAAGGGTGGCATTCTGAGTTCCGACTGGTGACCCCACGTGAGTGGCAATGCGTGCCCGAGCACGCTTTGCCGCTCACGTCGGCGGGGTCATCTCGAGCCGCACGCCGAGGAGTCGCACTTCCCGCTCGTGGTCGAGCCTGTCGACCAATGCTGCTGCCGCGTCGGAAATCACGTCCGGATCGAATGTCGGTTCCGGCAGCGGCGTGCTCGTCGTGTGGGTGTCGAACGGGGCGTAGCGCACCTTCAACGCCACTCGCACCGCCTGGCGGTTCTCCGCGAGGATGTCCTCCCTGACCCGGGCGGCGAGACGTCGGATCTCCTCGGTAACGGCCTCCCGGCCGGCGAGGTTCCGCTGGAACGTCGTCTCTCGACTGTGCGACCGGGCCACCCAGGGCTCCGCCGAGACCGGGGAAAGGTCGATGCCGCGACCGATCCTGGCGTACCACGGACCCATGTTCGGACCGAGGGTCGCGGCCAACTCGTGATCGGAGGCGTCGGCGAGTTCCCGCACGGTGCTGATGCCCAGCGCGGCAAGCTTCTTCGCTGTCTTCTTGCCGATCCCCCACAGCGCGTCGGTAGGGCGCTCCCCCATGACGGCGAACCAGTTCTCCTCGGTGAGGCGGTAGATGCCCTGCGGTTTACCGAAGTCCGTCGCGATCTTGGCTCGTAACTTGTTGTCGCCGATGCCGACTGAGCAGTGCAGCCCGGTCGCGTCGAGGACGGCGTCGTGGATGGTTCGCGCGAAGGCCTCCGGGTCGTCGGTCTCGACACCCAGAAACGCCTCGTCCCAGCCCATCACCTCGACGACGACGTCCAGCTTGCGCAAGGTGTCCATCACGACACCCGACACCTCGGTGTAGGCCTCGGCGTCGACGGGCAGGAACACCGCGTCGGGGATCTTCCGCGCCGCGATCCGCATCGGCATTCCGGAACCGACACCGAACTTACGCGCCTCATACGACGCCGTCGACACCACCGCGCGCTCGGTGGGATCACCGCGACCGCCCACGACGACAGGACGTCCCCGCAGCTCAGGGCGCCGCAGCACCTCGACGGCGGCGATGAACTGGTCGAGATCGACATGCAACACCCACCGGCGACGCGGCGGAGTGCTCATGAGACCAGTGTGCCGGAATCGACGAACCGGGACCCTCGAATCCTCGAGTTCCGCCGCGGTCGAGGTCAGAACACATCGTCGGCGTCGACAGACGGTATCAACTCGTCGGGGAACCGATACGAGCATCCGAGTTCACTGGTGGACCGCGTGCCCCAATTATCCCGGAACCAGGCCACGCAGGTGTTCGCGATGAGGTTCACGTCGCGACTGAAGAGATAGCCGTCCGTGCAGTCTTCGAAATGGCCGTCGAAATGCCACCTGTCGAGGGTCAGGTGCTCGGCGGAATAGTCGGCGAGCAGCAAATGTCCGAGTTCGACGCGTGATCGACGGAGCATCAACACACCGTCATCCAGTACCTGAATCTGCGCGCAGACGACTTCTTCGTCGTCGTCCTCACTGACGTAACTGTTCGGGCCGATCTCGACGATGAGCGCGACCGGTTGATCGACCAGCGAACCTGTCAACCACTCGACCATCCCCGCCCACGAAACCTCGGGCACCTCGGTGGAATCGACCATCGCAATCAACCTCCCTTGCTCGGGACCTACTACTCCGGGGTCTTCGAACACATCCCCGTGAGTCGTATCAAAGCAGAAGATTCCGACACATGTGGCCCGAAATCGTTCTGCATCGAAAGTGTCGTTCGCGTGAATGACGTCAATGATGTCTAGCCAGTTGCCTTCTCCCACCACCACGTGACGTAGACCGGGTGTACCACGCCGTCCGCCCCGGCCTGGAGGCATCCGCGCCGCGTTCGGTTCGAATGCAGCTGCGCCCGAGCGTGTTCGGGCGTAATCCTGTGCTGCTGCGGCGGTACCGACCTACATCGACAGCACCATCTGCGCGAAGAGTCGACCCCATTCGGGATCCATGGGCTGGTCGCGCTGCACCCAGCCCTCGACCATTGCGCCGATCAGTTCGAGGAACGAGATCGTGGGGCGAGCGGTCCAGAAGACTTCTTCCCGGCCGACGATCGTGCCGTCGCTCGTCTGCCAGCCGAGGGCGGCGAGTCCTTCGGCGATCACGTCCCTGCGTTCGTCCGACGACGTGCCCGCGGCGAGCGTGAAAAGCACGAGGTATCCGGCTTCCCGCTCGATCTGCTCGGACCCCAGCGGCAGGCGATCGAGCAGATGACGCCACATCTGGTTCGCGTTGTCCGCCATCGCCGTTCCGAGATTGGTTCGAACGAGTTTTCCCTTGTATTTGCGCACCAGTCCGAGTGTCTTGGCGTACTCCCGCAGCAGGTGGACCGGCCGTTGGTCGGTCTCGCGGTTGCTGGTGGCGGGCCAGTCGTCGAATCCTGGTAGTGCCTGCCGCATCTCCGCAACTACGGCCGGGGGCAGGTAGCCCGCCTGAGTCAGCGTGATGCCGTCGGGTCCGATGCGCTGCAGGAACCACCGCAGATGAAACGTCGCCGCTTCCTGAGCCGCAGGAATGTCACCCTTCCGCACGGTGAGCCCGGCGTGCTCGAGAAGCGAAAAGACGTGCGGGGCAGCCTGATGGGGAATCCGGCGCAGCAGGTCCGCGAACTTCGAATCCGTCACCGGCCCGTGATCACGGATCACGACTTCGATCCGAAGGTTACGGTTCACGGCGTCGGCGCCGAACGATTCGGGCGCGAAACCGGGCCCGACCCACGCTCCGGCGTCGTGATGTCCGGGGTGTGACGGGGTGGCCAGGACCGTCAGCAGGTCGGCATATCCGCCCGGTCCGCCGCAATCCTCGGGCGGGCAGGCGCGGGCACCGGCGAGGCAGGTCACCGTCGGCGGGGGCCCGTCGGCCTCGATCCGTTCGAGGACGATCGTATGGTCCCAGCCGTCGCCGAAGTCGTATTGATAGGACAGCAGCTCGCCGGGCTCGGCCAGAACCTGATCGAGCCGGACCGCGTCCTCGCACAACTCGTCGTCCTCGTCGGCGAAGCCCTCGTCGATGCTCTCGCGCATCTCGTACCGCTCGGAGGCGGGCGGCTCACCGCCGACCCACGAATGCAGGTGGCTGTCCTGCCAGCCCATGACCGTCTGCACGATCGGATGCAGCTCGTTCAGCCGCAGGTTCGACGGCACGACGAACTGCCGCCAGATGGTCGGCGACACGTCGTCGAGCTCGATCCGCAGGTGGAAACTCGCGACGTCGCGGCGACCCGGCCGCTCGGACGGCCGGACGATCACCGGCGCGTCGGGAACGACGGACAGGTGTCGGCGTTTACCTGAAGCGGTCATGGCGTCATGGTAGGTGGGAGGCAGCGGTGTCCGGCACAAGTGCTGACGATAGCGTGAGCGCATGTCGGTGTCCGCAGTTCTCGCAGGTCGGTACGAGTTGCGGGGAGTGCTGGGACGCGGCGGAATGGCCGATGTCCACGACGGATGGGACCTGCGCCTGCAACGACCCGTCGCGATCAAGGTGCTGCGCCCGGAGCTTACCTCCGTCCCCGACACACGCCGCCGATTCGAGGCGGAGGCCCGGCTCGCCGCCACGTTGAATCACCCGAACGTCGTCGCGGTGCACGACTGCGGCGAGGACGCCGGAATGGCGTACATCGTGATGGAGCGCCTGCCCGGGCGGACCCTCGCCGACGAGATCGCCGCCGGTCCCGTACCGGACGCGCGGGTGCGGTCGATCCTCGCCGGCGTGCTCGCCGCCCTCGGTGCCGCCCACCGAGCCGGGATCCTGCACCGCGACATCAAACCGGGAAACGTGCTGTTCACCGCCGCGGGCACGGTGAAGGTCGCCGACTTCGGCATCGCGAAGAGCGCCGCGTCCGACCACACCGCGACGGGACAGGTGCTGGGCACCGTGGCCTACCTCAGCCCGGACCGCATCCTGGGCACACCCGCCACGACCGCCGACGACCTCTATGCCGTCGGCGTCGTCGGCTACGAAGCCCTCACCGGGCACCGGCCGTTCGCCGGCGACAACATCCTGTCGCTCGCCCGGGCCATCACCGACGGGGCCGCCCGACCGCTGCGCGAAGCCCGTCCGGACGCCGATCCGAACCTCGTCCACACGATCGAACGGGCGATGGCCCGCGACCCGCAGCAGCGTTACGCCGACGCCCAGGCGATGCGGGACGCCGTCCTCGGAGCGCCCGGCGCGCATCCCCCGCCGACGAGAGCATTCACACCCGCCACCTCCGTCCATGAGGTACCGCCCGAGCCTCGGCGGCCACGGCGGACCGGCCTGATCATCGCCGCCATCGCCGCCGTGCTGGTGGCCGTGGTCGTAGCGGCGCTGGCCATCGCGTCTCAGGACGAGGGCGGCACGGTCGGTCCCGGACCGAGCACCACCGCCGTCGTCCCCGCCCCGGCACCCGTCTCCGTCCCGAGTAGTGCTGTCGAGGTCAACCCGGTTGCGCCTCCCCCACCGAAGACCGGACCGGGAAACAACAACGGCAACAACGGCAACGGGAACGGGAACGGGAACAAGACCAAGGACAAGGAGAAGGACGGCAACTGACCTAGTCGGACTGCCCGTCGTCGTCGCCTGCCGCTGCGTGGACCTTGAACAGCACAATCTGTTCGTTGGCGAACGGGATGACCGAGGCCGGGCTCGCTCCGGCGGCGCGCGGAAGCAGGTGCACGGGGACGTCCGCCCTGACATCGAGCACGAAGTGCCGCATGGCATCCCGGGCGGGGTCGTCGAGGCCGCCGCCGATCACGACGAGGTCCACGTTTCCTTCCAGGAGTGCCAGCCGGATCAGCTCGCGGTCGTTGGATGCCACGACGTCCCGTCCGAACCGGCTCAGCTCTTCCTTCAACGCGTCGAGTGTGGACTGGCGCCTGCCGATCAGGAGGAGCCGCGGTTCGGTCACGCCCGTGCACCCGTGCCGCGGTGCTGATCCACCGCGGCACGCACCGCGGGCGCGACGTCGGTCGCGAATCTACGGACCTGGGTGAGGTCGTCGCCGTCGGTGCCGAAAACGAACGTGTCGATGCCCGTTTCCACCGCGAGTTCCGTCAATTGGCTCACCCATTGCTCGACGGTTCCGTGGAAAAACGTGTCCGACGGTGTGTCGCTCACCTGGCCGAACACGTTGTAGGCGCGGACGATCGAGCTCGGATCCCGGCCCGCAACCGCCGCACCCGCGTCGATCCGCGCGTGCATGCCGGGCAGGACCTCGGGCGGAAAATACGAGCTCGACGGGATCCACCCGTCCGCAGAGCGTCCCAGCGCACGCAGCAGCCGGGGGCCGCCGACGCCCAGCCAGATCCCGATCCCGTGTGCCGGGACCGGTCCGGGATGCACGCCCTCGAGGCGATAGTGCTCACCCTCGGAATACACGGCACGCTCTCCGGACCACATGAGGCGGATAACCTCGACCGCTTCCTCCAACGCCGTCGCGGCATGCCCGGGCGTGCGCACGTCACCGCCCATCGCCCCGATCGCCTCCCAGAACGCGCCCGCACCCAACGCCAGTTCGAACCTGCCTCCCGACAGCACGTCGAGGCTCGCCGCGGCCTTCGCCATCGTCGCCGGCGGGCGAAGCGGCAGGCACGCGACGTCGGGAAACACGCGCACCCGCTCGGTCCGGGCCAGCAGCGTGCCCATCAGCGACCAGCAGTCGAGGAATTTCGCCTGGTACGGGTGGTCCTGCACGCCGATCAGGTCGAGGCCGGTCTCGTCGGCGAGGGCGGCGAGTTCGAACGTGTTGGCCAGCAACTCCACCGACGGGGTGACGAACGCCCCGAACTGGATGGCCCTGCCGTAATCGGTCATGGCGGTCGCGTCCTCTCTCGGATCGCTGGACTCCTTCGATCATCCACCTCCGCGACGTCCGGGAACACCCGCCGCACAGTGCGGACGCCGCCGGGCGGCATAGTGGGTTCATGACAGACGACACGAAAGACGGCCCCGCACCCGACGTCCGGAACGCCCCCGAACATCACCGATTCGAGGTCCGTGTGGACGGTGAACTGGCCGGGTTCACCGAGTACCTCGACCAGGAGAAGCAACGGATCTTCTTCCACACCGAGATCGGCGATCAGTTCGCGGGGCGTGGTTTGGCCAGCACCCTGATCCGCAGCGCGCTCACCGAGACCGTCCGGGACGGCAAGCGGATCGTGCCGATCTGCCCGTTCGTCGCCGGTTACCTGAAGAAGCACGACGACTTCGCCGACGACGTCGACCCGGTCACTCCGGCCGCGATCCAGGCGGTACAGCGTTCGCAGGGTTGATCAGGGTGCGCCGTCGGCGCCGCGCGCCTCTTCGAGCTGCCGGATGAGGGTGGCGGCGTCGTAGGGGCCGCTGTGCCGGGCGAGTTCGGTGCCCGTCGCGCCGAGATAGAACGTGGGGGTCACCCGGAAATCGCTCGACTCGGCGTCGAGTTCGTCGTCGTCGATGCGGTGAACGTATGTGCCCCTGCGGATGTCTTCCTCGAACCGGTCCAGGTCGAGTCCCAGCTCGGCGGCGTAACCGAAGATCTCGTCCTCGGCGAGGGCGTCGCTGTTGGCGAACAGGTGGTCGTGCATCTCCCAGAACCGGCCCTGCGCGGCCGCCGCTTCACTCGCCTGCGCGGCGAAACGCGCGTGCGGGTGCACGGCGTCGAGGGGGAGATGCCGGAAGACGTAGCGGAGCTCGTCCCCGAAATGCGCTCGCACGTCCCGGATGCTGCCGGTGGCCTTGCTGCAGAACGGGCACTCGAAGTCGCCGTACTCGACGAGGGTGAGCGGCGCATCCACCGGCCCGCGCAGGTGATCGCGGCCGGTAGCGACGGGCCGGAGCAGGGTGAGTCCGGCGACCTCCGTCGGAGGGTGCACCCAGTCCGACAGCCGGAACAGCGCCCAACCGAGGACGGTGGCGATGACGGCCGCCGTCAGGACGCCCACCCGGGCGTCGTTGGCGAGTTCGGGTGAGTCGATGGCCAGGTCGACGATGAACAGCGAGATCGTGAAGCCGATGCCGGCCAGCGCGCTGCCGCCGGCGATCTGTGACAGCTTCAGCCCGGGCGGCAGGCTGCCGGGCCGCAGCTTCGAGAACAGGGCCGTGGCCGCCGTGATACCGACGAGCTTGCCGACCACCAGGCCGAGCACGATGCCCCAAGCCAGCGGAGACCGCGCCGCGTCGGCGAGCGTCTGCCCTGTGATGACCACACCGGCATTGGCGAGCGCGAAGATCGGGACGACGAGGAACGCCGTGTAGGGCTGGTAGAAGCGCAGGAGCCGCTCGTTGACGGACACCGCGCGCAGCACGCCGAGCTGGGCGGCGCGGGCGTAGTCGGAGTTGGGTGACTGCCGGAACGCGCGCGTGAGTTCACCTGCCCGCTCCACCTCGCTGCGCCGCGGCGGATACACGGGCAGGATCAGCGCGATCAGCACGCCGACGAGGGTCGGGTGGACGCCGGACTCGTAGAACGCGACCCACGTGCCCGCCGCGACGATGAAGTACGCGACACCACGCCACACCTCGAGCTTGCGCAACTGGAGGATCAGCAGCAGCCCGACGCACCCGAGGAGCAGCGGTCCGAACCGCAGGTTGTCGGTGTAGAAGAAGGCGATGATGGCAAGGGCACCGATGTCGTCGGCGACCGCCAGGGTCATGATGAACACACGCAACCGGGCGGAGCATCGGGGTCCGACGAGTGCCAGTGCCCCCAGCACGAACGCGGTGTCCGTGGAGACGACGACGCCCCACGCGCTGGCCTCCGCCCCGGTGGGATTGAGGATCAGGAACAGGACGGCGGGCAGCGCCAGACCAGCGATCGCGGCGAGAAGTGGGACGGCGGCGCGGGCGCGGTCGGTGAGTTCGCCGATCGTCAGCTCACGTTTCACCTCGAGCCCGACGACGAAGAAGAACAGCGTCATCAACCCGTCGTTGACCCAGTGCTTCAGGTCGAGGCCGATGCTGTAGTCGCTGATCTGGATAGTCACCGGGGTGTGCCAGAACGACTCGTACGAATCTCCGATGTTCGCCCACACCAACGCCAGGATCGTGGCGACGAGGAGGAAACCGGCAGACAGCTTGTCGTCGTCGGTGTCGTCGCGGATCAGGGCCAACCGCGCCGACAGTCGCCGGAGTGTGGTGGGGCTGCTCTGCTCGACCGTCATCTGTCCCCTCACTCACAGTTTCTGCCGCAGGTCAGCCTAACGCCGCTACGCCTGAGACGTCCTGCTGGCCGATCAACTCGATCCCGCGACGTCCTGCCACCCAACTCGGCCGCGATAACATCTCGCCATGGGATCGAAACGGAGTCGGAACCCGGGCCAGAAGCGTGCAGCAAAACAGCAGGCACGCCAACGAAGGAACCAGTCCCGAGTGGTGTCACTGTTCCCCACTACCCCCGTGGACCCGGCGCTGATCGACGACTTCGCTCAGTGGTTGCGCACGGGCGATCTCACCCACGACGCGGAACTCTTCGCGCACCTCACCGAGTCGACACTCGCGAACCTCGCACACGCCCGCCCCGGTTTCCGTGCCACCGGCTGGCTCCCCGTCGACGCGCACACCCTGCTCGACGCCGCCGACGAACTGGCCGCAGAAACGTCCGAGGACATGGATGACGTCGCAGTGACGGTCGTCGCCTCGGCACTGACGTTCCTCAACTTTCTCGACGAAAACCGGCTGTGGACCGGCACCGAAGAGAACCTCATACATTGCATCGAGGACCTCCTCCGTTTCGTCGAGCCGCAACCGGCCGTCATCCTTCCCGACGACATCGCACTACCCGCCGTGGACGAGAAAGACGAACTACGCGCACTCACTGCCCTCCCGGTGATCACGTCCCTCGTCGCACTCGTGGACTGGGTCGGTAAGGGTGCGGCCGTCACCTCGACCAGGGTGCCCAAACCCGCCTCTCTTCCCGGTCTCGCTCATGCGTTGGGTATCGATCTCGACGTCGACATAGAGGGGTTCCCGCGGGCGAGGCGTATCCGCTCGATGCGCGACATGCCCGAAATGTTGGAGTACTGGGAAACCGCGGAAGAGATCGGTCTCATTGCCGTCAACTCCACGCGGGCGGTCCGCGGGCCGAACGCCGACCTGATCGGCAACCGGACGACCCGGGCGTTGCCGTTGATTCGCGCGGCTGTCACCGAATACGTCCGCAGCCAACTCGTATCGACGCAACGCCATCCCCTCGATCCCACCCACCTGACCGATATCGTTGTGACCCAGGTGATCTTGGCGGCGATGACACCGGAACCGTCGGTCGTCTCGGGCGATGCGCCGTTCGACGACGAGCAATCGTTCGTGGAAGCCTTCATCTACGACCGATTGGACACGTTGGCGGAACAGAAGTGGCTCATCAAGGGTGATGCCTACCGAGTTCCGGCCGCACTGCAGCCTGCCGTCCTCCGTGCCGTCCAACTCGCGAGTGCAGAAACCGAGTACGCACCATCCGAGTGCGTAGATTCGCAAGTTACTGTGCGGATCTCATTGGAAGGCACCCACATTCCCATCTGGCGTCGAATTCGACTCGACGCCACGCTCCCGCTCGCCGCTCTCCACGACATCATTCAATGCGCGTTCGGCTGGGACGACAGTCATCTCCACGAGTTCTCCGCCGGACCCGCGTACTCGGGTGGCAGAGTATTCATTCCCGCCGAAACCATCGCGCACCGCGACCTCACAGGCCCCGCCGTGGCGGAGGAAGAGGTCCTCGTCGGTTCATTGCTCAGCTCGGCCGGCGACCAGCTCACCTACCTGTACGACTTCGGCGACGACTGGATCCATCACATCGTCGTCGAATCGGTCGGCGACCCCGACCCCGACTCCCCTGCCGCACTCTGCCTCGACGGACGCAATATGGCGCCGTACGAAGATTCCGGTGGACCGTGGGGCTGGGCGAACAAGATCGAAGCCAGCGCCGATCCGCGTCACCAGGAACACTCGGAGATCCGGGAATGGCTGGACCTGCGGCCCGATCAGCAACTCGACCAGACATCGTTCGATCGAGACCGGGTCAACGATGCCTTCGAGTCGTTGTTCGGGTAGAACGTCGGCGCAGCATGCGCGGAACCCGACTCACACGTAGTTCTCGAGAACGAACTTGGTGAATCCCTTGCGGATCAACCGCACGGCCTGCTTCTGTCCCTGACGCAGCACGGACTTCGGCACCCACACCTTCGGCTCGACCGACATCGTGAGGTGAACCGACGTCCCGCGTGGGGTGGGGGTCAGCCGGTACTCCCCCTCCTGGCACTTCTGTTTGTCGCTCTCGAGGAGCGTCCACGACATCTGCTCGTCGCCGAGCCACTTGTGCTCGGCCAGCTGCGTGTCCGCGACGCCGAGGACGGCGAGCGTCATCCGCACGGTGCGGGGGCGTCCGTCGTCGAATCGGGACTCGACGACCACCTTCTTGTGCACCACCGACCACTCGGGGATGCGTTCGACGTCCGCCAGCGCAGCCATCACCTGTTCCTGGGGCGCCTCGATCTCGAACTCGCCTGATACCGACAACGCCATCGTTTGCTCTCCTTCTCGTCGGATGTACACGTCCCTACAGTTCGGACGCGTAGCGCTCCAGCATGGCAGCAAGTTCGCCGGGGCGCGCGAGTGCCGCCAGATGGCCCGCGTCGATGACCTCCGGTGCGATGCCCAGTCGCTCCCGGACGATCCGCTGCATGAAGTCGAGCGGGAAGAGCCGATCACGGCTGCCGGCGACGACCCGCGTCTTCACGTGCGGCCAGGCGTCCGCCTGCCACACCGTCTCGAACGGGGTATTCGACATGACGGGTTCCGCCTGGCTGAACGCCTGCTCGGTGACGTCGTCGGGCACGTCGTGGAAGAACAGTGCCCGCAGGTCGTCGGGCGCGTCCGGGTCGCGACCCTCCAGCACGTCGAACGCCCGTTTCGCCTCCGGCTGACCGGTGGTCTCCCACCACTGCCCGGGTGCTTCCCCCGGCGCGGGCAGCATCGGTGCCAGGAGCACCAGCAGGTCGACGTCGACCTCGCCGCGCTGACAGACGATCGCCGCGGTGAACGCGGACATGGACTGCGCGACCAGCACGATCGCCCCCTCGACGTCCTCGACCGCATCGACGACGACGTCGGCGAATTCGTACTGCCCCGCATCGTCGTCGCCGTACGGAAGGTCGACGGCGATCACCGAGTGCCCGCTTTCCTGCAAGATAGGTGCGACGCGGTGCCAGTACCACGAGTCCGAGCCGGCGCCGGGCAGCAGAACGAAGGTTGCGGGCATCTCGACTCATCTCCTGTTTCCGGGACACGAACGGTCGAGTCGAGCCTAAGCGCTACGTGCGCGGGAGTGCGCACCCGAACACACTTTGCCACTCACCTACGGGGCATGAAACGGAAGCGCCGCCGAGGGCGATACACCCAGTAGGTCGGACAAGGAAGGTCCGGCCGTGCCGGGATCGACCACGACTTTCGAGAACTGAGCTGACATGTTCACCAACCATCTCTTCGGCGGAATGACCGAACAGGAAATCGACATCGAGATCGCCGACGAGCTGGCGGCCTGACGCAGGTCCCGCACGTGAGTGGCGATGTGCACCCCGGCACGCTGCGCCACTCACCTGCGAATTGCGTTCACGCTCTGCACCGGTCGGCCGGTGCACCCCTCCGCACAGGGAATCGGTGTCGATGCGCTTCGAGGTTGCCGTCGTCAACGGCGGCGAGCCGCGGAAGCCGTCGTCATGCCGGCTCTCTCATCACGCCGAGGTGGCGCACAGTCCCGGAAAGGCCTGGAAGCTCTTGCACGGGCGACCAGGTTTGCAGCCCATCCGTGCTGTCGGAGTATAGATACTTTCCTTCGGTATAGGCGTCGAGATATATCCGCCAGGCGTCGTTCGGCAACTGAACCACGGCTGGGCCCTCCACCAGCGTGCCCCAATTTCCGGGCGGGACGAATGAATAGGGTCCCGTCACCGACGGCGCGACCGCATGCTCGACAACCTTCTTCGTCTCGTTCTTGGTAAACGCATGATAGGTCGATCCCACCTTGACCACGGTGGTGTCGATGTGGTCCGCACCGATCCCGGCGAGCGGAACAGGCGGGCTCCACAACCTGAGCGATGGTTCCAGCGCCGTCATCAGATACGGCACGAATCCTCCACCGGTCGACAGCGACAGGATGACGTTGACCCGGTCGCCGTCCACGAACCATTCGGGTGCCCAGGCCTTGGTGGTGAACGGCGACAGCGACGGTCCGTCGCTGAACCCGGCCGACCCCGAGGAACCAGGCGGGCTCGCAGAGCCCGTTCCGTCTCCCGTGCCCGGCACGAAGGCGCAGCAGAACGGGACCGGCCAGGCCCCAAGGAACTTCCAGTCCATGCGGTCACTGCTGCGTGCGAAGCCGATGTTCGCCCCGTCGACCGTCGTGTAGGTGAGGTAATACAACCCGTCCGTGTGCCGGAAGATGCTCGGATCGCGCACCACACCTGACGGAGGCCGATACGCAGACAGTCGGAGGGGCTGGAAGTGAGTGGCGTCCTCAGACTCGTACACATCCAGGTCGCGGTCGCTGACGTTGCTGAACGCCACCATCGTGGTTCGCCAGGCGAGCGGTGCGGCGCCGCCGCTCCCCGGGGCCGCGACCAGCAAGCCCGCGACAGCGAGCATCACCATCGACATGGCGGAAAAGCAGGTTCGTTTGGTCAGCTTCACCGGTGCAGTATCTATCACAGCAGGCGCACCATGCGTAACTTTAGCCGCAGGCAGCGGATCGTTGCCGACGGCGGTGCGGTGACGCCGTAGACGAACCCGAGGGCGCCACCCGCAGCAGCGGCGATCAATACTCGTGCGGCGCGGTCGGTCTACGCGCGAGCCTTATGCGTGACGGCATCTCGGCGTAGCTTGACGTCCACCCGGCCCTGAACGACCGGGATTCCTTCTGCGCCGCTGCGCGCCGCTTGGGTGGGTTCCTGTTTCACTGGGGCTCGCTTCCCTCTAGGAGGAAAGGCTGACGGCCCCTCCGCAGGCGTTTAGCCACTCCGCACGTCCTGCGTCGTGGATGTTCTTCGCGGCGTTGACGTCGCGGTCGTGAACCGCTCCGCACGCCGTGCATGCCCACTCCCGGATCGAGAGCGGTTTCGGGCCGTCGAGGACCCCACATTGGGAGCAGATCTGCGACGACGGATAGAACCGGTCCACCTTGACGAGGGTGCGCCCGTAGCGGGCGGCTTTCTCCTCCACCATGCGGGTGAACATTCCCCACCCGGCGTCGTGGACCGATTTCGCCAACCGTGTCCGCGCCAGCCCCCGGACGCACAGATCCTCGACGAACACCGCTTGGTTCTCGCGGATGATCGCCGTGGAGTGCTTGTGCGCCCAGTCCTTGCGAGCGTCGGACACTCTGGCGTGGGCCTTCGCGACGCGAATACGTGCCTTGACCCGGTTGTTGCTGCCTTTCTCCTTGCGCGACAGAACTTGCTGCGCCGTGCGGAGCTTGCGTTCGGCACGGCGCAGGAACTTCGGCGAGCTGATCGTCTTGCCGTTCGACAGGACCGCGAACGTTGCCAACCCGAGGTCGATACCGACCTCCGCATCGACCGGCGGCAGAGGTTCGTCGGTGGTCTCGACCACGAACGACGCGAAGTACCGGCCCGCTGCATCCTTGATGATCGTCACCGAGGACGGTTCCGAGGGCAGATCGCGGGACCAGGCGACCTCCAACTCGCCGACCTTCGCCACGTACAGCTTCCCGTTCGGGCGAATCGAGAACCCGTTGCGGGTCAGCCGGATCGCCTGCCGATTGTCCCTGCGGGACCGGAACCGTGGCGCGCCGACCTTGCGGCCCTTCCGTTTCCCGGAGAGCGAGTCGAACCAGTTTCGGTACGCCCGCCGCGCGTCCTGACACGCCTGCACCAGCACCACCGATGCGACCTCGCCCAACCAGGCCCGCTCCGAAGTCTTCTTCGCTGCGGTGACTACCTGCTTCTGTACTGCGGTATCCGACAGCTTAACCCTGGACGCGTACGCGTCCTGGTGGATGCGCAGGCAGTCGTTGAACACCACCCGTGCACACCCGAACGACCGGGCCAGCATGTCCTGCTGACCGGGCGTCGGACGGACGCGGTACTGGTATCGCAACTGCACACCACGAGACCACCATTGATCTATGGTTTCTGAACCTGAATACAGACGTGGCCGCACCGTTGTTTCTGCCCTGCACGTCCACTTGGTCTTTGTTACCAAGTATCGGCGCGGAGCCCTCACCAACGAGATGCTGACCACCTGCGAACAGGTGATGCGCAGCGTGTGCGACGACTTCGGTTCTCGGCTGGTTGAGTTCAACGGGGAGGGCGACCACGTGCACCTGCTGATCGACTACCCTCCGACCATCCAAATCTCGAAGCTGGTGAACAGCCTCAAAGGCGTCTCCGCACGCCGCCTGCGCGACCAGTACCGCGGATGGGTGAACCGGCACTCGATGAACGGACACCTCTGGTCCCCGAGCTACTTCGCCGCATCGTGTGGCGGGGCACCTATCTCGATCATCCGGCAGTACATCGAGCAGCAGCGGCGACCGCCCCGTGCTCCCGGTAGGCCGAAGTCGATGCGCTAACCCGGCCCTGAAGGACCGGGCTTGCGCGCTACGCTACGAGGTCACGGGGACACTGTCGACGGAGGAGTGCTCATGTCGGGCGAACTGTCATTCTTCGAATTGGGTGTGGCCAATACCGAGCAGGGCCGAAAGTTCTACTCGGCGTTGTTCGGCTGGGAATTCGAATCCGGGCCCGGCGGGTCGGGTTACTCCATCAACACACCGAACGTCCCGGGCGGGATCCACGGCGGCGACGAGGGCGCCAGCCCGTACGTCTTCTTCCGGGTGCCGGATCTCGACGCCGCCGTCGAGCAGGTGCTGGCGCTGGGCGGGACCGTCGACGCCGTCGACCTGGGCGACGACCCGGAGTCGGTGGCGAAATTCGGGCGGTTCAAGCTGTGCCACGACGATCAGGGTTCCGCCTTCGGACTGCACGAACCGCCCTCCGGCAACTGAATCAGCGCGCCCGGAACGGAGACTCCCGGGGCGCACTGATTCGGATCGGTCGGTTACGGCTCGGTCGGCGAGTCGCCTCCGCCCTCGTCACCGCTGAAGGTGACCGGTTGCGGCATATCGTCCTCGGAGCCGTCGCTGCCCGCCGGGCCGGTCGGCGGAACACCAGGAGGCAGTGGTGCAACCGTGTCCGGTGCGCGCACCGGCACGACTGCCGGGTCGAGCGCGTCACCCCATGCGACACCGGATGTTCCCAAACCGATCAACGCCGCGAACACAGCGAGCGCAGCCAATCTCGAGCCGACCTTTACGGACGGACGGTCGGTTTCAGACCACCACGGACCCACACGTCGGCCAATTGCCTCGCGTGATGATCGACGTCGAATCAGGGATTGACGATCCGGCCCTGCTCGTCATTGACCGGCGGCTGCTGCGCGGAAAGGCCGTCCTCGGGACCGTCGCACCAATTGTCGAACTGGTTGTACGGATCGGTGCCCCACGCGGGGACGTTGTTCTCGTAGGGTTCCGCCCAGTCGTCGCACCCGATCGGACCGTTCTGCGGGAACCCGGGCGGCATCGGCTGAATGACGTCCGGCCTGCGCACCGGCACCGCCGAGTCGAGAGTGCCGCCCCAGGCGACACCTGATGCTCCCAAACCGATCGACGCCGCGAATACTGCCACCGCGGCCACTCTCCTGCCCATTCTCATGACTGCCTCCGTTGGTTACCTGGCCTCTCGGGGCGATACCCAGAAACCCGGAAAACAATCCTCGAAGAGTCCAAGAAATTCGACGATCAGTCGGTTTCCGGGCGGCAGCGCATGTACATCTCGGTCACCGACGTCAGGACCTGCCTGCCCGACCCGTTGAGAATCTCCGCCGCGACCGTCACCAGAGCCCGTCCGCGATCGTCAGGCGTCACATCCTCGACAACCAGTTTTCCGGTGAGCACGTCACCCGGCTTCACCGGCCGGAGAAAGTTGACGTCGCGCATCCGTGTCCCCGCAATGACGCTCCACCCTGCATAAAGAGTCGTCGCGGACAGTCGCTGACACACTGCGATCGTGTGCACACCACTCGCGATGAGCCCGCCGAAATAGCCGCCATCTGCAGATTCGCGGTCGATGTGGAACGACTGCGGATCCCACTGCCCCGCGAACTCGACCAGTTCCTCCTCCGTCACCGTGTACGAGCCCAGCTCGAACTTCTCGCCCACCCGGAGGTCGTCCGCATAAACGACGTCACATCTGCTGTCCACTACCAACCGTCCGATCATCTGCTCGAGCCTCCACCGAACACGAAGGCTGACGTCGAGGATATGACCGGACGAGCGCGGCGGTGACAGTGCCCTTCCGCCGGCGGTAGGAAAGTGGCCGTCAGTTCTCGTCGTAGCGCGGCCAGCCCGGATACGGGGCGAGCGTCGGGTAGGGGGTGTCGTGTGGGAGGTTCGCCTTCTGCGGTCTCACATCCCTGGCATCGGGCATGCGCGAGTCGCACTCCGCGTAAGCGTTCTGATCGCGCGCAGCCGGCACATGCTCACTGATCGTCCAACCAGCGAATACATCCGCTGATGGAGCACGCTCTGCACCCTCCGCAACAAACTGTTCAGAAGGGACAGAATGCGTCTGCTCGGGCGCCACCATTCTTACCGTTTCCGCCTGCGGGGACGGACCTGTCAAATTGAAGAACCGACCGTTCTTCTCCGCCATTACGGTGTAGTTACCCGAACACACCGTGGCGACCCACCCGTCCCCCGTCGGCGTCAGTGCCGAGAGGTGTTCGAACTGGGTTCCGACAAGGTGTTCCAGTTCCGGATCGTTCGAATGGTCGAAGTCGACCCGGTCGCGCTGCCGTGACGTCGCGTCAGCGAAACCCGGGTAGCCCGCCGACAACGCGTGAGCATGAATCGCGACGTAGTACGACTCGATGTACGCCCGGACCGCTATCGCAGGCCTGCTGAGCAGATCGATACCGGATTCCGCTGACCACCGAACGTTGTAGTCGACGTTCTCGGGGATGCTGTAATCGGCGACAACGCTTTCCGAAGTATCAATCGGAGTTTTCGCATCATCGGTGCCACAGCCACTTACCGACACGACAACTGCAGCAAGGACGGTCGACATCTGAGCCCTCATCGCCCGAACTCCATGTTCTGCACCTGCTCGCGACCAGCGTTCATGGCATCGACAAACTCACCAACTCCGGTAAAGCCCGCTTCGGTGATGTACCCGGCCAAGCTCGATGAAAGCAGCGGGGTTGTAAAACTGGGACGATCAGAGACGATCTCGTCATACGGCAGCAGGGGGCCGTTCACACCCTCTCGAAAATCCTCAAGACCGACATATGGGTCGAGCGAGCCGCCATTTGCCGCCTGAAGACCGAGAGCAATCTGGTAATACTGCTTTGCGAGAAGGGAATCCTCCGCGAACTGAGTGTTCGGCTGGACGGTGCTGTCGGGTACCACGCCGATGACCGCGCTCTTGAATGCAGAATCCGCGAGATCGATTCCGCTCGAGATGATCGGTCCAGCGCCGGGAATAAACTCGGCGCCCTTGCTGACCACGGTTCTGATCGTGTCGTACGCGACGCCCTTGCTCTCGAAACTTGCTGAATTGTTGGATGATTCGTCGCCGACACGGTCCGCGAATTCGAGATCGAGCCCCTTGTCGACCACACCCTGGATACTTCCTGCCCAAGAACCGTACTCGTAGTGCGGCACCTGTGGAGTGAGACCTTCCAAAGCCCACGCCTGCTCAAGCTGAGCCGACATTCCGAACGCCTGCGCGTTGAAGTAGCTTGCCGCATCGGCATTGGAATCGATGACCGAGAAGAGGCGGGGCGCGTTCTCGAGCCCGAATTCTCCGCCTGTCGGGCTGGCGAAACCCGAAGTGCCTGCGAAGTCGCCGGGCACCCCCACCATGTTGCCGATGTAGGGTGCGAGCGTTGTGCCCAACGCCTGCGTAATTTCGGGGTTCACCTCACCGATTGCCTGCCCCTTCATCCCAGGGATGTCGAGTAGTTCTGCGTCTTTCGCTGCAAGGATCTGCGCGAGCCCGAATGCCGATTCGCCGGCTTGTGTCGACCGGAACATTTCTCCGGGATCGGACGGATCGGAGGGCCTGGCGTCGTCGGCGATCCAGTCGAACATCCCGGCGACCTTCTGTTCGCCCCCGTCGGCCCAATCACGTTGGAGCAGGGGCATGATGACGTCGTCGCGGCTGTAGTCGGCCGGTATTCCCTCGCCGGACAGGATGCTGTGGACGGCGACATGGTCGCGACCACCGACGCCGACCATGTCCTGCAGGAGGGTGTCGACGCTGTCGCGACCCAGAGCGTTGTGGTCGAACGAGTCCCCGATCAGCAGACTCTTGTCGTTGGTGGCCGAGGCGATCTCGCCGGCACGGGAGAGGAGGCTCTCGCTCAGCTCACTGCCCTGCTGAACGCCCGGGTCCGCGAGACCGAACGCCTTGGTGAATCGTGCCAGGTCCTCGCCGTTGTTGACGACCAAAGACGGTTGCGGGGCGTCGTGCGCACCCTTGGTGAGGTTGCCGGTCGACGTCACCGGTCCCTCGAACAGCCCACGAAGGCTTTCCGGGATGTGGCTCTGACCGCCGACGTCGCCGCTGGCACTGCCGACGTTGTAGTTCGACACCATGGCGAGGCCGTTGGACAGCGCGCTCGCGGCCTCGGTGCGGCCGTTCTCGCTGTACTGCTCGGAGAGGGCGAGGAAGCCGTCCTTGCCGGCCGCCGTATAGAACTGCTGCAGGAAGTCGATCGTTCCCTGCGGAAGATCGGTGACCTTGCCACCGTCGGCCAGCGTCTTCACTTGTTCGGGCGTGAGCCCTGCGGCCGCGATCTCCCGGGCAACACGGTCACGGACGTCCTGTGGAATGTCGGAACCGCCCCGGGCGACCTGCTCGCCCAGCGCGGTGCCCTCGTGCCCCGAGAGGCCGGCGGACGCCGGGGCAGTTGCCGCGACGGCCCCGAGCGCGTCGCGGATCGCCGTCGCCATGTCCCGGTCGGCAGTGTCGAGTTCCGTCAGCGCTCCACCGAGTTGACTGCGCCAGTACTCCATCAGGTCGGCATGCTCGGCGGCTTCGGCCTCACTCATCGTCTTCGGCGGGCTGACGATCTGCCAGTCGTCGGAGACGGTGAAGCCGTCGGTTGCCACCTTGTCGATCACGGTGGCGACGTAGTCCCGCGCGTGACCGAGGCGATCGGCTCCGCCCACGAGCGCGTTCGACAGATCCTCCAGATCATCTGCGAGCCGGCGGATTTCCGCGCGCTCACTGTTCGCCCGCTGCTCAGCGGCCGCTTGAGCGGGACCGCGCCAGTCGTCGTGCCGGCCCAGATCCGAGACAGCACGCTGGACGTCGTCCGCCCGGCCCCGCGCGTCCTCGGCGGTCCGTCCGATCTCCTCGCCCGCCAGTGTCAGGTCCCGCGGATTCCAGACGTGCAGTTGCGACCTACGCGGAATCACATCTCCCCCATCGCCGACAGCTGCGACGCGAACGACGTGTCGGTGACCTCGTAGTTCTCGGCGCCGTCTCCCGCGATGAACGCCATCTCGTCGATGCGACTCGCGGCAACCCCCAGCGCGGACGCGAGGATGTCGCCGGCGTCCTGGCACGCCGCAGCGGTGTCGGACCCCTCGACGGCCCGGACCGCGTGCTCGAAGCTACGCCGTCCGGCCAGCGCCTCGACCTCGCGCGCAATGGCACCGAGCGCGGTGGACATCGCACGCAGCATGTCGGGGTCGACCTTGACGACCGCGACGTCCGGTCCACCGAGCACCGGCGGCAGCCCGGGGACGCCGGCCAGCGGAGGCTGCGTCGCACCGGTCCCGTCCAGCGACGCAAGGACACTGTCCGGCCACGTCATATCGCCCTCTGACATCGACATCTCCCCCTGATATCCGCATCGAGATCCACCCCCGGACCCCGGTCACCGACACGCTCGGCGACCGTGGAGAGAATAGCGGACTCCCTCACACGGACGTGTGACCACAACACGGTTGCGCAACAGTTGTCCGGATTCGCAGATTGAGAATCGGGTGAACCGGGTATCGAGACCAGATGGCCATCACCGATATCAAGGAGTACAGCCACCTCACCGATGCGGATGTGGAGGCGCTGGGCGCGGAACTCGATGCGATCCGGGCAGACATCGAAGAGTCCCGCGGCGCCCGCGACGCGCGGTACATCGACCGGGCGATCAAACTGCAGCGGTCGCTGGCGATCGCGGGCAGGGTCGTCCTGTTCGGTAGCCGGAAGAGACCGGCGTGGATCCTGGGCACCGCGTTGATGGGTGCGGCGAAGATCATCGAGAACATGGAACTCGGCCACAATGTCATTCACGGCCAATGGGATTGGATGAACGATCCCGAGATCCACTCGTCGAACTGGGAGTGGGACAACACGTGCCCGTCGTCGGGGTGGAAGCACTCGCACAACTACGTCCATCACAAGTTCACCAACATCGTGGGTCTCGACAGCGACGTCGGTTACGGAATCCTGCGCATGACCCGCGACCAGAAGTGGTCGCCGGTGTACCTGGCGCAGCCGTTCTACAACATGCTGCTGGCGTTGCTGTTCGAGTGGGGTGTCGCGCTGCACCACCTGGACGTGGAGAGCATCCGGCGCGGCGACTACGACCGCGCCGAAACCCTCCGCAACGCGAAGGAGGTGGGACGCAAGATCGCGCGGCAGGTCGGGAAGGACTACGTGGTGTTTCCGGCGCTCACCGGCCCGGCGTGGAAGAGCACGCTGACGGCGAACATCACCGCCAACGTGATCCGCAACCTGTGGGCCTACGGCGTCATCTTCTGCGGCCACTTCCCGGACGGTGCCGAGAAGTTCACCAAGGAGGAGTTCGACAAGGAGACGAAGGCCGAGTGGTACCTGCGCCAGATGCTGGGCTCCGCCAACTTCAACGCCGGCCCGGTGCTGGCGTTCATGAGCGGCAACCTCTGCTACCAGATCGAGCACCACGCGTTCCCCGACCTGCCCAGCAACCGCTACGCCGAGATCGGTGTGAAGATGCGGGAACTGTGCGACAAATACGACCTCCCCTACACGACGGGTTCGCTCCCCCACCAGTACGGACTCACCCTCCGCACCATCTTCAAGCTCGCCCTGCCCAACCGCTTCCTGTCGGCATCCGCGGACGACGCTCCGGAGACGGCATCGGAACTGCGATTCCGGATCCGGGGCGGGATGAAGGAAGTGTTCGGGATCGATCCTGCGACCGGGAAGCGGCGCGGACTGCGCACGGCGCTGGCGATGATCCGCAACTGATTAGGATGTCCACGCGTACCGGAAGCGTTCCGCGACCTCGTCGACCGGTTTGTCCCGGTATTCGGCGAGCTCGTAACCCTTGACCGCCGCGAGCGCTTCGATGATCAGCGGCCCGAACAGGTGGCGCGCGAGCGCCGACGACTCGAACGTTCCGAGCACGTCGGACGGCAGAGTAGGGAGGAGATCGACGGCGTGGGCGCCGGTCAGTTCCGCGGGGTCGACCGACACCTCGTCAGGGAGGGGCAGCGCACCGGTGATGCCGGCGTGGGCGGCGCCGAGGATGGCGGCGCTGCTCAGATACGGGTTCGCGGACGGGTCGATGGGTTTGATCTCGAGGTTCGCGCCGTGCGGGTTTCCGGCGGTCTCCGCGCAGAGACGGACGGCCGATTCGCGGTTCTCCAGGCCCCAGCAGCGGAACACCCCCGACCACATACCCGGGCGCAACCGCAGGTGCGACAGCGCCGACCCGGCGAGAACCGCCGTGAACTCGGGGAGCGCCCGCAGAATCCCGGCGACCGCGGCGCCACCGGCACGAGTCAACCCGTGCGGGCCGGGGCCTCCCGACAGGATCGGCCTGCCGTCCTCGGAGATCGACACGTGCTGATGGGCGCCGTTACCCGCCCCGCCCGCGACGGGCATGGGTGAGAACGACGCGCGGAGTCGCTGGGCGCGCGCGA
This sequence comes from Rhodococcus sp. NPDC059968, assembly GCF_042738615.1. Taxonomy (NCBI): domain Bacteria; kingdom Bacillati; phylum Actinomycetota; class Actinomycetes; order Mycobacteriales; family Nocardiaceae; genus Rhodococcus; species Rhodococcus sp. NPDC059968. The sequence goes on from NZ_JBHWUE010000004.1 coordinate 42,708, forward strand.
CCCGGCTGATCAGGGCGCGCGCCAGCACCGCATTGTCGGCCGCCCTGACGGGATCCGCGGGGGTGAGCGACACCTCGAATTGGTTCAGCCCCGCCTCGGCATGGAACTGTTCGATCGGCAGCTCCGCCGTCGACGCCGCCGCGAGGAAGAGCTCGAAGAATTCTTCGTGCGCGAGAACGGCATTCAGCCCGTAGGCGGACCATTCTTCGGTGGCCGCCGCGTCGAAGAGGGTGAACTCGATCTCGTGGCCGGCTCGTGCGCTCAGCCCGGATTCCGCCAACCGCGTCGTCACCCGGCGTAGCGCACCCCGGGTGCAGGCGAGCGACGGCGTCCCGTCCTGCTCGGTCAGGCTCGCCGGCGCCCAGTACGTGCCGTTGCCCAGGTCTCTCACCTCGTCGCCGTCGATCCGCAGACGGAGATCGCCCACGACGGAGAAGGACGGTGTGAACGCGAGATGATCGTCGACGCAGAACACATTCCAGCTCGGCGATGCGCCTGCCCCGGAGTCGACGAAGGAATCCAGCCTCGAGATCGGCAGCACCTTCGCCCGGGAGATCCCGGCCATGTCGACGATCGAACCGACGATGCGGTCCGGGTGGCCGAAGCCGTTCTCTGCACCGCGCATCAGGCCCGCGCCACTGCGGTGGTCCGCGCGAGGAAGCCGAGCACGCTGTCCACCGATTCGCGTTGCGCCCGGCCCTGACCTGCGCCCACACCACCGAACGCGATGCCGCCGGTCCACTGTGCGTCGGCGGGGAACATTCCGAGGCGGAGGAGGTGTCCGGCGCCGTCGAACGTCCGGTGTTCGTCGCGGGCGTCGGATCGACGCCCGAGAAGTGTCGTGGCCATCGCGTCCGAGGGCCACAGCTCGTCGTCCGCGCCGGTCAGGCACAGCAAGGGCGGCGTCGCCTCCTCGGACCGCAGTGTCGCGTCGGCGGGTGCGCCCGCGAGACCGGCCCGGTAGGCCGCACCCAGGCGCAGCAGGCTCGGCCGGTGCGCGGTGACGTCGTGGTGCGCCCGCCACGCGTTGCGGATCAGCTGCGGCATCAGCGCCCCGCCCGGCAGCGGCGCCCACGGCACGGCCCCGCCGTTCCACGTCCACGACGGGGTGTCGGCGATCTCGCCGTCGGGGCCGATCGCCTGCCACGACACCGAACTCGGGCTGATCAGGATCAGCCCGGCGACGGGGAGTTCGTCGACGCAGGCGGAGGCCAACAGGCCCTCCGCACCGCGCGAAATGGCCATCGCGGTCAGGCGGTTCGCGTCCACCGACGGCTGTGCACCCAGCATTCGGACCGCGGACGCGAATCGCTCGAGCGGAATGCTCACCAGCGTCGCGTCGGTGTTCGATTCGTCCACCCACGTATAGGCCAGTGCGGCATACCCGTTGGCAGCAAGCATCCCGATGGTGGAACGTTGGGAGTCGACGCCGCCCTCCGAGCCGCCGAAGCAGGCGACGCCCGGCCAACCGCCGCTCGGGGCGTCGCCGGCGGGCAGTGCGAGCAGGGCGGGCCGGTCGCCGACGTCGAGTGAACGAACGGACACGCCGGAGGCGCTCGCATGACGCGTCACCGTCCGCCGCGACGTTCCCTCCGGAGTCATCGCCTCGACGGTGACCAGCCAGGCGTCGGGCGGCGGCACGAAGAGGTCGGGAACCCGGCCTTCGGACACGAACCGCATGGCCCACAGCGGCGCGTCGGCGTCCGCCACATCCCAATCACCGTGGTCCGGAACCTGTCCGGCGACGTCCACGATCCCGTCGGCCGGGACGGCGAACGTGGCCTCCGACCGCCACTGCCCACCGAACAGGTCGGTCCCGGTGGTGCGGACGGTCACCGACGATCCGCGCCGGGCGCCACGGACGATCAGCGAGAACGCCTCGTCGTGACGCGACGACGCCGGAACGTCGAGTTCCAGCGACCCTGCCGACACGTCCGCGGCCGGCGCGGGCTGCTCGGTGACCTCCGGATCCGCCGAAGTCTGGGTCTCCAGCAGCTGCGACCGCTTCTCGAACCATCCGGGGAACACCGCGGACACGAGGCCCGCGACGCCCATGAGGGTGAACGGCAGCACCCAGTAGCAGACAACGGACAGGGTGTCGCCGGCGTCGCGCATGGTGGCGTCGCCGTCGACGATCGGCGGGATCAGCGAGAACACGGTCATCAGTCCGAACGCGGCCACCCACATCCACGTCATCGCCGTGGTGATGTATCGGAAACCGCCGCTCGCCGCCGTCCGGGCGTCCACGGTGGCCGCCGCGTATTCGCGCACGAACGGCCTCCCGATCAGAACGCCCACCGCCGCGATCGCGAACAACCCGAAGTTGCTCAGCGGCTGCAGCCAGCGTTCGAGGACGGCGTCGTCCAGTGTGAGCGCCGCGATCAGCAGCAGCGCGAAGACGGCGACGGTGCCGACCTCGAGGGTCCGCCAGGGCTGGCCCCGCAACCGTTGCAGCACCTGACCTACCGCCGCGATGCCGAACGCAATCGCGACGGCAGCGACGAATCCGGTGTTGCCCACCAGGATCCAGTAGACGATCCACGGCGCGAATCCGATGATGAACCCCATTGCACTGCCCCACTGCCCGGCACACCCGAGCGGACGACGGCCGACCCACACATATTGTCGGCCCTCGAGCGGGCGCGGGGGCAGGATTCACCGAGCCGAGCGCGCGTCACCGCGCGAGAGTCTCCGCCAGTTCACAGAAACGCTGAACCGTGACGCCCGCGAACGTCGGGTTGTAGGCCACCGCCAACCCGATTGCGGGACGGGACGCGGCGGGGACGAGCTGCCGGAACCGCACACCGGTACCCGCTCGCCGCGACGAGCTCGACGGAACGAGTGCCCAGCCGAACCCGCTCTCGACCAGAAACAACACCGTCTGCACTTGCACCGCCTCCTGGGTGACCCGGGGTGAGAACTTCGCTTCCTCGAACAGAATCGACGTCAGCGCGTGCAGGCCGGGCAGGTCCGAGGTGGTGTAGTCGATGAACGGCTCGTCCCGCAGGTCGTCGAGCGAGACCCCGTCCTTCGCTGCCAGCCGGTGTCGCGTGGGTAGGGCGACGACGAAGTGGTCGCGCTCCACGGTGATGTAGCGAATATCGCTTCGCCGCGACAGTGGCACGCGCACTATCCCGACGTCGAGGTGATTTTGTTCGAGCGAGTCGATCAGCTCGGCGTTGGTGAGCTCCGAGAACTTCAACACGATGTCCGGATACTGCTTCTGGAATGCCGGCAGCAGCCGCGGGAGCAGGATGTTCTTGGCGGAACCGACGAAGCCCACGCGCAGCCCGCCGCTGAATCCGTGCGCCGTGGACCGCGCGACCCTGGCCACTTCCTCGGCGTGGAAGAGTGCCGCGCGCGCATCGGTCAGCGCCGCCTCGCCGGCCTTCGTGAGCCGCACCTGATGAGTGGACCGGACGAACAGTTCGGCCCCGATCTCTTCTTCCAGCTTTCGGATCGACACGGACAGGGGCGGCTGCGTCATGTGCAGGCGTTCCGCCGCCGCCCGGAAGTTCAGGGTGTCGGCGACGGCGACGAATTGAGTCAGCTGACGTAACTCCATGGTGATACCCCGTTCGAATCAAGTGATGCCGATGAGCACGCTTCGCTTGTATTAAACAGGCGCCGGGAAGCACTGTGACTCAGACAACAGTCTTCGAGCAATCATGCCCACCATCACCACGGAGGCCATCCATGCCACCTGAGAAACCAGTGCCCGAACTCGCCAATTTCGAGAAGGCGTTCCGCCCCCGATCCGTCGCGGTCATCGGCGCGTCCGACGATGCGACCCGCATCTCCGGACGCGCGCTGCACTACCTGATCCGCGCGGGATACCGCGACGCCATCTATCCGGTCAACAACCGCCGCGGGACAGTGCAGGGCCTCCGCGCGTACGCCGCACTCGCCGACGTCCCCCAGACACCGGACATCGCATTGATCGCCCTTCCGTCCCGGCTGCTCGAGGGCGCCCTCACCGAGTGTGTGGAACAGGGCGTCGGCGCGGCAGTCGTCTACGCCGCGGGGTTCGCCGAGACCGGGTCCGACGGCGCTGCGCTCCAGGACCGGCTCGCCGCGATCGCGGCGGCGGGCGACATCCGGCTGTTCGGCCCCAACTGTCTCGGCCTGCTCCACACAGACAGTGGATTCGCGGGCACATTCAGCAGCGCCTTCGACACGGCTATGCCGACCCCCGGCGGCGCGGCCATCGTCAGCCAGAGCGGTGCCTACGGCGGGCATCTCGCCTACCTGTGCGAGAAGCGCGGAATCGGCGTCGGCTATTGGGTGTCCACCGGCAACGAGGCGGGCACCGACGTCGCCGACTGCATCCACTGGCTCGCCCTGCAGGACGACGTCAGCGTGATTCTGGCGTACGCGGAGGGCGTCCGTGACGGCGAGTCCTTTCGTGCCGCCCTGCAGGCCGCACACGATCACCGCAAGCCGGTCGTGTTCATGAAGGTCGGCCAGTCCGCCGCCGGCGCAACCGCCGCACAGTCCCACACCGCGAGCCTCGCGGGAGCCGACGCGGTATTCGACGCCCTCTGCAGGCAGTACGGGGTGTACCGGGCGCACACCACGCAGGAGCAGGTGGATGTCGCGTACGCCGCCGACCGCGGACGCTTCCCGACGGGGCGCAGCCTCGGGATCATCACCGTGTCCGGTGGTTTCGGCGTGCAGTTGTGCGATGCCGCCGAACGCGGCGGGCTCGATGTCACTCCTCTCGCGGAATCGGGGCGGGCGAAGCTCCGCGAGCTCAATCCGATGGGTAGCGACAACAATCCCTGCGACACCACCGCCGGCTGGCTCAACGACATGAGTCTCATCACCAAGACGTTCGACGTCATGTACTCCGACGGCGGCTACGACAGCATCATCGGATCGTTCACCATGCTCCCCGACTCCCCCACCTACGGCGAGGAGATCCGCAAGGCCATCGGCGCCGGGACGAGCGAATTCCTCGACCGGCCGACGGCACTGTGCATGGAGGCGCGCACCGAGGTGGTCCGGGCGTACGAGCGCGACGGCTTCCTCGTCTTCGACGACTCCGAACGGGCCGTCACCGCGTTGAGCGCGCTCGCGTACTTCGCCGAGCATTTCGACAGCGAGATCGTCCGCCGTGACCGAAAACGAACCACGCGAGCCCCTCTCGGTGCCGATCCGCTGTCGGAACACGCCGCCCAGCAGCTCCTGACCGAGGCGGGCATCCCCTTCCCAGCCTCGACACTGGTCACCCACCCCGACGACGTCGCGAAAGCCGCGGCGGACCTCGGATTTCCCTTGGTCATGAAGATCGTCTCACCCGACATCGCGCACAAGACGGAGATCGGCGGTGTCATTCTCGCCGTCGAGGACGAAGCCCAGGCCACAGCCGCGTACGCGACGCTACTCGAACGGGCGACCGCCGCAGCGCCGTCCGCCCGCATCGAGGGTGTGCTCCTCGGCGTGATGTGCCCGAAGGGTGTCGAAACCATCGTCGGTGTCACCAACGATCCCGTCTTCGGACCCACCGTCATGTTCGGCCTCGGTGGCGTACAGGCCGAACTGTTCCGCGACGTCGCCTTCCGCGTCGGCGAACTCGACCGCGACGAGGCCCTGAAACTGATCCGCGAGATCCGGGGTTATCCCCTGCTCACCGGGTTTCGTGGCGCGTCCGCCGCCGATATCCACGGTCTCGCCGACGTCCTCGTCGCGGCATCGCGGTTCGCCGTCACCCACGCGGACGGACTCGACTCCCTCGAACTCAACCCGGTGGTGGTACTCGAGGAAGGCCACGGCGTACTCGCGCTCGACGCGCTGATCACACTCCGGCCCGACCCCCGCGAGCACTGACGATCGGCTGTTCCGCGTCGTCCCTCGCCCATTTCCCCCTTCGACTCCGGAGAAACCATGTCACTCTCGGATACCCATTCCAGTTCATCGGGTCGCACGCGCCCCGCGGACGCACCTCCGCCCCGCCGCACCAGGATCCGCTTCCTGATCGTGGCACTGCTCTTCATCGTGTCGACGCTCAACAACGCCGACCGCGCGATCCTGTCGATCACCGGCACCGAGATCAAAGCCGACCTGGGCATCAGCGCCATCACTCTCGGCTACCTGTTCTCCGCGTTCGCCTGGGCGTACATGCTCGCCCAGATCCCCGGCGGACGGCTCGTCGACCGCTTCGGCGCCAAGCGCATGTATGCCATCAGCATCTTCGTCTGGTCGCTCTTCACCCTGTTGCAGGGCTTCGTTCCGCTCATGGGACTCGGTGCCGCGGTTGTGGCACTGTTCGCCCTGCGGATCGGCGTCGGCATCGCCGAGGGGCCTGCCTACCCGTCGAACGGCCGGGTAGTGGCCACGTGGTTCCCGTCGTCCGAACGTGCCACCGCCTCCGCCATTTTCAACTCGTCCCAGTACGCGGCGGCGGTCGTGTTCACCCCGTTCATGGCGTGGCTGACGCACGCACACGGCTGGCACTCCGCCTACCTCGCCATGGGCGGAATCGGCATGGCGCTGAGCGCGCTGTGGCTGAGGTTCTACGACCAGCCCCGCGAGCACAGAATGGCCAACGACGCCGAGATCGAGTACATCGCCGAGGGCGGTGCGCTGATCGACATCGAGGAGGAGAGCTCCGCACCGGACGCCCCGAAGATCAACACCTGGAACGCCATTCGACAGCTCGTCGGCAGCCGAATGATGCTCGGACTGTACGCAGGCCAGTTCTTCATCACCACCATCGTGTACTTCTTCCTCACGTGGTTCCCGATCTACCTCATCGAGGAACTCGGAATGCCGCTGCTCGACGCCGGTCTCGCCGCGTCCATCCCCGCGATCTTCGGCTTCCTCGGCGGGATCCTCGGCGGAGTCGTATCGGACCGTCTGCTCACACGAGGCGTGCCGCTCACCTGGGCCCGCAAGATTCCGATCATCATCGGACTCACGTTGGCGACCGTCATCGTCCTCTGCAACTTCACCACCTCGCAGACCGTCGTCATCCTGTTCATGGTGCTGGCGTTCTTCGGCAAGGGCCTCGGCAGCCTCGGGTGGACCATCGTCTCGGACACCTCCCCCAAGGAAGCGGCCGGGTTGTCGGGCGGCCTGTTCAACACGTTCGCGAACGCCGCGGGCATCACCACCCCCATCGCCATCGGCTACATCGTCGACGCCACCGGTTCCTACGACGGAGCACTGATCTTCGTCGGTGTCAGCGCCGCACTGGCGGTCTGCAGCTTCTTGTTCATGGGCAAGATCACCCGCGTCGAGTTGACGCCGGATCGGAACGGAGTCGGCCATGCCTGATGTGCACGTGCATCTCACGATCGAGAACGGTGTCGCGATACTGACACTGGACAATCCACCGCTCAATGTGGTGACCCGCGACTTGACGCGGCAGCTCGCCGACCGCCTCGACGCCCTCGCGATCGACGACACGGTACGCGCCATTGTGGTGACCGGTGCCGGAAGCCGGGCGTTCTGCGCCGGGTCCGACATCTCCGAGTTCCACGAGATGATGGAACCGGGCCAGGTGGTGGAGAAGAAGCTTCGACGGCAGAACGAGATCTTCCAGTTCCTCGCGCACTTCCCGAAGCCCACGGTGGCCGCCCTCGGCGGGCTCACTCTCGGCGGTGGACTCGAAATTGCCTGCTGCTGTGACCTACTGATCGCGGAAGAACAGGTCTCGCTGGCGTTGCCGGAGATCAAACTCGGAGTCTTCCCCAGCAGCGGCGGAACGTTTCGCACCACACGGCGGATCGGGATCGGCCGTGCCAAACAGATGATGTTCTTCGGTGACCCGATCGATGCCCGGACCGCGCTCGACTGGGGTCTGGTCGACGCGGTGGTTCCCCAGGGCACCGCACTGGCCGAGGCGCGGCGCTGGGCCGGGATCCTCACCCGTCGACCCGCTTTCGCCCTGGAGTTGTGTAAGTCGGTGATCAACGCGGCCGACGATCTGGACGAGGAGCAGCTGGTGCAGAAGTCCCTGACCGCAAGCGACCGTGCGTTCAGTTCACCCGAATGCCGCGAAGGCGTGCGCGCCTTCTTCGCCAAGGAAAACCCCGATTTTCGAGTTCAGGAGCACTCATGAGGAGAGCAGCCATCGTCGCCCCGTCCCGCACCGCCATCGGGGCCTTCGGCGGCGCACTGAAGAACGTGGCGGTCGAGGATCTCGGTGCCGCGGTCGCCACCGCCGTCGTCGAACGCAGCGGCATCGACCCCGCCCTCATCGAGGACATGGTGTTCGCCCAGTCGTACGCCAACAGCGAGACCCCCTGCGTCGGAAGGTGGATCGCGCTGCAGGCAGGTTTCCCCCTCGACGTGGCCGGCATGCAACTGGACCGCCGGTGCGGCGGCGGCCTGCAGTCGATCGCCACCGCGGCGATGATGGTGCAGAGCGGCGCCGCGGACGTCGTGATGGCCGGCGGCGTCGAAAGCATGAGCAACGTCGAGTTCTATACCACCGACATGCGCTGGGGTTCGCGTCAGGGAACGGTGAAACTGCACGATCGGCTCGATCGTGGCCGCGAACGTTCCCAGCCCGTCGAACGATTCGGCTACATCTCCGGGATGATCGAAACCGCGGAGAACCTCGCTTCGAGATACGGCATCTCCCGCGACGCTGCCGACGCGTTCGCCGCCCAGAGCCAACACCGGGCCGCGGCCGCCTGGGAGGCGGGACGCTTCACCGACGAGGTCGTGCCGATCAAGGTGCAGCAGCGCACAGCGGAGCCGGTGATCTTCGACCGGGACGAGGGAATCCGCGCCGATTCGAGCGTCGAGAAGCTCGCGAAGCTGCGCACCGTCATGCCGAACGGCACCGTCACCGCAGGCAACGCCTGCCAGCAGAACGATGCCGCCGCGGCGTGTCTCGTGGTCGCCGAGGACCAACTCGACCGGCTCGGTCTCGAACCGCTGGGCTTCCTGCACGGCTGGGCTGCCGTCGGATGCGAGCCCGCCGAAATGGGCATCGGTCCCGTTCCCGCGGTTCGCAAACTGTTCCGCAAGCTCGGCCTGGGCGTCGACGACATGGACCTCGTCGAGGTCAACGAGGCCTTCGCGGTCCAGGTACTCGCGGTTCTTCAGGGCTTCGGCTACGAGGACCAATCGAAGGTGAACGTCAACGGTTCCGGAATCTCCCTCGGCCATCCCGTCGGCGCCACCGGTTCCCGAATCATGACGACACTGCTCCACGAACTGAAGCGCCGCGGGGGACGCTACGGCCTGGAAACGATGTGCATCGGCGGCGGGCAGGGCATAGCAGCCGTCTTCGAATCCGCGTGAGCAGGTGTGCTCCGATCACGCACCGAGCAGCTGGTGCGCCCGCAGGCCGACGTACAGTTCGGCGGCGTCGATGGGGTCGGAGAAGTCGCGTCCCGTGAGGGTGTGAATTCTGCGCAGCCGGTACAGGACGGTGTTGCGGTGGTAGTGCAGCTGGGTGGCCGCCGCGGTGGTGGAGCCGCGACAGGAGAACCACGCATCGAGGGTGGCGAGCAGGCTCTCCTGTTCCTCGGCGGGCAGGCCCAGCACCGGTCCGAGGATCTGGTTCGACGCGAGCTTGCCGGCGTCGGGCACACTGACCAGCAGCAACGACACCGGCACCGACTCGTAGCGGGTGACGGTGCATCCACCGTGTCCCGCGCAGCGACGGGCGATCCGTGCCTGCTCGACGGCCCGGCTCGTCCCGCCGGGACGTCCGAACACCGAGCTGACCCCGATCCGGCCGTGACCGGAGCGGCCGAGGAGGTCCAGCGCGGAATCGAGCACCTCGGCGGTGGCGGCCCACAGCAGTCCGATCCGCCCGTCGACCTCCGTGTCCCACACCGAGTCGACACCCACACCGCGAAGGTCCGACTGCACGACGTCCGCGGCGGACGGAGACGCCGCCGCTTCGACGGACACGACGAGGAAGGTGCTGTTCTCCGGAATCCGGAACGTGCGGAGCGCGTCGGCGGCGCCGGCGGGGTTGGCGGCGTGGTCGCCGAACAGGGTCCTGATCAGCCGGCCCCGCGACTCGGCGTCCTCGCGGGCGCGCAGGTCGGCGGTCTCCCGATATGCCTCCGCGGCGCTGTCCGAGTAGACGTCCACGAGCGCCCACACCTGGGCGGCCATGTCGAGCAGCGCGTTGGTGGCCCGGCCCTCCGAGCGGTTCATCAGTTCGTCCCAGATCAGGCGGCCGCCGAGCCGGAACGCGTGGAGTAGCGCCGCGAGCGGCACACCCTGTTCGGCCTTCAACTGTCCGGCCGCCCGCGCCGCCTCGAGCCGGATCGGCGCACTGCCCGCGAGGTTGCCCAGCATTGCCGTCAGATTGTCGACGCACGCCGCGTACAACTGCTCGGGAGTGAGGAGGGTCGCCTCCACGTAGCCGTGCTCGGCCGACAGGATGCGCGATACGAGTTCCTCGGACAACTGGTCCACGGACTCAAGCATCGATCCCAGAAGATCGGTGGGCGACGGCGCGACATCCGAGCTGACAGTCATCCGGCAAGACTATCGACCGGACGTGGTCCGCGCCATACCCTTTTGTGCGACGGCATAGCCCGCATGTTCACATTGACAGCCGCTGCCTATGGCGCGACGCCGGCAACTGGGACGAGAATCAGTGTTCTACGCCACAGTAGTTTTTCGTTTCTGCGGCGCGGTCCTTCATGTAGTCGACCCGAGCGGAGCTGTCCACAGTGAGCACTTCAGAACCCGAGGCCACCTCCAACACCCCCGACGCGGCCTCCCCACATCCGGACGTCGACGCCGCCCTCGCCGACCTCGCCGAGGGCGAGAAGACCTGGGCCGACCTCTCCCTCGCCGATCGCAGGAAACTCCTCGACAAGGTGCACGACCTCACCGTGCAGCACGCCGCCGACTGGGTGGACGCCGCGGTCGCGATCAAGGGGCTGGACCCGAAGTCGCCGCTGGTCGGCGAGGAATGGATGTCGGGACCGTACCCGCTGGCCACCGGCACCGCGGCACTGTCCGCGAGCCTGGCGAAACTCGAGGCCGGAACCAGCCCGCTGGACGGCGCCACGTTCGGCACGGCCCCCGGCGGCCGCACCACCGTCAAGGCGCTGCCGCTGAACATCTTCGACAAGCTGCTGCTCAGCGGATTCAGCGCGGACGTGTGGCTGCAGCCGGGAATCGATCGTGCGACGGCACAGCGCGACGCCGGCCTCGCCCAGCGCGACCCGTCGCGGACACAGGGCGTCGGCGTGGTCCTGGGCGCCGGCAACATCACCTCGATCGCCCCGCTCGACACCCTGTACGAACTGATCGCGCACAATCGCGTCGTCGCACTCAAGCTCAACCCCATCACCGACCGCCTGCTGCCCGTGCTGACGCGTGTCCTCGAACCGCTCATCTCCATCGGCGCGGTCCGACTGCTGACCGGCGGCGCGGAGGTCGGGACGTATCTGGTGCACCACGACCTCGTCGACCACGTGCACATGACGGGCAGCGCGCTCACCCACGACGCGATCGTGTTCGGCACCGGCGAGGAGGGTGCGCGGCGCAAGGCTGCGAACGAGCCCATCCTCGGCAAGGCCATCTCCAGTGAACTCGGCGGCGTGTCACCCACCATCGTGCTGCCCGGCGACTGGAGCCGCGCCGACATCAAGTTCCAGGCCGAACACATTGCGACGCAGCGACTTCACAACGGCGGCTACAACTGCATCGCGGCGCAGGCCGTGGTCGTGTCGTCCGAGTGGAAGCAGCGCGACGAGTTCGTGGCAGCCCTGAAAGAGGCCCTCGACAAGGCACCGGACCGCACCGCGTACTACCCCGGTAGCGACTCCCGGGTCGCCGCGGCCACCGCGTCGTTCCCCACCGCCGCACGCCTGGGCGAGAACGGCGGACGCGTCCTGGTCACCGATCTCGAGCCCGGCGCCTACGCCCCGCTCCTGCAGACCGAGTACTTCGCTCCGGTGCTCGGCGTGATCGACCTACCCCACGGAGGCGCCGAGTTCGCGGCACACGCCGCCGACCTCGTGAACGAGGACTTCATCGGCACCCTCGGGGTCAACATCGTCGCTGCCCCGCAGACCATCCGCGAGATGGGGGCGGAGTTCGACTCGCTGCTCGAGAGCCTCCGCTACGGGACCATCGCCGTGAACGCGTGGACCGGCGTCGGGTACCTCACCGCCACCGCGACCTGGGGAGCCTTCCCCGGCCACACCCTGAACGACGTCCAGAGCGGCATCGGCGTGGTGCACAACGCCCTGCTCATCGACCGGCCGGAGCGCACCGTCGTCCGCGGCCCGTTCCGCCCGTCGCCGCGGTCGATCCTGAACCGTGAGATGTCCATCTCGCCCAAGCCCCCGTGGTTCGTCACCAACCGAACCGCCGCCACGACGGGCCGATTGCTGACAGGATTTGCCGGTGCACCCTCATGGACCCGGCTGCCGGCGATCTTCGCGTCCGCGCTGCGTGGATGAGGGCGCGTGCCCCCGACCCCTCACCCCCGTCGAAGTGGAGATGAACGATGAATCAGGAACTGTCTGTGGCCGACTACGTGATCGTGGGGTCGGGTTCGGCAGGTGCCGTGCTGGCCGGCCGGCTCAGCGCCGACTCCGGCAGCGAGGTCGTGGTCCTCGAGGCCGGTGGTGAGGACAAGGACAAGTTCGCGCACATCCCCGCCGCGTTCTCGAAACTGTTTCGCAGCGAGATGGATTGGGACTACCTGACGGAGCCGCAACCCGGACTCGGTGGGCGGACGATCTACTGGCCGCGCGGCAAGATGCTCGGCGGCTCGTCGTCGATGAACGCGATGATGTGGGTGCGCGGGTTCGCCGCCGACTACGACGAGTGGGCCGACCTCACCGACGACTCCTGGTCGTTCAAGGAAGTGGTCAAGTACTTCCGCCGCATCGAGGACGTGCAGGGCGCGTCGGACGCCGACAGCGGAACCGGCGGGCCGATCGTCGTCTCGCACCAGCGGAGCCCCCGCGCCCTCACCGGGTCGTTCCTCGCGGCGGCCGAGGAGACCGGTTACCCCGTCGAGCGGGCGAACACCACTCGGCCCGAGGGCTTCTCACAGACCATGGTCACGCAGAAGCGGGGCGCCCGGTGGAGTACCGCCGACGCCTACCTCCGGCCGGCGCTGAAACGGAAGAATCTGACCGTCCTCACCGGCGCCCAGGCCACCCGGGTTGTGTTCGAGGGTTCCGCGGCCGTCGGCGTCGAGTACGAGAAGCACGGGGTGCGGCGCACCGTCCGGGCCGCGAAGGAAGTGATCCTCGCAGGCGGGGCGATCAACTCCCCGCAACTCCTCATGCTGTCGGGCATCGGCGACGAGGCGCAGTTACGTGAGCACGGAATCGCGGTGCAGCAGCACCTGCCGGAGGTCGGGAAGAATCTCCTCGATCACCTGGTGTCGTTCCTCGGCTACAGCGTCGACTCGGACTCACTGTTCGCCGCCGAGAAGATCCCCGAGCTGCTCAACTACCTGACCCGTCGCCGGGGCATGCTCACCTCGAATGTGGCCGAGGCGTACGGCTTCACGCGCAGTCGGGACGATCTGACGCTGCCCGACCTCGAGATGATCTTCGGGCCGGCGCCGTTCTTCGACGAGGGCCTCATCCCGGCGACCGGTCACGCCGCGGTGATCGGCACCATCCTCGTGAAACCCGAGAGTCGAGGCGAGATCTCGCTGCAGTCGGCGGATCCCCTCGCGAAGCCGATCATCGATCCCCGCTACCTCAGCGACAGCGGCGGAGTCGACCGGCGGGCGATGCTCGAAGGACTGCGCCTGTGCGACGCCCTCGCATCGGCCCCGGCGCTGAAGTCGCTGCTCGGCAACATGATTCGCCCGGCGGTGGAGCCGAGAACTCCACTCGGCGAGATTCTCGCGCGGGCGCTGCAGGAGAACGCCCACACGCTCTACCACCCGGTCGGGACGTGCCGCATGGGCAACGACGACGCGAGTGTCGTCACACCCGAACTGCGGGTCCGTGGGGTCGACAAACTGCGCGTCGCCGACGCGTCGATCATGCCCGCCATCATCCGCGGGCACACCCACGCACCCTCCGTCCTCATCGGTGAGCGGGCGTCGGATCTGATCCGCAACTCGTAGGGCGCTTCGCGCCCCGTGCGCCCTTTTGGTAGCGCTGGCAACCAGAAAGGCGCACGGGCGGCGGAGCCGCCTAGTACCGGCGCGCCGCGTAGAACGGCATCGAATCGAGGGGCGCCTGCTTCACGGGCTGCCCGGCGGTGGGCGCGTGGACGACCGTGCCGTTCCCGGCGTAGAGCCCGACATGTTCGGCCCCGTTGAACAGGACGAGATCACCCGGCTGCAGGCTGCCCTTGTCGACGGGCGATCCACCGCCCATCTGGTCGTAGGTGGTGCGGGGCACCGAGATGCCGGCCTGCTTGTATGCCCACTGCACCAGACCCGAGCAATCGAAGGAGTTCGGGCCGGTGGCACCCCAGACGTACGGCGATCCGATCTTCGACTGGGCGGCCGCGAGAGCCTGAGCGCCGTGGGTAGACGGCAACGCCGGCGGGGCGGGCAGTGCCGGCGGGGCGGGCAGCGGTCCCGGGAGGGGCCCAGGGTTCGGAGCCGACGGCACCGGCGGAACACCGGGTATCTCGAATGTCCCAATCCCTGGGATGGTGATCGGCTCCGCTGCAGCGGGAGCAACGGGAAGCAGAAACGCTCCCACTCCCACACCGGCGGCGATCAGAAGACCGCCGGTCGAAAACTGCAGACGATTGCCCCGACGCAATCTATGCTTGGCCATTGAGCTGAGTCCTTCAATTCATTGGTGCCCGTCGACACGAGTGCCGTTCGGACGAGACATTAGATAACATCCCGGTCACGGACTCAGCGGACAACGGCCGAATGGCCCATACAGATACCTGTTTTCGCAGTCCAGGTATATAACGATTAGATATCGAACCGACCGGTCCGTCACGAAACCCCAAAAATAGGTATGCCTTCAGGCAATTCGGCCCGTTACCGACGGCATGCGCGTCATCCACGCTGTGGAGCGTGTCACTGATCCAGAACTCAGAACCCGAGATCTTCGGGGAACCCGCAGGTGCGGACGCCGCGACCCTCACTGTCGTGGGGCGAGGTTCGCCCGTCGTCTTCCTGCACGGATGGGGGCTCACCCCGCGGGTGTACGGCCGCAGCCTGTCGATGCTCGCCCAGCAGGGGCATCGCGTCGTCACTCCGACGCTCCCCGGCTTCGGCGGAACCCCCGACCATCCACCCGAGGCCCGGACCTTCGCCGGTTATGCGGCCTGGCTCGGACGGTTCCTCGACGAGGCGGGAATCAGCGAGCCGGTCACACTGGTCGGCCACTCCTTCGGCGGGGGCGTCGCCATTCAGGCTGCGCACGACCTTCCGGAGCGGGTCGCGCGCCTGGTGCTCGTCAACTCGGTCGGTGGTGGCGCCTGGTCGTCCGACGGCTGGGGAATCCGGCCCATCGGCGAGAGGCCGCTGTGGGACTGGGGCGCTTCGGCGCTGGGTGAGGCGCTGTCGATCCGGACCATCGCGCACACGACGGCGTCGCTCGTCAACGGTTTTCTGCCCAACGCGCTGCGGGATCCGGGTGCGGTCTGGCGAACGGCACACCTGGCCAGACGGGCGGACCTGCGCCACGAACTCGGCGTGCTCGCCGACCGGGGCCTACCGGTGTCGCTCGTCTGGGGTCGCGGGGACCGGACAATTCCTCTCGCCAGCTTCGAGTCGATGCGGAAGGCGCTGCGCAATCCGCCCGTCATCACTGTGACAGGCAACCACGGTTGGCTGATTCACGACCCCACGTCCTTCGCCGACGCCGTCCGCCGGGCACTCCACAGCCCGTGAGTGGTTGACGAGTGAGACTCGCTGACCACGCACGGGCGGCGGAGCCGCCTACACCGCGTTTCCGTCGGCGTCGCTGTGGGGCGGATAGGTGCCGTTCGCGTACGGGTTGTACTCGTTGGTGAAGAGGTCCTCCGCCGCCGCACCCCCCGGTTTCAGCACCCCCAACCGCACGCCCTGGTCGATCCAGATCTGGAACTCCCCGGGGTCGATCACTCCCCCGGGCGCGGGCACGCCGGCACTCTTCCACTGCCGGACGAACTCCGTGGACTCGTTCCGCCCACGATCCTCGATGATCTTCACGAATCGGTCGACCACCTCCTCCTTCGGCACAGTCTGCGTCCACCGCACGGCACGCGCGACCCCCTGCACGAAGTCGCGGGTGGCGTCCTCGTTCTTCGCGATGAAGTCGTTCCGGAACACCACCGCCCCGATCCCCAACGGTCCGGTGAGATCGACATCCGTGAACAGCGGCGTCAACCCGCCCCGGCCGAGCGCGGCATCCTTCACGATCCCACCGAGATTCCCCACGTCGATCTGCCCCGACCGCAGTGCCTGTTCCGTGTTGTTCGGTGGCACGACGGTCAGCTCGACCTGGTTGATCTCGTCGTTGGTCAGTCCGGCGCGAAACAGCCATTCCTTGATGACGTACTCGTGGTAGGCGCCGAGGGTGTTGATCCCCACCTTCTTGCCGATCAGATCACGAGCCGTCCGGATGGGGCTGCCCTCGAGGACGTAGTAGCCGTTGAAGCTGTCGGTCTCGGTGTCGCCGTCCGACCCGTATACCGACACGACTCCGGTCAGCGGCGCCCCGGCGTCGACGAGTTTCGCGATGGCACCGTTGAACGCGGACCCGAAATCGGTGTCCCCCGTGGCCGCCGACTGAATGCTCTGCGGTCCACTCGTCGTGTCACCCAGCCACGCCAGCTGCACCTTCTCGAAGAAGCCGAGGTCCTCCGCGAGTTCCGGGAAGGTGACACTGGCCGGGCTGCCCTCGTACCGCAGCACCGTCTTGCCGTCCGCCGTCGTGCCGCCCCCGGAGGAGGACCCACCACACGCGGCGACCACCAGCGCCATACCGGTGACCAACACCGCCGCAACGATCGACCTGTTGCGGCGCAACCCGATCCGCGACTCAGCCCTCATGTCGTCGCCCCGGGCTCAGTCGGCGCCGTGGAACGCGCTGCCGACCACCGACCGCGACGGCTGACCGTCGACGCCGACCGGAACATCACCTTCGACGGTCGTGCGGTACAGCACCCGCACGACGTCGAGATGGTCGAGATCCGCCGGTGCGAGGTGCGCAGTGATGCGGTTGTCCCACACTCCGATGCTGTTGTTCTGCCAGCGAACACGGACGGTGTAGGCCGGGTTCGTGACCTCCTCGAACAGCAGGTCGAGAATCCGGTCGCTCTGCGCCGGGGAGACACCGAGGATGCGACTCGTGAAACCGGGGGTGACGAAGAGCCCGCGCTCACGGGTTTCGGGATGCACCCTGACCACCGGGTGCTCCGTCACGATCGGCTTGGTGGTGACGTTCTGCTCGGCATCACTGCCCGCCTCCCAGCGCTTCTGTCGTCCCCCGAAGCGGTGCTCGGCGCGCAGGCCGTCCACGAATGTCTTCAACGATTCCGGCAGGTTGGCGTACGCCGCAGCGAGATTGGTCCAGGTGGTGTCGCCCCCGACGTCGGGTACCAGCTCCGATCGCAAGAACGTGATCGCCGGCGGATTCACCAGCGCAGAGACGTCGGTGTGCCAGAAGTTCGCGTAGCTGTACTTGCGGGCACCGCCGCGGGCCGCGTATTTGCGGCTGTCCACCTCCAGGATTTCCGGGTAGCCCTCGGGGGCGTTGTAGTCGTACGGATGTGCGGGCGTCACCTTCCCGAAGTGGCGGGAGAACCGGATCTGCGCCGCGTGGTCGAGGGGCTGGTCGCGGAAGAACAGCACCTTGTGGTCGAGCAATGCCTGCCGCAGTCGTGCAGCGGTGGCCTCGTCCAGTTCACCCGCAAGATCCACACCGCTGACCTCGGCGCCGATATAGCCGGCGATGGGAGCGATCCGGAGCTCGGTGGCGACACCGGGACGGTCGTCGATAACTGTCATTTTCGTCTGTCTCCTTTATGGACTCGTGCGCCTTTCTGGTAGCGCTGGCTACCAGAAAGGCGCACGGGTGGCGAAGCCGCCTACTTCTCGCCGCGGAACGCCGCACCGGCGATGGACGTGGACTCCTTGCCGTCGGGGCCGACGGGAACGTCGCCCTCGAGGGTCGTGCGGTACAGGACCCGGGTGACGTCGAGGTGGTCGAGGTCGGTGGGCGCGAGGTGCGCGGTGGCACGGTTGTCCCAGAACGCGAGGCTGCCCGGCGCCCAGCGGAAGCGCACCGTGTACGCCGGATTGGTCACCTCGGCGAACAGCAGATCCAGCAGGCGGTCGCTCTGCGCCGGCGAGACCCCGACGATCCGGGCGGTGAAACCGGGTGTGACGAACAGTGCCCGCTCCCCCGTCACCGGGTGCACGCGGACCACCGGGTGTTCGGTGACGAGCGGGTTCTCCCGCGTCTTCTGGGCGTAGCTGCTGTCGTCGGCCCACTGCGGGTGCCTGCCGCCGAACCGGTGCTCGGCGCGGAGACCGTCGACGAGGCCCTTCAGCGAGTCCGGCAGACCCTCGTACGCGGCGACGAGGTTGGTCCACTGGGTGTCGCCGCCCTGTTCCGGGACGATGTGCGCGCGCAGGATCGTGCCGGCAGGCGGGTTGATCAGCGCGGTGACATCGGTGTGCCACTTGTTGTCGTAGCTGTACTTCTTGCGGCCGAAGCGCTTCTCGTACTTGCGGCTGTCGACGGCGAGGATCTGCGGGAAACCCTCGGGGGCTTCGTCGTCGTACGGGTGCGACGGCGTCACGTCACCGAACTTCCGCGAGAACGCGATCTGTTCGGCGTGCCCGATCTCCTGGTCGCGGAAGAACAGGACCTTGTAGCGGTGCAGCGCGTCGCGGACCTGGGCTACCTCGTTGTCGGCCAGTTCTTTCCGGAGGTCGATTCCGGAGATCTCGGCGCCGATGTGCCCGGCGACCGGACGAACCTCGAGCGCGGTGCCGGCGGTCCGATCCGATTCGGCGGGCGCGGCGGTGGTGAGTGTCATGAGTACTCCTGGTTTCGGGCTGAATCGATACGTCGCGATCATCATCGAATCCCGAACCACGGTGCTACAACGGTATTTTCACAATGCGAAAAAGGTTCACCCTGAGTTTTTCCCTACCGGAACGCGGGAAATGCAGTTCCGGCACCCGCACCGATCCGCGCCGCGACGCCCCGCATCGGCGGCACGATCTCCCGCACCAGATCGTCGGTGAGTCGCCGGCGGAGCGCCTGCACCCCCAACGCGCCGCGGGGCCGTCCCTCCGGGTCGAGAACGGGAACCGCAACGGCGAGCACGTCCCGGTTCTCCGAGGAGAAGGCCGCGGCGTAGCCCAGCCGTCGGACCCGTTCGAGGTCGGAGGACGCCGCCACCGAACCGCTGCGCCGTGCGGACGCCGTACCGAACGCCAGAATCGCCATGCCCATCGCGCTGCTCTGCAGCGGTTGACGTGCACCGGGCAGTTGGTGCATGCAAAACCGTTCGGGTGGGCGCGCCGAGAAGACGGTGACCGCGACATCGTCCTTCGCGACCCCGAGACTGGTCGTCAGCTTCACACGTGCGGCGAGCGAATACAGGTGCGGGGCGAACGATTCGGCGTCGAGACGCCCCAGCGACGGAACGGCCAGCGAGATCAGGCTCGGCCCCACCCGATAGCAGTCGGTTCGCTCGTCGCGCTCGAGCAAGCCGCCGCGGACGAGGGCCTGCACGATACGATACGTCGTGCTGACCGCCAATCCGGTGCGGGCAGCGAGCGCGCTGACGGTCAGGTCGGTGGGCCCGCCCTCGAAGCAGGCGAGTACTGCGATCGCCCGTTCCACCGCCTGCGACCCCGAACGCGGTGACGTCACGAGCTCCCCCTCACCGTCTGAACGAACTCACGCCGACCGCGCGGCGCCGTACTCGGGAACCGGCACCGCGAAGCGCTCACGCAGGGTCTTCTCCGCGTATTCGTAACGGAAGAGCCCCCGCTTGCGGAGCAGGGGCACCACCTCGTCCACGAAGGTGTCGAGTCCGGACGGGAACGCGTCGGGCATCAGGTTGAATCCGTCGGCCGCCTCGGCGCGGAACCACGCCTCGATGGTGTCGGCCACCTGTTCCGGTGTGCCGATCACGGCGCGGTGCCCGCCACCCCCGTCCAACTCGCGAAGGAGCTGGGCCACGGTCAGATTCCGCTCACGCGCCAGACCGACCACTGATTCACGGAACCCGAGGGAACCCGCAAACGTCGCCGGGTCGGGCGGTCCGTCCAGGAGCGACGCCGGGATCGGCTGGTCGAGGTCGAGTTCCGCGAGCGGGACACCGAGGGTCAGACTCAGCCGGTCCCAGCCGAACTTCGCGGGCACGTGCGTGCGGAGTTGTTCGTGTCGAGCGACGGCCTCCGCTTCGGTCGAGCCGATGACCGTGATCAGCCCGGGCAGGATCTTCACATCGTCGGGATTGCGGCCGGCCGCACGGGCCACGTCCTTGACGTGCTTGTAGTGCCTGCGCCCGGCGTCCAGCGTGAGCTCCGCGGAAAAGACGCCGTGTGCGGTGCGGCCGGCGAGGTCACGCCCGGCGGGCGACCCGCCTGCCTGGATGAGGGGCGGCTGCCCCTGATCCGACGGCGGCACCCGCAGCACGCCGTCGACGTCGAAGAACTCGCTGCGATGCGACACCGGGACACCGCTCCGAGCGCTCTCCCACAGCGCGGTCACCACGCCGACGAACGCCTCGGCGCGGCGATAGCGGTAGTCGCGGTCCGGAATCTGTTCGAATCCGAAATTGGCTGCGGCCGTCGGCGAATAGGTGGTGACCACGTTCCACGCCACCCGGCCGCCGCTGAGGTAGTCGAGGGAGAGGAAGCGTTCGGCGAGATCGAGCGGGTCGTTGAACGTGGTGGAGGCGGTCCCGATCAGGCCCAGGTTCTCGGTGGCCGTCGCCACGGCCGCCGGGATCACCGACGGTTCCAGCGCCCGGGTCGGCTTCACCCGGGGGTTCTCCCAGAAGCCGGGGCCATCGGCGAGGAAGAACGCGTCGAGGGTGCCACGCTCGGCGATCCGGGCGATCCTGGTGAAGTGGTCGAGATCGACGAACGAGCGCGCATGCACGTCGTCGAGGGTCCACGCCCCCGGGGCAATTCCCACGTCCAGCACGTTCACGTTGAGCACCAGTTGGCGTCGGGATCTACTCACGGCGATGCCTTCCGAATCAGAAGAATCCGGTGTCGGGAAGCGGAGTCTCGTTGACCACGAGGTCGCCGATCACCCGCGCCTTGTACACCGTCGGGTTGTGGGAGAACAGGGTTCGCAGATTGCGCCAGTGCCTGTCCAGGTGCGCCGACTCCCGGGTGGCCGAGGCGCCGCCGACCTCGAACAACCGGGTGGCTGCCCGGAGCGCGATGTCCTCGATGGAGACCTTCACCTTCGCGGCCAGTACCGCGGCCTCCTGCTCGAGCCGGGCGTCGACGCCGGACGTGCGCGCGACGTCCGCGGCCACATCCTGTGCTGCCGCAGCCGCCCGGACCACGGACTCCGCTGCGAAGGCCGCCGCGGACAGCGTTCCGACGATCTCGAGCAACTGCGGATCGTGACGTGGTTCCTCGGCGACAGCGAACACGAAACTGCGCTTGCGACCGCGGATCAGCTCGGCGGACTCGGCCGTGACGGTGCGGAGGATGCCCGCCGCGATCGCGTGCAGATACAACTGGGGAAGGGCCTGCCGCGGCCGGGTCTCCTCGTCGCCACCGCGGAACGGCAGCGTCTCGGACTCGTCGACGGCAACGTTCTCGAATACCGTCGTCCCGCTGCCGGTGTGGCGCTGGCCGATTCCGTCCCAGTCGTCCTTGTGGACGATCCCCGCCCGGTCGGCGGGAACGATTGCGCTGAGCGCCTTGCCGTCCGGAAGGTTGGCGGAAACCCGGATGAAATCGGAGTACAGCGACCCGGTGCTGTAGAACTTGACCCCGTCGAGGCGGTACCCGCCGGGATGCGGTGTCAGGGTGGATTCGAAGCTGTAGGAGCCGACGGCGCGGGTGCTCAGCTCCGAGGATGCGCCGCCGAACAGTTTACCCGACAGGATCTCCGGCAGCCATGCGTCCTTGCGTTCGGTGCGCGGGGCCCGCAGCACTTCCTCGACGAACGCGTAGTGGACCCGGACAATGTGTGGCACATCGGGATCGGCCTCGGCGAGGTCGATCACCAGATCGAAGAGATCCTGCAAGGTATAGCCACCGCCGCCGTGTTCCCGCGGCACACGCACGGCCCCGAGCCGGTGTTCGCGGATCAACTCGACGGCCCGCTGTGGGCCTTCGGTCCCGCCACGGGCGCGCCGCCGCGCGGCGTCCTCGGCGATCACGGCGATCACGGCCGCCAGTTCGGCGGAGCCGCGTGCCGGCGGACGCACCGCCTCCGGCGCGGGGGCCTCGGATACCGCTGTCATGGTGAATCTCCTGTCTTCGGTGGAATGCTCAGGTGACCGGGAACGCGCTGCGGCCGCCGGACAGTACGGTCTCCGCCGTCTGCAACCCCAGACGGTCACGCAGGGTGCGCCGCGGGTCCTGGAAGATCGGCTCCCGCCGCACCGCGTCGAGCAGGACGGGCAAGGTAGCCGTGGTGGCCCCTCGGAAGACCACACCGTCGGCCTCCGTCGCCAGAGGGAAAACGCCGTCCGGGGCCCAGTGCCGGTCGAGCAGCAACACCTGGTCACGGGCGGCATCGGGGTCGAAGTGCGCCCGGTAGCGTCGCACCGCATCCTCGTCCGCGAGGATCACGGCGTCGGCCGTGCGCCGCGCCGCCACCAATTCGGCCGCGTTCGCGGGACGCCAGAACACGGGCGGCTTGCGTTGCGGTGGCTCGGGAACGTTGAGTGGGCCCGACACGGAGAACGTACCCGCATGATCGATGTAGACGATCCGCTCGGATTCCGCGAAGATGCCGCGCTCGGCGTCGTCGACGATGCTGTCGCCCGGCCAGCTCTCCCACAACTTCCGGACGACCGACACGGCTTCGACCGCAGCGTCCACCGGGTCCGCGCTCGTCCAGCTCCCCACCGCGCCGTCGCCCGACCCGATCAGCCATCCGACCCTGCCGCGGGATCCGTGATCGAGCGAGCCGAGCCGACGCGCGAGATTGAAGGGGTGATCGCGGACGGGAGCACCGGCCACCACCAGTCCGGCCGACGTCGTGTGACGAGCCAGGACGGTGGCGGCCACGGTCGCATCGATCGTCGCGGAACTCGATTCCCCCGCGTCCAGGCGGTCACCGCCGAGAACGACGAAGTCGATTCCCGACTCGTCGATGCTGCGCCCGAACTCTTCTCGTCGCGCCGGCTCCCTCGGGTCGAGCAGCTCGGTGACGAGTGCGGCGTCGACGTGCAGTCCGACGACGGAATGACGGCTCATGACGGTTCCCCTTTCCGCGATAGTCGTTACCTTCCCAGAGCATCGCTCACGGGACGAGCGTTGCGCTCAGTCTGATTCTGGACGCGTCGTGACATGAACTGCTCTGTCCCCCATCAGCACTCACTTGCGCTCCGTCCAGGTGTCGTAGAACCAGGGCACGGAGTTGGCCGCGTTGCGGAAGTCGTGGATGTGCGGGGCGACGGCGAAGATCTGGGTATCCAGCAGAAGGGGGATCGTGTACGCGTTGTCGATCACGTGATCCTGAATTTGTTCGATCAACGCGATCCGCTTGGTCCGGTCCGTCTCGGTGACCTGCGAACGGAGCAGGCCGTCGAGATACGGGTCGTTGCCTTCGAGCTGGAACAGATCACCCTGGTCGCTGTCGTAGTTCTGGGTCAGCCGGAAGGTGTCCGCGGTGGGCCACCCGTTGCGACGCAGGCTGAGTTTCGGATCCGCGGTCGCCTTCGGATAGTTCGCGAAGTCGGTCTGCTTCAGCTGCAGCGAGATTCCCACCGCACGGAGTTGACGCTGGACGAGTTCGTACAACGGTTTCGACGTGTGGTCGTAGACGTCGATGTACAGACCGAGTTCGAGTGGCCGGCCGTCCTTCTGCCGGATGCCATCCGCATCTCGCGTGGTCCAACCCGACGCGTCGAGCCGGCGATTCGCCTCGTCCGGGTCGAATCGCACCTCGTCGGAACGGTCCTTCCACCCCAGCGCGCCCTCGGTGATGATGCTGTTCGCGGGCTTCCAATTGTCGGAATACAGCGTGGACACGATCTGGTCCCGGTCGATCCCGTACATCACCGCCTTGCGAACGTTGACGTCGTCGACGAAATCGGCGGTCTGCCGCACGTCGAGGACGTTGGCCAGACCGGGAGTGCGCAGGCCCAGAACGGTGAAACCCTCCTTCTGGAGCAGCGCCTCGTCCGGCGGCTGGGTGTACCGGAGGGCGTCGCCCTCCCCGGAGCGCAACGCACCCACGCGGATGCTGTCCTCCTCGATCGGCACGACCGTCACCGAATCGAGGTACGCCTCGCCCTGGTGCTTCGCGGTGGCGGGCGCCCAGTCGTACCCGTGGCGCTTGACGAGTCTAATCTCCTTGTTCGGAATCTCCGACTCCGCGACGAACGGTCCGCTGCCGATCAGATTGGTCACCACCGACTGATCTTCCTTGCTGGCATCGATGGTTGCGTCCGCGACGAGCCCGGCCGTGTTCATCGACAACGCCGCCAGGAACAGGGCGTTCGGTTCCGCCAGATGCACGGTGACCGTGCGTGCGGCCGCATCGGTGTCGACCGCCGTCACCTTCAACCGTAGGCCGCCGACCGCCCGTTCTCCGAGTCTTCCGCTCGTCCTGATTTCAACGACCTTCCTAAATGTTTGCCAGCCAAAGCTATTCGAGTCACCTTCGACTACGGGGATTCGAAACAAAACGCACAGGGTTCGTGTTCCGCTCACGCTGCGGAGAAGGCTGTACGACACACCGACGCGGGCCGTAACGTCGCCCGTGTGATCATCGTCTGGATCATCGCGGGTGCGTTCCTCCTGTTCCGTGGGGTTCCGGGCGTCCTCGCGCTGTGGAGATCCCGGTCGTGGACCGGGTCCGAATGCTCGGTCGTCGACGTACGGCCGTCGATCAGCTATTCGTATCGGATCGGACGCGACGAGTTCGTCGGTCAGCGGCGGACATTCGATCCCGGACCGACGCTCGGCGCCTCCCTGTCCGATGCGGGTAGGGGCGAATTCCGTGTCGGACAGGTTCTCTGGCTGTGGTACGACCCGCAGAATCCGCGGTCCAGCGTCCTCCGGCGCAGTGCGTCCGTATCGATGTTGCTGGTCGTCCTGGGCCTGACGTCCCTCGCGCTCGCGACATCCAGCCTCTTCTCAGGAGATGCCCCTTGACATCACGACAGCAGACCCTCGAACCGACACCGGGAGACCTCCGATGAGTGTGATCCAGCGCAGCAGGACCTTCTACGGCCTCGCACTCGGTGAGCATCTGCTCGTCGACGCCATTCGCCGCGGCCGCGTCGACGAACTCGCCGCATTCATCACCCGCACGGGCGCGGACTTCGTCCTGCTCGGTGTCGAGCGGGTGTCGCGGACCGCTCCCCGGCCCACCGCGGCGCTGTCCCCCAGCGTGTCCGCCGCAGCCCTGATCGCCGCCACCGACGACGTCGGTGTGTTCGTCACCGCGGTCCCCCACCTCGACCACCCGTACAACCTGGCTCGCCGGCTCGCATCGCTCGATCACACCAGCCGCGGCCGGGTCGGCTGGCTCACCGGCGTGGAAGACCGATCGGCGCCGGGCAACCTGGCCTCGGCGGGGGTCTGGATCGATGCCGGACCGAGTCCCGCAGCCACGACCGACGCGATCCACGCTTCGCGCACGCTGTGGGAGAGCTGGCCGGCCGACACGATCCGTGGACGCCCACACGACGTGCGTTTCGCGGATTCCGACCGGATCGTCTACGCCGACCACCGCGGGGTCTTCGACATCGCCGGCCCCCTCAACGTCCCCACCCCGCCGCAGCAGACGATTCCCGTCGCGTGGTGGGCGCAGGACGGCGACGACATCGTCTCCGCCGCCGAGGTTTCCGACATCGTCGTGCTGGACCGCAGCCAGGTCGACCGTCACGGGCAGGCTGTGCGTGAGCACGCCTTGCTGTTCGTCGCCGACGATCCCGACGCCACGGAGGTCGACGGTCACATCGCGACCGTCACCGACCTCGACGCCGGCTTCGCCGCGTGGCCGAGGCCGACTCGACCCCGTGGGTACCGGCAGCGCTCGCTCCGGGCGACGCTGCGGCTGCCCGATCCGGCGCCGGCACCAGCCCACCGCCGTCCGGTCTATCCGGGCGCGCAAAACTAGCGTCCTTTCTGATCAAGTCGATTCTTAGGCATGACTTTCCGTTTACCCGCGCCTATCGTTTCGGGAATCCACCGGCCCGTCCACGGGCCGGAATTCCGTCCCGACGGCCGACCCGAGGTGCCGTCATCCGACACAGGTGGTTCAGCATGATCGAAGTCCGTTCCGTCACGAAACGATTCGGGAAGAAGTCCCGTTCCGTCGAAGTGCTCCACGACATCGACTTCTCCGTCGGCACCGGCCAGATCGCGGCGGTGATCGGCCAGAGCGGTGCGGGCAAGACCACGCTGTCGCGCATCATCAGCCTGCTGGAGCGCCCGTCCGAGGGCCGCATACTGCTCGACGGCACCGACGTCTCGGGACTGTCCGAACACCGGCTCCGCGATCAGCGTCGCGCGATCGGCACGATCTTCCAGGCATCGAGCCTCCTCGCCCGTCGCACGGCGGCCGAGAATGTGTCGCTGCCACTGGAATTCGCCGGTGTGGGCCGCTCCGAGCGGCGGGCACGGGTGGCGGAACTGCTCGAGCGGGTGGGATTGTCCGACAAGGCCGACCTCTACCCCCGGCAGCTGTCCGGCGGGCAGCGGCAACGCGTCGGGATCGCCCGCTCGCTGGCACTCGCTCCCAGGGTCCTGGTGTCGGACGAGGCGACGTCCGGGCTCGATCCCAGCACCACGCGATCCATCCTCGCGTTGCTGCGCGAACTGCGCGACGACCTCGGGCTCACGATCGTGCTGATCACCCACGAAATGGATGTCGTCCGGCAGGTCGCGGACGTCGTCACCGTCCTCGACGCGGGGCGGGTAGTGGAATCGGGCCCGGTGATCGAACTCCTCCGGAATCCCCACTCCGAACTCGGCGTCGGCCTCCTCCCCGACCGTTCACACATCACCGCCGAGGACCGGGACGTGCTCTGGCACGTCACCTACGGCTCCGACACCGTCCCCACCAACTGGATCGAGCTTCTCGGCAAGGCCACCGGCCGGTCGATCGGGGTGCTGTCCGGGACCGTGGAATCGGTCGGCGGACGCCCGGCGGGGCGGGTCACCATCTCGGTGGCCGGTGAGCATCCGTCCGTCGGCGAGCTGCTGTCGTCGTGGGGCCTGCACGGAACCCGGGTCGACGACGACGCATCCGCCCGGGCCACCGAGGAGGCCGCGGCATGAGCGCCCCGGGCAGTGTCGTTCTGGCCATCTCGACTCCGGTCGAGGAACTTCCCGAGCTGTTCCTCCCCGCCCTGCAGCAGACCGTGCAGATGGTCGGGATCACGGTGATCCTGGCGATCCTGCTGGGCACTCCGCTGGCGGTCATCCTGCACAACACCGCTCCCCGCGGGCTGTTCCCCAACCCGGCGATCAACGCGGTGGCGGGCTGGGTGGTCAATCTCGGACGATCGCTTCCGTTCCTGGTGCTGATGGCCGCCATCATCCCCTTCACCCGATTCGTCGTCGGCACCTCGCTCGGGGTGCAGGCGGCGGCCGTTCCGATGACGCTGGCCGCCACACCGTATGTCGCGCGACTGATCGAGAACTCGCTGCGGGACGTTCCCCCCGAAGTGGTGGAAGTGGGCCGCGCCTCGGCCGGGTCGAACTTCCAGATCATCCGCAAAGTGCAACTCCACGAAGCGGTCCCGACCATCATCGGCGCGCTGACCATCGCGCTGATCGGAATCCTCGACATGTCGGCGATCGCGGGAGCGGTGGGCGCAGGCGGCATCGGCAACCTCGCCATCGCCTACGGCTACAACCGATTCGACGACACCGTGATGATCACGACGGTCATCGCGCTCGTGGTACTGGTCCAGGTCATCCAGCTCGTCGGCGATCTGGCCGCCCGCCTCACCAACCGGCGCTGAGCCTTCCTTCACATTCACCCAGATCAGAGGACAACACCCATGACGACTCGACCCCGCTCGGTGACGCGCGCCCGCGCTGTGGCGGCAGGCGGACTGACGGCCACGCTGCTTCTCCTCCTCACCGCGTGCGGCGCGGTCGGGGGCAACGACCGAACCGAGGGCGACGGCCCGCAGACCACGTTCAAGATCGGATACACCGCCGGATCGATCCTGGACGAGAAGCTCGCCAAGGAAGTCGCGAAACTCGCTCCCGACCACGGCATCACCGTCGAACCGGTGCAGATCGAGGATTCGAAACTCAAGAATCTTGCGGTCTCCCAGGGCGACATCGACGCCAACCACAGCCAGCATCAGGAGTGGATGCGCGTGCAGAACGAGGACGGCAACCTCGGACTGTATGCGGCCGGAGACTGGTACGTCCTCAAGTTCTCGGGCTATTCCGAGAAGTACGACAAGCTCGAGGATCTCCCCAAGGGCGCGAAGGTCGCCATCCCCGACGACCCGTCGAATCAGGCGCAGGCACTGCAGACCCTGCAGGACCTCGGCCAGCTGACCCTGAAGGACGGTGTCGACCCGTCGCGCGTGACCATCCGCGACGTGAAGGACAACCCGAAGTCGTTCGAGTTCACCGAGGCCGCGCTGGCGCAGTTGCCGCGCACGCTCCCCGACGTCGACCTGGCACTGGGCTGGCGTTCCAACTTCGACCTCGCCGACGTCCCCGACGACAAAATCGTCTTCAACGCCCCCGCGTACGAGTTGTACTGGATCGAGGTCGTCATCAACGAGAAGAACAAGGACAACCCCGACTTCGCGCCGCTGCTCGACACCTACCACGACCCGCGGATCGGCCAGCTCATCGACAGCGACCCGTTCTTCTCCCGGGTGGCGCAGAGCATCGAATCGGCGCGAGCCACCGACCGCAGCCAGACCAACGTCGACGGCGCGGCCGCGAAGCCTGCCGGCTGATGCCCGCGCAACGAGAGGTCATCCTCAACGTCAACGTGCTGGACGTGGGTTTCCACCCGTCCGCGTGGCGGGCTCCGGACCTGCACCCGAGGTCGTTCATAGACCCCGATTACTACACCGAGGTCGCGAAGATCGCCGAGCGCGGCACACTCGACGCGCTATTCCTCGCGGACGGTCCTGCGCTCCGCGAGGATCCCGCCGTCAAACCGACACGGGCCCTCGAACCCACCACCGTGCTCGGGGTGGTGGCGAGCGCGACGGAACACCTCGGGCTGATCGGCACGGCGTCGACGACGTTCAACGATCCATTCGACCTGGCGGACCGGTTCCTCTCCCTCGACGTCGTGTCCGGCGGACGGGTGGCGTGGAATGTGGTGACCACGTTCCACGCCGGGACCGCCCACAATTTCGGCCTCTCCCGGATTCCCGACCGCGAGTCGCGGTATCGCCGGGCCACGGAGTTCGTGGACGTCGTCACGGCGCTGTGGGAATCGGCGACCACCCGGGTGCCCGTGCACCACGACGGGGAGTACTTCCACGTTCACGGCGTACTGCCCGTGCCGCCGTCGCCGCAGGGCCACCCCCTGCTCGTGCAGGCCGGCGGCTCCCCGCAGGGCCGCGCACTGGCAGGACGCAGCGCCGACGCGGTGTTCTCGGCGGAGCTCACCCTTGCTGCCGGGCAACAGCACTACCGGGAAGTGAAAGACGTCGCGCGCGTAGCCGGTCGCGATCCCCAGGCGGTGAAGATCCTTCCCGGCCTCGTCACCGTGGTGGGCAGCACCGAGGCCGAGGCGATCGCCCGGTACGAGGACTGGGAATCCAAGGCCGCCGACGGCTTCTCCGCCGAACGTCTCGGCGGCATGCTCGGCGTCGACCTGAGCTCGCTCGACCCGGACCGGCCGATCCCCGAGGAGTTGCTCCTCGCTCCCGTCGATCCGTCGTTCGCCGGTTCCCTCGGATTCCGGGAAGCCGTTGTGCGACTGGCACTCGAAAGCCGGTACTCGGTGTCCGAACTGCTCCGCCAGGCCGGCGGCTTCGGCCACCGGCTCGTCGTCGGCTCACCCGAACAGATCGCCGACACCATCGAGGAATGGTTCCTGGCGGGCGCGGCGGACGGCTTCAACCTGATGCCGGACGGATTCCCCTCCGGGCTCACCGATTTCGTCGATCACGTCGTGCCGCTCCTCCGCGAGAAGGGGATCTTCCGGCACGAGTACGCCGAATCCACCCTCCGCGAACGCTTCGAGGGCGCCCCGCTCCCCGTGAGTGGTTAGGTTCAGAGCGCTAGCCGGCGCGGGTGTCGTACGTGTTTCTGTTGGCGAGCACCTCGTCCATATGCGCCTCCGCCCACGCCTTGACACCGCGCATGACGGCGTGGAGCGAGAGTCCGAGGTCGGTCAGCTCGTAGGTGACCGTGACGGGCACGGTCGGCGTCACCGTGCGGGTGAGCAGGCCGTCGCGTTCGAGGGAGCGCAGCGTCTGCGTGAGCATCTTCTGGCTGACTCCGGCCAGCCGACGGGACAGCTCCGAGTAGCGCATCCGCCGAGGCTCGTCGACGCAGTCTTCGCCCGGGTGCGGTCCATCGCTGCCCAGCGCGGCCAGGACCAGCGTCACCCACTTGTCGGAGATCCGGTCGAGGAGCTGACGGCTGGGACACGTCGCCAGGAACGCCTCGTACTCCACCTTCGCCTGCGCCCGCTCCTGGGCCGCCGTCGTTGTCGGCATCGACCGCTCCTTCCTCCGCGGTGACATACGCACCCTGAAGTGCCTACTTCCCTTTGGAGAGTAACCCCTCCATCGTGGTGGTGCAGCACAAATACCGGCTCACAGGAGGCGAACATGTCCACCACCACCACCTTCCGCACCGCAATCGTCCGCACCCCGGGCGGTCCCGACTCCATCGAGATCATCGACGTACCCGTCGTCGAGCCCGGGCCGGGCCAGGTCCGGGTCGAGATCGCCGGGGCCGCGGTCAACCCCGTGGACCTGGCGCTTGCCGCCGGGGTGTTCCACCGGCTCGGGCTGATCGACCAGCCCGACCACACCGGCCTGGGCTGGGACTTTGCCGGCACCGTCACCGCGGCTGGTCCGGACGTCGACATCCCGGTCGGCAGCCGCGTCGCAGGGCTGGTCGCCGGGTTCGACCGCGACTTCGGCACGTACGCCGAGCAGCTGATCGTCCCGGCGAGCGACACCGCCCTCGTGCCGGACGGTCTCGACCTGGCCACCGCAGCCACGGTCCCACTCAACGGCCTGGCCGCAGACCAGCTGGTCGAGGTGCTCGGCGACGGTGGAGGCCGGAGCCTGCTGGTGACCGGAGCCGCCGGAGCGGTCGGGGCGTACGTCGTGACGCTCGCCCAGGACCGCGGCTGGCGGGTCACTGGACTGGCCCGGGACGAAGACGAGAAATTCGTGCGCGGCCTCGGCGCCGACTTCACCGCAGAGGCGGCGCGCGCCTGGGACGCGGTAGCCGACGGCGCCGCACTCCAGGAACAGTGCCTCACGCTGGTCCGCGACGGCGGCCTCTTCGTCGGCGTGCAACCGGGCGCGGCGCCGGCAGCGGAACGCGGCGTCACCGTCCGCGTGCTGGTGGCACATCCCGACGGTGCCCGGCTCGCCCAGCTCCTCGACTCCACCGCCAGCGGCCACCTGCCGGCGCGGGTACACGCCGTCGTACCGCTCGACCAGGTCGCCGACGCCCACCGCGCGGTCGCGCAGGGCGGCGTCCGCGGGAAGTACGTCCTTCAGCCCTGATCTCCGCCACCCCGGCCACAACCTTCCGGGAATGGCCCCAACCAGGCGACACCGGGTCGGGCTGGACAATTGCTACCCGGTTTGCCGGAGGCCGGTGCTGGCAAGGCAGATGTCGGCAAGCTCGTCGAGCGACAGGGGAAGCACGCGGGCGAGGGCCGCGACGGTCGTGAATGCGGGTGTCGCCATTCGCCCGGTCTCGATCTTTCGAAGAGTCTCCGGAGAGATCCCGGCCGCCTCCGCAACCTCGGCGAGGGTGCGATCACCTCGCGCCTGCCGTAGCTGACGACCGAGGCGCTTGCCTGCGGCCAGCTGTTCCGGAGTCAGAGGGAGACGCACCATGCGAGCAGTCTAACTCCGCAGCG
This sequence comes from Rhodococcus sp. NPDC059968, assembly GCF_042738615.1. NCBI lineage: Bacteria > Bacillati > Actinomycetota > Actinomycetes > Mycobacteriales > Nocardiaceae > Rhodococcus > Rhodococcus sp. NPDC059968. Next base: position 74,804 of record NZ_JBHWUE010000004.1, read on the forward strand.
GTATGAAAATACCCATCCGCGGTCAAGGGTGGTATTTTAATACCGATTTTGACCCTATGAGGAGGAGTAGCTGGTGCTGGAACTGAAAACACCACGGGAGATCGCTGCGATGGACGTCACCGGCACATTCATCGCCGAATTGCTCGACGATCTCGAACACCGCGCCGGCCCGGGTGTGAATCTGCTCGAGCTCGAAGACCGAGCCCGCCAGTTGATCGCCCAGCGCGGCGCGACGTCGTGCTACTGGGACTATGCGCCGTCATTCGGGCGCGGACCGTTCCGCAACGTCATCTGCCTGTCGGTCAACGACGCGGTACTACACGGCCTCCCGCACGACTACGTGCTGCAGGACGGGGACCTGCTGACCATGGACATCGCAGTGTCCATCGACGGGTGGGTCGCCGATTGTGCCCGCAGCATCATCGTCGGTGATCCACGACCCGAGGACGAGCGCCTCATCGCAGCCACCGAAAACGCCCTGACAGCGGGAATCGCCGCCGCGTTACCCGGCAACCGTCTGGGTGATGTCTCTGCGGCGATCGGCGCGGTAGCCGCCGAGTACGGGTACCCGGTCAACACCGAGTTCGGTGGTCACGGGCTCGGGCGAACCATGCACGAAGATCCGCACGTATCGAACACAGGACGTGCGGGCCGAGGACTCACCCTGCGCCCGGGGCTGACCCTCGCCCTCGAACCGTGGTTCGCAGCCGGCACGGACAAGATCGTCTACGACCCCGACGGGTGGACCATCCGCTCGGCGGATGGATCGCGTACCTCGCACAGCGAACACACCATCGCGATCACCGACGGCCCGCCGCTCGTGCTGACGCGCCGCGAACACGTCGCCGCATCTGCACGGTGATCCGGTATCGCGAGTCACCGCACTCTGCCGTCCATCGGCGGCATCAGCGCTCGATGGTGCCGAGGTCGTCAGAGCGTCCGGCGTCCAGGCGGGACCACTGCGCGGTGGGCCGTCCGTCGGTGCGCATGATTTCCCGCGTGCGGCGCTCCCAACGCTGAGGCCAACCGCTCGGCGAGTCCTCCCACGTTTCCTGACGGCCGTACGCGGTCATGTCGAGCAACCCGTACGTCGGAGCCATCGGTTCCAGGCCACGACCGCTGGTCCAGAACGTCTCGAACACCCTGTCCTCCTGTCGCAGATAACAGACCAGCGGCGCCGGGGACCGTTGGCGATCGCCGAGCAGCACATCCGCCGCATGCTGCGCGGAGTACCAGGGCACGTCCCAACCCATGAAGTCGCGGTAGCGGACGCTCACGTCGTACGGGCCTTGGCACAGCGTGGCGTACGTGACGTCGCGGGAGTGCAGGTATGACAGCTCGCGCACCTGGCCGTTGAAGAACGTGCAGCCCTCACATTGTTCGGCCGCGGGGTGGCCGGCGTGCCACATGTGGAAGTACGCGATCAACTGGCGGCGGCCCTCGAACACGTCCAGCAGCGGGACCGTCCCGTGCGGGCCGACCAGGGTGACGGCGGGGTCTACCTCGACCATCGGCAGTCGCCGGCGGGCCGCAGCGATCGCGTCGCCTTCGTGGGTGTGCGCCTTCTCCCGGACCCGCAGCGCATCCAGTTCGGCCTGGTAGGTCGCGCGGCCGATGACGGACGGTGCCGGCGGGGTCGTGTCGGTGTTCACAAGACTCTCCCTTCCTCTTGGTGTGCTTTCAACCAACCGACGAAGGATGCCGTCCGAGATCGACAACGTCCGCGAAAGAAATCTCGAGATTTCTTCAGAGCTCGCGGAGGCGACCGGCCAGGTAGCGGCGCTCGGCCTCCGTCGGGGCCAGCTTCAGTGCTTGCTCGTACGCTGCCTTGGCCTCGGCGGTACGGCCGTCCCGGCGGAGCAGATCGGCCCGGGTCGCGGGCAGCAGGTGGTACCGGTCGAGTCGGCCGGATGCCGTGATCTCGTCGACCAGGGCCAGGCCGGCCGGAATGCCGTCGGCCATCGCGACCGCCACGGCGTGGTTGAGATCGACGACCGGGGACGGCGCCAGCCGCGCCAACTCGGTGTACAGGGCCGCAATCCGCGGCCAATCCGTGCTCACCGCGTCGGGCGCGGTGACATGGCAGGCGGCGATAGCGGCCTGCACCTGATAGCCACCGATGCGCCCCGTGGCCAGCGCCTGGTCGAGGGTTGCCACGCCTTCGGAGATCAGCGCCTGGTCCCACCGAGACCGGTCCTGGTTCTCCAGGGTGACCAACACTCCGTCGTCGGTGCGCGTCGCGCGCCGGGACTCGTGCAGCAGCATCAGCGCGAGTAGGCCGCGCGGCTCGGGTTCCCGAGGCATCAGCCGGACCAGGAGCCGGGCCAGGCGGATGGCCTCGGACGTGAGGGCCCGGCGTTCGTCCTCCTCGTCGTAGCCCTGGTTGAAGATCAGGTAGAGCACCGCCAGTACCGCGGCCAGTCGCTGGGAGAGCAGCTCGACGGGCGGGACCCGGTACGGGATTCCGGCCTCGTGGATCTTGCGCTTGGCGCGGACCAGGCGCTGCGCCATCGTGGACTCGGCGGTCAGGAAGGCCCGGGCGATCTCGGCAGTGCTCAAACCGGCCAACGTACGCAGGGTGAGCGCAACCCGGGCCGGGAACGGCAGCGCCGGATGGCAACAGGTGAAGATCAGCCGCAGCCGCTCGTCGGGGATCTCGTCGTGCGGCAGCTCGTCCGGGTCGCGGGCCAGCACGGCGAGCTGGCGCACCTTGCCTGCACCTGCCGCGTCGCGGCGGAGCCGATCGATCGCGCGGTTGCGAGCCGTCGTGGTGAGCCAGGCGCCGGGGCGGCGCGGAACGCCGTCGCGTGGCCAGTTCGTCAATGCGAACGCGAACGCGTCCTGCGCACAGTCCTCGGCCAGATCCCAATCGCCCGTCAACCCGATCAGGGTCGCAACCACCTGGCCCCATTCGTCCCGGAACGCCGCATCGACCGCCGCACGGACTCGGTCATCGGGCGCCGTCATTCCCAGACAGGGCGGATTTCGACGCCGCCCCAACGCGCGTAGGGATGGCCGGCAGCGATCTCGATCGCCTCATCCAGGTTCGCGCACTCGACCATCACGAAGCCGCCGACGAAGTCCTTGGTCTCGACGAACGGCCCATCCGAGACCAGAGTCTCACCTTCGCGGACCCGGACCGTCGTGGCATCCACCACCGGCCGCAGCCGCTGGCCGACGAGCAGACCGCCGCGTCGTTGCACATCCTCCCACCATGCCTGATGCACCGGATCGGCAGCGAGTTCCTCGTTCGTCGGCGATACGGACTCATCGTCGCAGATCAGCAGCACGTACTTCATACCTGCGATCTTGCCCGACCCGGTGTCACAACGGTCGCCGGATCGGCGGGCTGTCGTAGGTCCGGCACAGCATAAGTCTCCCGGAGGACCTCGACCAGCGTCCGTGTCTGTCCTCCGTCGGCACCCGTCCCGTTGGCGGATCCCTCACCGGCTGCTCTGCCGGCGTGCGGTGATTGCGCCGTGAGGTCTGGTGCCGCTCCCCGTTCGTGTGTGTGTCTCGATCACCTCGAAGCCGGCCGTGAACAACTTCTGGCCGAGTTCAGCCACCGGCCATCGATAGGCAGTGGTCACGGCATGGTCGAAAGTGCCTACGGTTGGTCCTTCGAAGAAACCCACCAGCAACCCTCCGCCCGGCCGAATCACGCGCGCGAACTCGGCGAGCGGAGTCTGGATATCCTGCGGACTGTGGTGAATGAGCGAGTACCACGAAAGCACACCACCCAGCGATTCTGTCGCGGCGTCCAATGCCTCGAAGCCGCCGACTTCGAAGGAAAGCTCTGGATACTGGATACGAGCTCGTTCAACGAATTCAGGAACCAGATCGATCCCGCTCACGGCTACTCCGCACTCGGCCAAGAAGTCAGTCCACTGCCCCGGACCACACCCGGCGTCGAGCACGGGCCCGTCCAGGTTGGCGGCCCAGCTGCTCACCAGGGTCCGATCGGATGGGTGCGTCGAAGTCAGGGAGCCAAAGAGATCCGTGTACTCCTGGGATCTGGCCGAGTATGACTCTCGGACGGTGTCGCCTGGTTGGGCGCTCGTGTTCTCCATGCCGTCGATGATCGTCGATGGGTTGCCCCGTATGCCGAACCAGGACCGGGACGAATCGTCCGAACGTCGAGACTCCGACCCGTCCCGCAAGCGGATCCGCCGTCGGGCCCGCGCGAGCTTCTATGAGGCGCTCAGCCCCGTCGCTACGATACTTGCCGGAGGGTGTCCATCTCTGGGCTGAGTCCGCCGAGGCCGATGGTCGGTGACACCCGATCAGGCTGTCCGCTCCTCGACCCGAGACCTTCTCTGGCTACGGATGGCCATCAACCGGAGGTACACGATGACATCGCCGATGGAGTCCGTCCCCCATCTGTCCGCGCTCGCCGGGCCCTGGACTCTGGACCCTGCTCGCACCTCGGTCACTTTTCACACCAAGGCGTTGTGGCTACTCCCGGTCACCGGGACTTTCCACGCCGTCGAGGGCGCCGCAACGGTCAGCGACGACGGAAGTATCACCGGAACGCTGGTCGTCGACGCGACCTCCGTGAACACCGAGAACAGCAAACGCGACGAGCACCTGCGCTCCGCCGACTTCTTCGACGTCCAGAAGTACCCCACCATTATTTTCACCGCGGCAGAGGCGCGACCCGCCGATCCGGGACACCTACATCTCGACGGCGATCTGACCGTTCACGGCCAGACTCGACCGCTCACCGTCCCCGCCCATGTTGTTGCCACGGAGGACACCGCGGCGGTCACCGCCGAAGTGCACGTCGACCGCAGCAACTGGGGCCTGACCTACACGAAGAAGGGCTCCCGCCTCGCCACCCATGTCGTGATCAAGGCGCACTTCATCAAATCCTGACCAACCGGCAGCGTGGCTATTCGAGACACGCGCCGGAACAGAAACCGTGACAGGCCTCGACCGGTTCCGCGAGCGGATCCTCATCCGGCTGTCGGATGGGGACCGCACCCACCGGGTGCGGTCCCCGCAGACTAGTTAGACAGGCCGCACATTCGTGGCCTGCGGGCCCTTCTGTCCCTGGCCCACCTCGAACTCCACACGCTGGTTCTCATCGAGCGACTTGAAACCGCTGCCCGAGATTTCCGAGTAGTGCACGAAGACGTCCGGAGTTCCGTCGTCGGGTGCGATGAAACCGAAGCCCTTCTCGCCGTTGAACCACTTCACAATGCCCTGCGCCATGCCGATACTCCCTAAATGTCGATCCGGGCACTCACATCGAATTCCCGATCTCGATACCACTGATCCTGCCACCTCGACGACGGATCGGGATGACCGCACCTGATCTGAGGAAGCGGACACCCGCTCGACGCCTATTGCGACTCCCGACTCCGCCGCCCGTCATCGCTCAATTCGGAGCACCAGCCGAGGCCCATTTCTCGGATGCTGCACTTCCACTCGACGGCTTCACCTCAAGCCTTTGTGAGTACTTGTCTCGAGCAAGTCGGGCATGATGTGACCGCGTCGCTCGGCCGAAGTCGTCGCGGACGTACCGGGCGATCCAGAGCGGCAATAGCGTCGTGATGAGACCCCCGAGTGTGAGGAGGGCGCGTGCGGTTCGCGCTGGAGTACTTGATGGCTGACGTGCCTGCGGAGCAGGTCGAAGAAGCACGGCGCTTCTACAACTCGAGGGCAGCCGGCCGTGGCCCCAGCACTCCCGAGGAGTTGAAGGAAATACGGGCGAGAAGGTCCGCTCCTGCTCCCACCGCTCCACCGGCGATCGAAGAAATGGTCGAGGCCGCGGGAGGGCGTGTCCCGGTGAGGACCTTCACTCCCACAAACGGCCGAGCGCGGGGCGTCTATCTGGACATACACGGCGGCGGCTTCTACATGGACTCCGCAGCGCGAGACGACGTGCGCAACCGTGAGCTCGCGGACGCTCTCCACATCGCCGTCGTCAGCGTCGACTACCGGCTGGCACCCGAGCACCCGTGGCCGGCCGCACCCGACGACTGCGAAGCGGCTGCGCTCTGGCTCGTCGAACATGCTGATGCCCGCTTCGGATCATCCCGACTGGCGATCGGGGGGCAATCGGCGGGAGCGACACTCGCGCTGACAACCCTGCTCCGGCTGAGGGACAGAGGAGACGTCGACAGGTTCACCGGCGCCGCACTCCAATTCGGCACCTATGACGTGAGCGCGCAGACGCCGGCCGGACGTCGGATCGCCGACGAATATTTTATCCAGGCCTACGTCGGCCACGTGGAGGACCGCACTGCTCCGGACATCTCTCCTGTCTACGGCGATCTCCACGGCCTTCCCCCGGCGCTACTGGTCGTCGGGAGCAACGATGTGTTGTTGGAAGACAACCTCGCGATGGCAAGCAGGCTCTCCGCCGCCGGCAATGACGTCCAGCTCCGGATCTATCCCGAGTCGCCCCACGGGTTCACTGGCCACCCCACGGCAATGGCCAGGACGGCGCTCAGCGGCGTCGATTCATGGCTGATCGAGCGGATCGCCCAACCGTAGGACTACGCGAGGGGCGTCCAGGCCCGGGATGTCGGTGCGGCAAGCTCGGCCAGGTGGTGCAGCGAGTTGATGAGATGCTCAGGACCGAACGGCGGGAACTGGAGGTACTCCCGGATGAATTGCGGCACCGCCGACCAGTCGTAGGTGAGCGTGACCTCAGTCTCGGACGTACCACGCGGTACCAGGTCGTAACGCCAGGTCCAGCCGCCGAACTCCAGGCGACCGTCGTCCTTCTCCTGCCCCGTCAGCCAGCCGATGGCGCGCGGCGGGTCGAGCACCTGGACCCGGTTGGCCACCTGGTAGTCACCCTGTGGATGGTTGGGGTGATACATGTCCATCCGGAAGATCTGCCCCACCTCGGTCAGCGGCGCCTGGTCGGCGGCTTTCTGCACCCAGCCGGTGCCGTCGATCGCAGAATGGGTCGCCGGGTCGGCCAGCACCGCGAACACCCTGGCGGCGGGCACGGCGACAGTCAGGGTGGCGCTCACGTTCTCTTGGTCCACGGCGTGCACTCTCCTCGTCACCTCATCTCAGGCCGACATTCACTACATACAGACTGCGTGGCGACGCGGAATTCATCGGTTGTGCGCATGTCAGATCGGACGGCGGAGAAAGTCGCAGTCGAAGACGCCCGGAGAAGCGGTTGCTCGTCAACCCCGCACGGCCGACGGAGCCGCCACCGCCGGTGTCCGGACGACGGTGAGCGCGGACTGCTGACGGAGGGTGAAGCCGAGGCTTTCGTACAGGCGGATCGCCGTCGTGTTCGCCTGCGCGGCGTGCAGGAACGGTCTTTCACCGCGAGCGCGGATGCCTGCTCCGACGGCGCGCACGAGGCGGGCACCGAATCCGCGTCCCCGGAAACGCTCGTCGGTGCAGACTGCGCTGATCTCCGTCCACCCGGGTGGATGCAACCGCTCGCCCGCCATTGCCACCAGTTCGCCGTCGACACGAAAACCGAGATACGTCCCCATCTCGATGGTTCGTGGGAGATACGGTCCGGGTCGGGTGCGGCCGATCAGGTCCAGGATCTCGGGGACGTCCGCCGCGCCGAGAACTTCGGCGTCCGGGTCCGGTGCGACGTCCAGCGCGGTGCCGTCCATCTGCACCAGGCCGAACGAGTCCACAACCTCCCAGCCCTGCGGCGGGGTGTGCCCGAATCCGCGTAGCGCGGGCGTCGCCGACGGCCCGAGCAAGGCCGCGAGATCCGCCCAGTCCTCGTCCCCCAGCGTCGCCGGGTGGCCGACGTGCGGCGCGACGTCCGGGTTGTACCGCGCCACCCGGCCCGACCACCTGGCGAAATGCGCGTGTTCCCCGCGAAGAGATTCCCGGATGGCGTCGTCCAGGGGATGAACGTCCGTCTTCCCTGGAACCGTCAGTTCCGTGGTCATTTCACCCCCGGTCAGGACGCGACGGTGCGCAACCAGCGGAACCGGCTGCGGTGAAACACGATCGGTTCGATCTCGGACTGCACCCTCAGCTCGTTGATCCGCAGGACCACGATCGCGTGATCCCCCGCAGGAACCTGCTGGGTGACGGTGGTGTCCAGCCACACCGACGCTCCTTCGATGAACAGCGCCCCGCCGTCGGTGGTTTCGGTGTCGAGGCCCGCGAACCGGTCGCCGGTCTTCGCGGCCAGCACACGCGCGGCGGCGTCGTGCGCCTCACCGAGCACGCTGATCCCGACGTGGGCGAGGTCCGCGAGTTTCGGCCACGTCGTGGACGTGTTCTGCACGCAGAACGCGACCAGCGCCGGCTCCAGCGACACGGGCACGAATGTGCTCGCCGCCATCCCGACGCGCTCACCGTCGACTTCGGCGCAGACGGCGACGACACCGCTCGGGAAATGTCCGAACGCCTCCCGGAGCGAAGTCTTGTCGAGTGTGCCGTCTGCCTGCGTCATGAGAGGTCCGTCCGGGTCTGGGCCGCCGCGGTGAGGATCGAACCCCACCGCTCGGCGTAGTCGGCGATGCGTGTGTCGGTGGTGTACGCGGTGTCGATGAGATAGAGGCCGGGCGCAGGGGCCGTCGCGCCCAATTCCACGAGCACCGGCTTGAGCAGCAGGTCCGGCGCCATGGCGTGCGCGGGCCCGGCCCCGAGCATCAGAGGCACCACCACGACGTCCTTCAGTCCGTCTCCGGTTGCGAACTGGTCGAGGAACAGCTTCAACACGCCCGTGTACGACGCCTTGAACGTCGGGCTCGCAAACACGACGAGGTCCGACGACGCCACCGTCTCCACGGCTGCCGCGACCTTCTCGTCACCCCATCCGAGCAGTCCCGTACCGAGCTCGATCACGTCGACCGTCGAATCCGCGGCGGCACCCGTGACCGCGGTCGCGACCAGACCGGCTGCGTCCAGCGTCCGTGAACCGGGCTTGGGATTGCCCGCCACTACCGTTACCTTCATTGCTTCATCACCTCTCGCATGCTTACCCCGCCACCCTAGAGCACTCGGTGGTTCCGGTCGAATACTGCAGGGCAGGAACGGAAGTCGAGACAATGCCCTTCGAATCAGGGTGATCCAAACCCTTCCGCACCGAGCCCGGACGGGCTACCTTACCGGTGGCCACACTCCGTGGTCATCCGATCGATCGTGGGGATTTTCCGTGAAGTTCAGCCGTTCTCTCGCCCTTGCTGCCGTTCCTCTCCTGGCGGCACTGACAGCGTGCTCCGGTGGATCCGGCGGCGCCGACGGCGACACGGTCCGGATCGGAACCACCGAGGCCAGCGACCGCTCGTGGGAGATCTTCGAGGACAAGGCAAAGGACGCGGGTATCACGCTCGACGTCGTGAACTTCTCCGACTACTCGCAGCCGAACACCGCCCTGTCGCAGGGGCAGATCGACGCGAACCTCTTCCAGCACCTGCAGTTCCTCGGCGAGTACAACACCGGCGCCGACGACGACCTCACCCCGATCGGCGCCACCCAGATCGTGCCGCTCGGCCTGTACTCGCAGAAGCACCAGAGCCTGGCCGACATACCGCAGGGCGGCGAGATCGCGATCCCCAACGACCCCAGCAACCAGGCTCGTGCCCTGTTCGTGCTGAAGGGCGCCGGCCTGCTCACGCTGACCGGCGACACCCCGTCCCCCACGCCCGCCGACATCGACACGGGTGCGTCCAAGGTGAAGGTGACCCCGGTCGACGCCGCCCAGACGGCGTTGTCGCTCGCATCCGTCGACGGTGCGATCGTCAACAACACCTTCCTCGAGCGTTCGGGCATCGACCCCGAATCCGCTCTCTACAAGGACGACCCGTCGAGCCCCGCCGCCGAGCCGTACATCAACGTGTTCGTCACCCGCGCCGAGGACAAGGACAACGCGACGTACCTCGAACTCGTGAAGATCTGGCACGACCCCGAGATCCAGGCCGCCGTGCGCGAGGAGTCGAAGGGAACGTCGGTCGAGGTGGAACGGGACGGCGCCCAACTGCAGCAGATCCTGTCGCGGGTCGAAGAGGGAATTCGTTCGGCCGAGTAGATGACACCGATCGTCCGATTCGAATCCGTCACGAAAACCTTCCAGTCCGGAAAGAAGACACTCACCGCCGTCGACACCGTCGATCTCACCATCGAGAGAGGTGAGATCTTCGGGGTCATCGGCTACTCGGGGGCCGGGAAGAGCACGCTTGTTCGTCTTATCAACGGCCTGGAACGCCCGACGAGTGGGCGCATTGTGGTCGACGACGTCGACATCACCGCGCTGTCGGAATCGAAACTCCGGCACGTGCGCGCGAAGATCGGGATGATCTTCCAGCAGTTCAACCTGTTCCGCTCCCGGACCGTCGCCGGGAACGTGGCCTACCCCCTCGTCGTGGCCGGGTGGCCACGGCAGAAGCGCCGCGAACGCGTCGCCGAACTGCTCGCGTTCGTGGGCCTCTCCGACAAGGCGCGGTCCTACCCCGACCAGCTGTCCGGCGGGCAGAAGCAGAGGGTCGGGATCGCCCGCGCGCTCGCGACGTCGCCGGGCCTGCTGCTCGCCGACGAGTCCACCAGCGCCCTTGACCCGGAGACCACCCAGGACGTACTCCGTCTGCTCCGCAAGGTGAACCGGGAACTCGGGGTCACGATCGTGGTGATCACGCACGAGATGGACGTCGTCCGGGCCGTCGCGGATCGTGTCGCCGTGCTCGCGGAGGGTCGTGTCGTGGAACTGGGCACGGTGTTCGACGTCTTCTCGGAACCACAGGCGCCGGCGTCGAAGAGTTTCGTGAGCACGATCCTGCGCAACCGCCCGGAGCCCGCCGACCTGGAACGGCTGCGGGCGCGTTTCGGGGGCCGGATCGTCACCGCCGACGTGCGGGACGGCAGCCGGATCGGCGACGTTCTCTCCGACGCGGGAGGGCACGGCGTCCGGTTCGAGATCGTCTACGGCGGCATCACCACCCTGCAGGACCGCTCGTTCGGCAGCCTCACGCTCGAACTCGTCGGTCCGGACGACGGCGTCGACGACGTGATCCGCCGGTTGCGGACCGTCACCGACGTCGAGGAAGTACCGGCATGACCACGAACTGGGACAAACTGCGCCCCGTATTGTTCGAATCCATCGGCACCACCATCTACATGGTGGTCATCACACTGGTGGTCGGTGGACTGATCGGGCTCGTGGTGGGGACGCTGCTGTACGCCACGAGGAAGGGCGGGATTCTCCAGAACACGGCCGCCTACACGGTGCTGAACATCCTGGTGAACATCGTGCGGCCGATTCCGTTCATCATCCTGCTCGCCGCACTGGGGCCCGTAACCCTTGCCGTGGTGGGCCGGACCATCGGAACCGAGGCCGCGATCTTCGTGATGATCATCGCGTCGTCGTTCGCCATCGCGCGCATCGTGGAACAGAATCTCGTGACCGTCGATCCCGGCGTGATCGAGGCTGCCCGCGCGATGGGCGTGGGACCCCTGCGGATCATCGTCACCCTGCTGATCCCGGAAGCCCTGGGTCCGTTGATTCTCGGTTACACCTTCGTCCTCATCGGCATCGTCGACATGTCCGCGATGGCGGGAACTATCGGCGGCGGCGGCCTCGGCGACTTCGCCATCGTCTACGGCTACCAGCGCTTCAACTGGCAGGTGACCCTCGTCGCCACCCTCGTCATCATCCTGCTCGTCCAGGCCTCCCAGTTCTTCGGCAACTGGCTGGCGCGAAAGGCGCTGCGCCGCTGAGCCGTGAGTACTTGTTAACCGCCCGCGGTTAACAAGTACTCACGGGAGGCGGAGCCTCAGTTCGCGGCGACGTTCCCGCGTCACGGCGCCGCCGCTCAACGTGGGAGCCGATCCGACGAGGAGCGCGGTGTAGGGGTGCTGAGGATCGGAGATCACCTGGTGGGTGGGCCCGTCCTCGACGATGTTGCCGCGGTACAGCACGACGATCCGGTCGACCAGCGCCGCCACCGCCCCCAGGTCGTGCGAGATGAACAGCTGAGCGAGTTGCCGTGAGTGCCCGAGTTCGGTGAGCAGTTTCAGGATCTGGATGCGGTTGACCGAGTCGAGGGCGCTGACCGGTTCGTCGAGCAGCAACAGCGCCGGATCCAGGATGAGGGCCCTCGCGATCGCGATCCGCTGGCGCTGCCCACCGGACAATTCGGCGGGAATCCGCGCCGCGATGTCGGCGTCGAGTCCGACACTGCTCAGTACGTCTGCGACCCGCGACCGCACGACATCGCGGTCGAGTCCGCCCCGCACGAGCAGCCCCTCGGCGATCGACTCGCCCACCGGAATGTCCGGATCGAGGCTCAGCAGCGGATCCTGGAACACGTATTGCACGGTCCCCGTGCGGCGGTGCGCCCTGCGGTGCGCCGTGGACAGGTCGTCGACGCGCTGCCCGCGGATCTCGATCGATCCGGACGTGGGAGGGATCAGGCCGAGAATCGTGCGGGCGAGTGTCGTTTTCCCGGAACCGCTTTCACCGATGAGTCCCACCTTCTCGCCGGCATCGATGGTCAGGTCGACGCCGTGCAGGATCTGCTTGCGGGCCCCACGGGGCCCACGCTCCACCCGGACGTCGGTCATGCGCAGCAACGGTTCAGACACGAGTCGCCTCCTTCCCGATGAACGACTCGAGCCCGTACTCCCGATGGTTCTCGACGAGCAGGCGGGTGTACTCGTGCCGGGGTGCGGTGAGCAGGTCCTCCGCACGCCCGGACTCGACGACGGCGCCGTCCCGCATCACGATCACGCTGTCGCAGATCTGGGCCACCACGGCGAGGTCGTGCGAGACGAGGACGAGTGCGAGGCCCAGTTCGTCGCGCAGGTCCTCGAGGAGGTCGAGCACCTCGGCCTGAACGGTGACGTCGAGGGCGGTCGTCGCCTCGTCCGCGATGAGGAGTTCCGGTTCCGCGGACACTGCGATCGCGATGAGCACCCGCTGGAGCATTCCCCCGGACAGTTCGTGCGGGTATTGGCGGTACACGGTGTCGGCGTCGTTCAGCCCCATCTTCCGGAACAGTTCGACGCCGCGCCGCCGCGCGTCCGCGCGGGACAGCCCGAGGGTCGACCGGAGTGCCTCGGCCAGTTGTTCACCGACCCGGATGGACGGGTTGAGATAGGAGGCGGGGTCCTGGAACACCGCGGAGATACGGGTTCCCCGCAGTGGCCGCCAGTGTTTGCGACCGAGGTCGGTGAGTTCGATGCTGTCGAAGTCGATCGAGCCGGCGGTGACGTCGATTCCGCCGGGCAGGATTCCGAGGATGGCGCGGCAGGTCAGCGACTTGCCGCTTCCCGATTCGCCGACGATCCCGAGGGCTTCGCCGCGCGCGAGGGAGAAGTCGACGCCGTGGACCAGTTCGGTTCCGTCGTCGAGTGCGATGCGCAGATCGCTCACGGTGAGCACCGGCCTGCCGGGGGGCGTGGTTGCGGGTGCCGACGTGGCATCCAATGTGTCAGTGGACATCCGAGGTGACCTCCTGTTTCCTGCGGGCGCGTCGATGGGGTTGACCGGTCGCATCCCGCAGCGCGTCGGCGATGGCGTTGAGTGCCCATACTGTGGCCACGATCAACAGGGCGGGCACGACGGGGCCGAACGGAACCTGGTACAGGTACTGCAATCCGCTGGCGAGGAGCCCGCCCCAGGTCGGGTCCGGCGGAACGACGCCGATCCCGAGGAACGTCAGCGAAGACACGATGACGAGGCTGGCTCCGGTCATCGCCGCGAACGTCACCCCCACCGCCGGCAGCACCTTGCGCACCGCGTGACGACGGATGATCCAGGACGTGTCGGCCCCCATCAGTTCGGCGGCCTCGACGTACTGGGAGTTGGCCACGGTCAGTGCCGCGGCACGAGTGACCCGGTAGAACGCGGGTGCGATGAGGATGCCGACCGCGAACATGGCCTGCGCCAGCCCGTTTCCGAGCAGCGCGGTCATCGCGACGGCGAACACCAGGAACGGCAGCGTGATGAGTGCATCCATCAACCGGAGGGTGAACCATTCCACGCCGCGCCCGAGGTACACCGACAGGAAGCCCGGGATCACGCCGAGGAGGAATCCGACCACGACGCATTGCAGGGCGGACAGCACCGACACGGTCGAACCCGCCAGCAGCCGGCTGAACACGTCCCGTCCGACGTTGTCCGTCCCGAGCCAGTGAGTTCCACTCGGGCCCTGCAGGATTTCCGACGTGTCCTGCTCGAGCGGGTCGAACGGCGCGAGGGCGGGCCCGAACACCGCGAGCACCACGATCAGCCCGAGAACGACCACCGCGGCGCGAGCGGAGTGATAGCGCAGGATTGCTGTGAACATGGAATTTCAGTCTCTCCGCTTGGTTGCCGGCTGCAAGGCGCTCTGGGCGATGTTGACGACGATGTTGCAGAACAGCACGAACACGATCGCCACGACGAGCGTTCCCTGGACGATGGGAACGTCTCCGCGCAGCGCGGAGTCGGCGGCGAGGCGACCGAAGCCGGGCATGGAGAACATGGTCTCCATCACGACGGCGCCGCCGATGAGCGTGGGGATCTTCATACCCAGGATGGACAGCGCGGGACCGCTGCCGTTACGCAGCGTGTGCACGAACAGGATCCGGGTCGGACTGATGCCCCGGACCACCGCGCCGGTGACGTAGTTCTGATCCAGCTCCGCGACCAGTCCGGTGCGGAGTTGTCGCGCGATGTCGGCGACGACGTCCATGCTCAACGCGATCGCCGGCATGATGATCAGCGACAGCCAGCGGCCGAAGTCCTCGTCCGGCGGGACGTACCCGGCCGACGGCAGCCAGTGCAACCCGACGCTGAGGACGAGGATCAGTCCGATCGAGATGACGAACGGCGGCAGCGTCGAGGCCACCGACGTGTAGGCGGTGATCAGCCGGTCGAGCAGGCTGCCCTTGTAGACGGCGGCGAACACCCCGAGTCCGACGCCGAGGACGAGTCCGATGAGCAGAGCGACACCCGCGATCGAGGCGCTGACGGCGAGCCGCTCGCCGATCAACTCGCTGACCGGGATCTTGCTGAACCACGAGACACCGAGGTCGCCGCTCAGCATGCTCGACATCCAGTCGATGTACTGCTGCCAGACCGGCTTGTCCAGCCCGAATTCGGCGTTGATGCGGGCGATCGTCTCCGGGGTCGCGGCGTCGCCGGCGATCCCGGCGGCCGGATTCAGCCCGCTGGCCGCCCCGAGCAGGAAGGTGATCAGGGTGGAGAACAGGAAGACCGGGACCACGATCAGCACGGTGCTCAGCACGACCCGCAGCGCCGTGCCGAGCGCACCCGCCGGCACCGGGAGAGCGAATGTTCTCCCGGTGCCGGCGGCCTGGACCTCTGCGGTGGTCACGAGACAGTGACGCCTTCCCACCGAACCTGGGACGGCAGGATGTTCAGGTTCTTCAGGTCCGGGTTGGACACGATGATCCACGGATTGCTGAAGAGGTAGTTCGTCGGTGACTGCTCGACACCGACCTTGACGGCCTGCCACAGCCGCGGCTTGTACTCAGGGTCCTCGAGGGGCGTGCGACGCACGACATCGAGCGCGGCGGAGAACTCCGGCGACGCGTGCGGTCCGCTGAGGTTCATGATGCCTTCCGGACCGTAGACGGCGAGCAGGTTCTGCACCGGGGATTCACGCCCGATGGTGCCGTCCGTCGCCAGCTGCGGGTTCTTCGCGATGTAGACCTCGCTCTGCCACGTCGACGATCCCGGCGGGACCACCTTGATGGTGGACTCGACGCCGACCTTCTTCAGCTGCGCCTGCACGAGCTCCGCCCGGTTGGTGGCCGCCGATTGGGCGGTGACCTCGATCGACAACTGCCCGGGTCCGTATCCCGCCTCGGTGAGGAGTCGAGATGCCTTGTCGGGGTCGTAGTTCCAGAGCTTCTCGACCTCCGGGTTGAAGGCGAGATACCCGTCGGGGAACGGCTGGCTCGTCGTGCTACCCAACCCGTTCGTGATGACGTCGACGAACGCCTGGCGGTCGAATGCGTACCGGAACGCCTCGACGACCTTCGGATTGTCGAACGGGGCCTTGTTCAGGTTGATGGAGATGTCGTTCGCGGCCAGCGACGGCTTCACGGTGACATCGAGACCGGCGGCCTCGGCTTCCTTGGACTGCAGGGCCGGCAGTGTCGCGAAGTCGATGGAGCCGGACTGGACACCGGCGACGAGTGTGGCCGGGTCCGGGGCAACGCTGAGTTCGAAGTGGTCGATGTGGATGTTGTCGGCGTCCCAGTAGTTCGGGTTCTTCTCGAAGTACGCGTGGTCCTCGGCGACGAAGTCGGTGATCGTGAAGGGACCGGCACCGACCGGCCACACACTGAGCTTCTGCGGGTCGGCGGCCGCGGTCGGGCTGGCGATGGCCCCGGTACGCCCGGCGACCAGGTAGGGGATCTGGTAGTCGGCGTCGGCCAGGTGCAGCGTGACGTCGGTGGCGCTGTCGGCCGTGACCTCGGTGACCCCGGCGAGCTGATCGCGGAGGAACGAGTCGTCCTGGGTCTTGCCGCGGTCGAAGAACGCCTTCACCGCCTGGGCGTCGAGGGTGGTCCCGTCGGAGAACGTCAGACCGTCACGCAGAGTGAACGTCACGGCGGTGCCGTCGGCGTTGTACTTCCAGCTCTCGGCGAGCGACGGCTCGACGTTGCCCTCGGCGTCGAGCCGGGTCAGCGACGCGTACGCGAGGCTGATCGTGTTGATGTCGTTCCCTGTCCGGCTCGTCACCGGATCCCAGGAGGTGGGGAGGCTGAACGCCCACTTGACCTCGGCGCCGTCCGAGCTGCTGCCACCGCCGCACGCGGTGGCAACGAGCCCGACGATCACTCCGAGTATTACGGCGCCGGCGATCCGCCGGCTCTTCTTGCTCACTGGGTGCTCCTGACCATGCAAAGGGGGTGGTGATTCAGACGCTCGCGGACAGCGATGCGGTGGTGCCGGGCAGCGGGGCGGGGTCGATTCCCTCACGCCGCGCCCGGGTGTAGCGGTTCTCCGCGAAGGGCAGGCCGAGGTTGCCGCGCAACGTGTTCTGCTCGTAGTCCTCCCGGACGACGCCACGCTCACGCAGGATCGGCAGCACCTCGTCGACGAAGCGCTGGAACTGCGCCGGGTGGCCGATGTGGATGTTGATGCCGTCGAGGGCGTGGCCGTCCAGCCAGCGCTGCAGTTCGTTCGCGACGGTCTCGGCGCTACCCGTGAACGGCGACGTCTTCGGCGCGCTGAGGGCCTCGACCGTCTGCCGCAGTGTCAGCCCGCGGTCGGCGGCGAGGTCGGCGATCTTCTTGGCCTGCGTGTAGAAGCTGCGCTCGGCGTGCTGCAGTGCCTCGGTGGGGAACGGTGCGTCGAGGTCGTACTGCCGGAAGTCGTGCCAGCCGAAGGGCCGGCCAAGTTCCCGGAGGGACTTTCCGAAGTCGTTGTCCGCCAGCTGGGTTGCGCGCTCGATCTCGCGCGCGTCGGCGTCGGTGTCGCCCACGGTGACGGTGACGCCTGGCAGGATCACGATGTCCTCGGGAGCGCGCCCGTAGGCCGCGGCGCGGGTCTTGATGTCGGCGTAGAACGCCGCTCCCGCTTCGAAACTCGGCGCGTGCGTGAAGATCCCGTCGGCGATACGAGCTCCGAGGTCGCGGCCCTGGTCGGAGTCACCGGCCTGGAAGATCACCGGCTGCCCCTGCCGCGAGCGTTCGATGTTGAGCGGGCCCACCACCGAGAAGTGCTCACCACGGTGGTCCAGGGTGTGCAGCCTGTCCGGGTCGAGGAAGCGGCGGGCCTCCCGGTCGCGCGGAAACGCGTCGTCCTCGTACGAGTCCCACAGCGCCTTGACGACCTCGACGTGTTCGAGTGCCCGGCCGTAGCGGGTGGCGTAGTCGTAATGCTCCTCGAGGCCGTAGTTTCCGGCGGTACCCGAGTCGCCACTGGTGACCACGTTCCAGCCGGCACGGCCGCGGCTGATCAGGTCGAGAGACGCGAACCGTCGCGCGAGGTTGAACGGCTGATTGAACGACGTGGTCAGCGTCCCGACGAGCCCTATATGTTCGGTGGCCACCGCGAGCGCCGACAGCAACGTCAGCGGCTCGAGCCGGTTCAGGTAGTGCGGGGGCGAGTCGGGGGTGATGAACTGGCTGTCGACGATGAACACGAGGTCGAACCGCGCCTGCTCGGCCAGCCGCGCGTAGCGGATGTACCAGTCGATGTCGACGCTCGCGTCGGCGGGAATTTCCGGGTCCAGCCAGGTGTACGGGTGCCCGGGCCCACCCGTGGGGGTGAGGACAGCTCCCAATTTCAGTTGCCGTCTCGTCATGTTCTCGCTCCTTCGTCGTCCGCCGTCAGGCACCTGCCTCGGCACGCCGCGTTGAAGTGTATGGAGCAAACAGGCGCGTGCAGAGTATTAAATTCTCGATGTTTCAAAACATATTTCGTATGTCCCGCAGGGCTGCCGAACAAAGCACGATCAGTCGAAGAACTCGCGCGACGACTCCGCGACGGCCACCGCGACGACGTCGGCGAGTTGCCCGATCAGGTCCGGATCGTCGGGCAATTGGGTGGCCGACAAGCGCAGGAGTTGCCGCGCGGGTGCCTGCACGAACGAGCGGGAACCGGCCCCCACGGAGATGCCCTGCCGCGCCAGCGCGACGAGGGCCGCGGTCTCGTCCGACACCGTGACCCACACGACCAGACTGTGCGGGCCCGCGGAGGCCTCGATGCCGCGGTCGATCAGGGCCTCCAGCAGCGATGTGCGCCTGGCGACGTAGCGCTCGTGCGCTGCGGTGACCGCCTGCTCGGCATCGGCGCTGCCGATCAGGTGGGCGAGAGTGTTCTGCAGGATTCTGCTGTTCGAGCCCACGCCGTGACTGCGCACCTTCATGGCCTTCTCGACCAGCTCGCGGGACCCGCCGAGAACGGAGGTCCGCACGTCTATCCCATATGCCTTGCAATAACTGCGGATCCGGACGACCCGCTGTGGCAGTTCAGATCCCAGAGAGGGAGGCTGCTGCGGTTCGAGCGGTCCGATCGAGTCGTCCTCGACGACCCACGCCGCCGGATGCCGTCGCAGCACCTCGGCGAGTTCCCTCGTGCGCCTCGCACTGACCGCATGGTCGACCGCGAACGGCGCACCGGGCTGGAACACGAAGGCCACCGCACCGGCCGAGAGTGCCGCGTCGAGAGCGTCCGGCCGGGGGCCGTCGCGATCTGCGCCGACGCCGACGGCATCCAACCCCAGGTCGCGGAGGGTGTCGAGAACGCCGGGGCCCAGGGGCTCGTCAACGGCCACCATGGAGCCGGGTGGGGCTGCCGCCTCGACGGCCAGCAACAACGCCTCGGTTCCACCGCCCGCCGTAGCCCAGGCCTCCGGTTCGAACGGCCACCCCGGGGCGACGGCGTTCCTCAACCGCTCGGTCATCAGTTCGCGGCCGAACACATTCAGCGTCTCGGCGTCCAGGCTGGACAACAAAGCGTCGGACAGGGACGGCTGCAGCGCCAGGTCGGGTGCATTCTGCGCCAGGTCGACGCCACGCCAGTCGGGTATGCCGCGCTCGGGCACGCTGTCGAGCGGCGGGAGAACGACGGTGCCGCCGCGACGGCGGGTCTGCACGAACCCTTGTTCCTGCAGCCGGCCCCAGGCACTGACGATCGCACCGACACTGAGGTCGGTCGATTTCGCGAGTGCGCGGACGGTCGGCAGGCGATCGCCGGGGCTGAGCTCACCCGACCTGATGAGGTCGGCGACGGCATCGGCCAGTTCCGCGGTGCGGCCGTCGATCCGCTCGAGCAACCACTCCGGGGCAATCGCCTCCGTCTCCAGCACCGCTGACATCCACACCCCTTCGATCGACAACCACTACCGCCCCCGCGCCCCGCGCGTCCGGGTCACTGCGTGAGTGCCCTTGCCGGTTCGCGGAGGATGATGTCGGGCGTACCGGGCAGGCGGAGGCGCTCGAGGAACTGCACGATCTCGGCGGCGACCGACCGGTGGGACACGTCGTTGAGGATGTCGTGCAGTCCCTCGTGGACGACGACGACCCGGGCGTCGGGCAACGCGGACGTGACGGCCAGGACGTCCGCTGCCGGGCTCAGGACGTCGGCGCCTCCGTGCACGACGAGGACGGGAACCTGCACGTGAGTCAGCGAATCCGCCGTGGCCACCGGTGTCTCCGCACCGAGCGTTCCCCGCTCGAGAGCGTCGGCCGAGGACAGGACCCCCCGATGCACGGGACACGCGGAACGGACCTCGAGTTCGCCGTCCCACTCTCCGGTGAAGGCGTCGGCGCCGGCGACGAGTAGTCCCGCTGCCACGACCCCGGACACGGCCGGATGCGTCGAGGCGAGGTCGAGGGCGGTCAGGGCGCCACTGTCCGATCCGACGACGGTGAGAGGGAGAGCGGTCTCGGCATCTGCGATCACCCGAGCGGTCGCCGCGGGATCGTTCTCCACCACCGCGACACGGTAACCATCGAAGGCGATCCGGCGGGCGAACCGGCGATACACGTGAGCACGCTCACCGCGGCCGGCGACGACGATCACCGAGCCACGCACAGTCGCTTCGGGTTCCAGCCAGTCGATGTCCACTGATTACCTCATTCGGGGTGTTGTTCGCAGGATTGACTGCGTCACCCTGACCCACACGCGCGAGGTCGAACAAGACTAAAGCTCGAGCAGAACAAAACACGTGCCTTCTCGCCTCGCTTCGTGTTTTGTTCCGAACATATTCGTTTGTGATTCACCCGTTCAGAAATACCGACGAAGGGACAGGCACACCGATGCCCGAGACCACAGGGTTCGCGACCCGGCAGGTCCGCACCGGCTATCAACCCGGAACGACGCAGAACACCGCGATCCCCCCGATCTACCAATCGGTTGCCTACGACTTCGGCAGCTTCGAACAGGCGCGGGACATCTTCGCACTCCGCCGGAAGGGAAACCTGTACAGCCGCACCGGGAACCCCACCCAGGCCGTGTTCGAGCAGCGTCTCGCCGATCTCGACGGCGGTGTCGCCGCCCTGGCCACGGGATCCGGACAGTCCGCCGTCGCGGTCGCCCTGCTCACCCTCGCCAAGTCCGGACAGCACATCGTCGCGGCTCGGCAGCTGTACGGGGGAACCGTCGATCTCCTCACGGACACCTTCGCGGACTTCGGGATCGAGGTCACGCTCGTCGATCAGGACGACCTCGACGCCTGGCGTGCGGCCGCGCGTCCCGAGACCCGGGCCTTCTTCGCCGAGACGATCGGCAACCCCGTCGCCTCCGTGCTCGACGTCCGGGCCGTGGCCGACATCGCGCACCAGGTGGGGGTCCCGCTGATCGTCGACAACACGATCGCCACCTCGTATCTGCTCCGCCCGAAGGACTTCGGAGCCGACATCACCGTGTACTCGGCCACCAAGTTCATCGGTGGGCACGGGACGTCGCTGGGTGGTGTGATCGTGGACCTCGGCACGTTCGACTTCGGCGCGGAACCGCAGCGGTGGACCCAGTTCACCGAGCCCTACCCGCGCATCGGCGACCTCGTGCTGTGGGAGGAGTTCGGCCGCGAACGGAGCGCCTACCTCGTCTACGCGAAGACGAAGATCGTCCACGATCTCGGTCCCGCACTGTCCCCGTTCAATTCGTTCCAGCTGCTTCAGGGATTGGAGACGCTGGACCTGCGACTGGAACGGCAAGTCGGCTCGGCACTGGCGATCGCACAATTTCTCGACGGTCATCCCGCGGTCGCCAAGGTCAACTACCCCGGACTGCCGGACAACCGGTGGCACGACGCCGCCCAGCGGTACCTGCCGCGAGGCGCCGGCTCGGTCTTCTCGTTCGATCTCGCCGTCGACGACTCGAAGGTGGCGAAGTTCATCGACTCGCTGCAACTGTTCTCGATCGTCGCCAACATCGGCGACGCCCGTTCGCTGGTAGTGCACCCCGCCACCACCACGCACAGCCATCTCGGCGACACGCAACTCCGCGACGCCGGATTCGGCTACCGCACCGTCCGATTGTCGATCGGACTGGAAAACCTGGAAGACCTCGTCGACGATCTGCGTGCTTCGCTCGACGCCATCACGGAGGAATGACATGCACTTCGGCTACTGGACGCCCATCTACGGCGGCTTCCTGCGCAACCTCGGCGATGAAGGGATGCCCGCCACCTGGGACTACGTCAAGAAGCTCTCACAGCTCGCCGATCGGCTCGGATACCACACCACCCTCGTGCCCGAGCTCTATCTCAACGACCGCAAGGGCGTCGACGCGCCCAGCCTCGAGGCGTGGTCGCTGTCGTCGGCGATCCTCGCGGTCACCGAACAGCTCCGAGTGATGACGGCGGTGCGACCCGGATTCCACCTGCCGGCGGTCACCGCGAAGGAATCGGCGACGATCACCGACATCGCCGGAACAACCGATGCCGGCGCGGCGCGGTTCGCGCTCAACGTCGTCGCCGCGTGGTGGGAGGAGGAAGCCCGGCAGTACGGCGGGGCCTTCACCCGGCACGACGACCGATACCGGCAGGCCACCGAATTCGTCGACGTTCTCCGTGGACTGTGGGAACACACACCATTCACCTACCAGGGCGAGCACTTCAGCGTGCGCGACTCGATCCTGTCGCCGAAACCCGGCATCCATCCCCCGGTCTTCGCCGGCGGTGAGAGCGAGAGCGGCCGTGAATCGATCGCGACCTTCGCCGACTCGTACGTGCTGCACGGCGGCACCGTCGACGAGGTGCGCACGAAGATCGCGGACATGAACGCCAGGTCGCAGCGAATCCACCAGCGGGACATAGCCGAATTCGGCATGTCGACGTACATCATCGTGCGCGACACCGAAGCCGAAGCCCGTGCCGAACTCGAACGCATCACCACCGTCGATCCGCATTCGCCCGGGTATGCGTCGTTCGAGGAGTTCGTGAAGAACTCCGAACTCGACGTCGAACTGTCCAAGCGCGAATACTCCGTCGGCACGCGTGGACTGCGCCCCGACCTCGTCGGCACACCGGAACAGGTCGCCGAGAAGATCCGCGCCTACCAGGACGCCGGTCTCACCCTGCTGCTCATCCAGTGCTCCCCCGCGCACGAGGAACTCGAGCGCATCGCCGCGCAGGTCTTCCCGCTCGTCCCCGCCCGTGAGTACTTGTTAACCGCGGGCGGTTGACAATTACTCACGCGCGCAAGCCTTGACCGCACGACTCGCCGCGAGTAAGGATGAATACGTTCTGTGCGCGGCGGTTTCATTCCCGGAGAGAGGAATTCACACCCCCAGGACGAATCGCGACGCATCCATTGCATACGGCCGCACGAGGCCACCGGGGCGAGCGCGAGGGGATTTGTCATGGCAGACATCGAGGTCGACTATTGCGTCGTAGGCGCTGGATTCGCCGGACTGACGGCGGCACTGCGCGTGAAACAGGCCGGACAATCGGTCGCGCTCTTGGAGGCGCGTGACCGGATCGGCGGGCGCACGTTCACCGAGGTCCGCGAGGACGGTTCGTGGATCGATCGCGGCGGTGCGTGGATCGGGCCGGGACAGGACCGGATCTACGCCCTCATGGACGAATTCGGCGTCAAGAGCTACAAGCAGTACACCGACGGCGAGGCGATGATGGTCGTCGACGGCAAGCAGTACCGGTACAAGGGCACGATTCCCCTGACGATGAGTCCCTGGGCGGCTGCGAATCTCGGCGCCGTGTTCGTCGAACTCGGCGAGATGTGTAAGACGATCCCGCTCGAGGCGCCGTGGGAGGCGAAGAAGGCGGCGAAGTGGGACTCGATCAGTCTCGCGAAGTGGCTCGGTGACAACACGTTGTCGAAGCCCGCCCACGACCTACTCGAGACCGCCATCGCCGGCTGCTACACATCCGCGGCGTCCGAGGTGTCGATGCTGTTCGTCCTGTACCAGATGGCATCGGGCGGTGGTCCGAGTTTCGTTCTCGGTGTGAAGGACGCCGCCGAGGACGCGCGACCGGTCGGCGGAATGGGCGCCATCTACCGTCCGATGGCAGCCGAGATCGGCGACGCACTCCACCTGTCGCAACCCGTCCGGCACATCGCGCAGGACGGCGACGGCGTGACCGTCCGATCCGCGGACATGACCGTGCGGGCCCGGAGGGCGATCGTGGCGGTACCCCTCGCGATCGCGAGCCAGATCCTCTACGAGCCCATGCTCCCGATGGATCGGTCCTTCCTGCACCAGAGAATGCCGAGCGGTGCGGTCATGAAGATCGCCGTCCTCTACGACGAACCCTTCTGGCGCGCCGACGGACTGTCGGGGCAGTCAGCGGCACCCGACTCCCCCGCGACGATCACCATCGACGCGAGCACGGACACGGGACGTCCCGGTGTTCTGTGTGTGATCGTCGAGGGACCGATCGCCCGCAAACTGGGGACGCTGTCGGAAGCGGAGCGGAAGAAGGCGGTGCTCGGGGAGTTGACCGCGAGGTTCGGAAGCAAGGCGGCCTCCCCGATCGACTACATCGAGCAGAACTGGAGCGTCGAACGCTACTCCGGCGGCGGCATGCTCAGTCATGCACCGACGGGAGTGCTCACCCAGTTCGGCCACGCCCTCCGCGAGCCCTGCGGTCGCATTCACTGGGCCGGCACGGAAAGTTCGTCCGTGATGTGCGGCTGGGTCGACGGAGCCATCCGGTCCGGTGAGCGCGCCGCCCGGGAAGTCACCGAACACGACGGCGTGCTGTCACCCGCCCGGACTCAGTAGTAGACGGCGCCCGGAGCACCCCCGCCGACGGCCACCGCGTCACCGGTGATCCCGACACTGCGCGGTGAGGCCAGGAAAGTGACGACGTCCGCGACCTCGCTCGCATCGATCAGCCGGTGGATCGAGTTGGTGGCCAGCCGCGACTCCAGCTCGGCCACCGGCACACCCTCGTCCTCGGATTGCTCGGCCAGGCGGTCGACGAGTCGTTCCGTCCGCGTCAGTCCCGGATGCACCACGGTGACGTTGATTCCGTGCGGGCCGAGTTCGTCGGCGAGATTCTTCGTCAGCGCCGACACACCGACGTTCCGCACGGTCTGCGCGATGGAATTGGCCTGGCGTGCACCGAGCCCGCTGATGTTGATGATCCGGCCCCACCCCTGCTCGATGAGGTGCGGTGCCACCGCGCGGGCCGTCCGCAGATAGCCCAGCACCTTGATCTCGAGTTCGCCGCGCACCACGTCGTCGGTGGTGGACGCGAAGTCGCTCGGCTTGCCCGCGCTCCACGGTGTGGCCGCGGCGTTCACGAGAATGTCGACGCCGCCGAGTTCGTCCACCGTTCGCTGCACGAGGGCGTGCACCGAATTGTCGTCGCCGGTGTCGGTGGGTACCCCGATCACCCGGCGCCCGGTCTCCTGCGACAGCGTCTTCGCCGCCAGTTCGAGCGCCTCGACGCCCCTTGCCGCGAGCACCACATCGACCCCCTCCGACGCGAGGCTGCGCGCGATCGCGAGACCGATTCCGCGGCTGCCGCCGGTGACGATCGCCCGCTTGCCGCCTAGACCGAGATCCATGTCATTCCCTCATTTCTGCTGTCCACCCCTCGATTCGAGGGTAGGACCGCGACGGTCGGGAGTCACGGATTCGGTTCAGCGTGAGGCCAATTGCGCTCCGCACCCGTGCGCCTCTCTGGTAGCAGCCACTACCAGAAAGGCGCACGGGCGGCGAAGCCGCCTGCCGCCTACCGCTGGATCGACTTGATCTCGAGGAACTCCTCGAAGCCGAGGACGCCGGCCTCGCGGCCGATGCCCGACTGCTTGTATCCGCCGAACGGGGCGTTGGTGTTGAACGCCCCGCCGTTCACCTCGACCTGGCCGGCGCGCAGCTGCCGCGCGACGCGGTCGGCGCGGTCCTGGTCACCGGACCAGACGCCGGCGGCGAGTCCGTATTCCGTCGCGTTGGCGATCCGCACGGCGTCGTCCTCGTCCTGGTACCCGATGATCGACAGGACGGGGCCGAAGATCTCCTCCTTGGCGATGGTCATGTCCTCGGTGACGCCGGAGAACACGGTGGGGCCGACGAAGTAGCCGGATTCCTGGCCGGTCTCCCGACCGTCGAGTACGGCGCGCGCGCCTTCCGCGATGCCCTGTTCGATGTACCCGCGGACCCGCTTCAGCTGGTTCGAGTTCACCAGCGGCCCCAGCACCGAGGAGGCGGCCGTCGGATCGCCGACGGAGTAATTCTGCGCGACCTGTGCCGCGATGGCGGCGGCCTCGTCCACCTTGTCCGCGGGGACCAGCATCCGGGTCAGCGCCGAGCACGTCTGACCGGAGTTGAGGAAACACTTGGCCACTCCGTCGGTGACAGCCTTCGTCAGGTCGGCGTCGTCGAGGATGACGTTGGCCGACTTGCCGCCGAGCTCGAGTGCCACCTTCTTCACCGTCTCGGCCGCGACCACCGCGACCCTCTTGCCCGCGCGGGTGGAGCCGGTGAAGGAGACCATGTCCACCTCGGGGTGGCCGGCGATCGCCTCGCCCACGACGGGCCCGAATCCGCTGACGAGGTTGAACACGCCTGCCGGCAGACCGATTTCGTCGAAGATGTCGGCGAGCGCGTAGGTGGCGAGCGGCGCCACCTCGGTCGGCTTGAGCACCACGGTGCATCCCGCGGCCAGAGCACCGCCGACCTTGAGCACCACCTGGTGCAGCGGGAAGTTCCACGGGGTGATCGCCCCGACGACACCGATCGGCTCGCGCACGATCAGCGAGTTGCCCACCTCGTGGGCGTCGAAGTCGTAGGTGGCGGCCAGTTCGGCGAAGGCGGCGAGGTTCGCGAGCGGCATGCCGATCTGGATGGGCTTCGCGAATCCCAGCGGCATGCCCATGTCGCGGGACACCAGGGCGGTGAAGTCGTCGAGTCGCTCCTTGATCAGGGCAGCCGCCTTCTGGAGGTACTCGCCACGTTCCTTGCCGCTGAGCGCGGACCATGCGGGGAAGGCTGCTCGCGCGGCCTTCGCGGCGCGATCGACGTCGTCGGCGGTGCCCTCGGCGACCACCGCGATGACGTCCTCGGTGGCCGGATTCACCACGTCGATCCGGCCGGTCCCCTGCGAATCGACCCAGGATCCGTCGATGTAGATCATGGTCCGGTCCAGAACTTCGCTCATTGATCAGCCTCCAGTGAAAGTGTCGCGGTTCCCCCTGCGCCCCGCAGCCTACGACCGGAATCCTCCGGCGAGGGGCGAATGCGATCTCCCCGAACCACACACCAGGATGCCACCGATCGCGGACCATCGACGTACGGCAGCACACCCAGCAGGAGGAGCGATCAGATGCGCACGCAGTCACCGGCACGCACCCTTCTCGGCGTACTCGGAATCGCCGCCGTGCTCACCGCCTCGGCGTGTGGCTCGACGGACGAGACGGGAACCGCCGAACCCTCGCCCGGCGGCGTCACCTCGACGACTTCGGAGGCGACCACCACTGCAACCACCACCACCACCCCGTCCGCGCCGACCGAGACGACCGAGACGACCGAGACGACCGAGACGACCGCACCCCATCCCGACCGCTGCCTGATCGGCGAGCTGCAGGTGACGCTCGGAGAGGCGAGTGGGGCCGCCGGATCTCAGGAGATCCCGCTCGTCTTCACCAACACCGGCACCCGCGACTGCGTCCTCCACGGATACCCCGGGGTGTCCTACGTCGCGGGCCCGGACGGTCCGCAGGTGGGTGCCGCGGCCGAGCGGGACGGCGGAACCGAGACTCCGGTGACGGTTGCCCCGGGCGCACGGGCCACCGCAGCGGTGCGCGCGACGGTGGTGCAGAACTATCCGGCCGAGACGTGTGGCCCGACTCCGGTCGCGGGATTCCGGGTGTACCCACCCAACGACACCGGGTCGGTGTTCGTCCCCTACGCCACGACCGGCTGTTCGCAGACCGGCGTGAAGCAGCTGTCGGTGCAGCCCGTCACGGGATGATCGTTCTTCTGTCGCGCAGAGGGGTAGGGACACCCCGGGGGCGGGTACGACGAAAGTACGCGAGCGGTGACCTGGTTCACCCGCCCCGGGTGAATCGGCTCACCCCTGTGCCGACCTACCGTCGGGCTACCGACTCGCGTAGAAGGAAGGCGGAGGCATGTTCGAGATCATCCGCGAAGTGCATTCCGAAGTTCAGCACCGCCGCGGTCCCCGGCATCACCACCATCTCTCCACCCGAGCGGAGCGCCGGTCGCGGATTCTGAAGCACTTCCACATGTGATCAGTCGGGGCGGCCGGCCCTCCGACCAGGCCTGTTCCTTGCCTTCGCTAACCATTGGCGCGGATGGGTACTATCCGACGTCGTGACTGACAGCAGGCTGGAATCGGCGAATGTGTCCAGAGACGACTCGGACGAGTCGCCGATCGGGACCCCGCCCCAGTCGTCCCCCGTCGGTCAGTCGATCCGCTCCGCCCGCCTTCTCGCGATCATCGCCTCCGTCTTCGGAGTGCTGCTCACGTTGTCGCTCCCGTTCCTTCCGGTCGAGCAGGACAGCGCGACCCTCACCTGGCCGCAGAACGGCAGCACCGGAAGCGTCGAGGCACCGCTCGTCACCTACGCGCCGCTGAGCCTCGACGTCCGGATCCCCTGTTCGGCGGTCGGTGAACTCGCCGACCGCGGCGGGATCCTGACCTCCACCGCCCCCGCGGGCGCCGCCGACGCCGGGAAGTACGGACTGGTCGCGAGGGTGAATCCCGCGACCCCGGACGGTCCCGCCGGCGTCGAGGTGCTGTTGCGGAACAAGGTGCTCCTGTCGTCGCCGGTGGACCAGCTACCCGCCGACTGCGCGCTCGTGGTGTCGTCGGATTCCACGCGGACCACCGCGGGATTCGTCGCGGCGGGCCAGGACGCACCGACTGTCGTCGACGGCGACCTCCGCCCGCAGATGGTGGGCATCTTCAGCGACCTCGACGGCGCGGCGCCCGACGGACTACAGGTGACGGCTCAGATCGACAGCCGCTTCTCGTCGACGCCGTCGACCATCAAGTTCGTCGCCATGGTGGTCGGTGCGCTCGCGACGATCCTGGCGCTGGTGGCTCTGCACCGTCTCGACAACGTCGACGGGCGCCGGGCGCGACGATTCCAGCCCATCCGCTGGTGGTCGTTCGGGGCCGTCGACGCCGTCGTCATCGGCACGCTGGTGCTCTGGCACTTCATCGGCGCCTCCACCTCCGACGACGGCTATCAGTTCAACATGGCCCGCACGTCCGAGGCCGCGGGCTACATGGCCAACTACTTCCGCTGGTACGGCGTCCCGGAAGCGCCGTTCGGGTCTCCGTACTACGACGTCCTCGCGGTGCTGGCGAACATCACCCCGGCGAGCCCGTTCGTGCGTCTGCCCGCGCTGCTCGCCGGCATCGTCGCGTGGCTGGTGATCAGCCGTGAAGTCGCACCGCGACTCGGCGCCGCGGTCCGGGGCAACCGGCTCGCGCTGTGGACCGGCGGACTGGTGTTCCTCGCGTTCTGGCTCCCGTACAACAACGGTCTGCGGCCCGAGCCGATCGTCGCGGTGGGCGTGCTGCTCACGTGGTGCTCGGTGGAACGCGCCGTCGCGACCCGGCGACTGCTGCCCGCCGCGGTGGCGATCCTGGTCGGTGCGGCCACGCTGACCGCGGGCCCGTCCGGGCTGATCTGTTTCGGCGCCCTGGTCGCGGGTGCCCGGCCGATCCTGCAGATCGTGATCGCCCGGGCCAAGACGGTGGGATACGTCGCGTTGCTGGCGCCGCTCGTCGCGTCGGGAACCGTGATCCTGGTGGCGGTGTTCGCCGATCAGACCCTCGCCGCCGTCATGGAGATGCAGCACGTTCATGCGATCGGCCCCAACGTTCCCTGGTTCGACGAATACCTCCGCTACCAGTACCTGCTGAACATCTCCGTCGACGGTTCGCTGTCGCGTCGGTTCGGCGTGTTCGTGATGGTGCTGAGCCTGGCCGTGACGGTCCTCGTGATGCTGCGCAAGGGCGGCCGGATCCCCGGGACCGCGGCCGGACCGTCGCGGCGGCTCATCGGCATCACGCTCGCCGCGATGGGGCTGATGATGTTCACGCCCACCAAGTGGACGCACCACTTCGGCATCTACGCGGGCCTCGCGGGGTCACTCGCCGTCCTGGCGTCCGTGGCGGTGAGCACGGCCGTGGTGCGCTCGCCACGCAACCGCGCCCTGTTCGCGGCCGCCGTGCTGTTCCTGCTCGCGATGTGTTTCACCAGCACCAACGGGTGGTGGTACGTGTCCAGCTACAGCGTCCCGTGGTGGGACAAGCCGGTGTCGATCGCCGGCCTGGGTGCCGGCACGATCCTGCTCGGCGCCACCCTGGTGATGCTGCTGATGGCGGCGTGGTGCTACTTCCGCGAGCCCTACACCCGGACCGAATCCGTGCGGCGACGCCGATTGTGGGCGATCCCGCCGTTGACGGTGGCGGCCGCCGCGATGGTGCTGTTCGAGGTGCTGTCGATGGCGAAGGGCGCGGTCGCGCAATACCCCGCGTACTCCCTCGCCCGCTCCAACGTCGACGCCGTCACCGGCGCACCGTGCGGTCTGGCCAACGACGTCCTACTCGAAACCGATCCCAACGCGTCGCTGCTGCAACCACTGTCGGGTGACGCCGCGACCGCCCTCGCGGGCACCGGCACCGTCGGCTTCACACCGAACGGCGTCGCCGGCGACCTGAGTGCCGACGAGGAATCGTCGGATGCGGGCGTCGCCAACTCCGTCAAGACCGACAACACCGAGCAGACGGCGTCGAGCAACGCCGCGGGCACCGGCGGCGGCGCCGGCGCGGTGGGTGTCAACGGCAGCGCGGTGGCCTTGCCGTTCGGCCTCGACCCCGACCGCACGCCGGTCCTCGGCAGCGACGGCAGCGACGGCGACGCGTCACTGACCACGGGCTGGTACCGGTTGCCGAACCCCGACTCGGACGCCGGGGCGGGGGATATCGTCTCCATCGCCGCGGCGGGCCGCATCCACTCCGTCGACGCGGACGGCGTCGTCACGTACGGCCAGAACCTCGAGGTGGAGTACGGCACCGCGCAGCCGGACGGCGCTGTCGCGGTATCGGGACGCGTGACGCCGATCGACATCGGGCCGGCACCGTCCTGGCGGAATCTGCGCGTTCCGCTCGATTCCCTGCCGGACAATACGGATGTCATCCGACTCGTGGCATCGGACACGGACAGTGATACACAGCAGTGGCTGGCGGTGACGCCGCCGCGTGTTCCGCGGACGCAGACACTGAACGACGTGATCGGATCCGACGCACCCGTGATGATCGACTGGGCTGTGGGACTTGCATTTCCGTGTCAGCGACCGTTCGACCACCGCACGGGTGTCGCGGAGGCGCCCGAGTACCGGATCCTCCCCGACCGTCCCGGCGCGATCATGACGAGCCTGTGGCAGGACCGGTACGGCGGAGGCCCTCTGGGCTGGATCGAGATGACCCGGGCGAGCCGAACCATACCGTCGTATCTGAGGGACGACTGGGACCGTGACTGGGGCGGAGTGGAGCAGTACTCCCCGCTCGACTCCGACGCGAAGACCGCGGAGATCGACACCACCCGGATTCAGCGTCCGGGCATGTGGAACCCGGCGCCGATCATCACGGCCTACTGAGCGTCGGTGACGCGCCCTGCGCCGGGCGCGTCACCGATCACCTCAGAGTTCGAATTCCGCCGGAGCGATGCCGACGGCGAAACAGGCGTCGCGCACCACATTTCGCTCGTGCTGGTCGAAGTTGCCGTCGGCGCCACCGATGACGATGCCGATCTGGATGACGGCACGTGCCTGATCCTGCTTGGACTTCAGCTTCGCGATGGTGGCGGTCGCCTCGATCTTGCCGAACTCGAAATCGGACTGCAGCTTGCTGCAGTACCAGTCGAACTTCTGGCTCAGCTCGTCCGACGGGAACACACTCAGCGCCTCGTTGCTGGTGATCAGCGCCGCGGTCTTCTGACGCTCGGACGGGTCGATGGTCCCGTCCGCCGCGGCGATGAGGGCGCACATGGCCATGCTGGCGTTGGCGAACTCCTTGTTCTGGAACTGTGCCGTCTTGGTCTTGAGCTGGCCGTTCATCTCGAACGCCTTTGCCTTCAGCTGATCCCAGAAAGCCATTGGACTCCTTCTTCGTGTGCCCACGCACGGTGCGTGTGGTGTCCAATTTGCCAGGTTTCGCCCGAGGGCGTCGCCGCGGACGGTCTACCAGCGCAGTCGCAGGAATCCGCCGTTAGGGTCGTAGCGACTGCAAGTCTCCCGTCGGCACGTGGATCCACCCCTCCCGCTCGGCGATGGCGCGGTCGTCGCCCACGGGTAGTGCCGTGCAGCCAACGGCAGCGGCCCGCGCGACGACGGCGGCCAGCACGGCGTCGAGGGCGTCGTCCGATTCGTGGCAGATCGTCTGGAATGCACCGAGTTCCAACCAGTCCGCGGCCGTCAGGAGCGCGTCGACCAACTCCCCCAGCGTCACCCGGTTCTGCGCGCTCTTGTATCCGCGCGACACCAGCCCCCAGGTGCGCAGCGCGGCCGCCGGATACGCCTCGACCACGCGGCCGTCGACGCGTCCGACGTCGACGCCGAGGTCGCCGAGTTCCGCAAGAATTCCGGCGCAGCGCAACGCGACGTGCGCAATGAGATCCGCCGACACACTGAGCGGGGATATCCCCGTCGCGGCCTGCACCACGAGGTCGGTGCGCCGCTTCGTCAACGGTCGACGCCCGTCGCGGTTGGCGAGACCGTTGGTCGCGGACAGTCGGCCGGTGTGATGCTCGGACACCATGCGGACGAACGCGTCGGGCCAGCCGAACGGTGCATCGATACCGGCCCTGTCGCACGCGAGCACGGCCTCGGTGACGGCGTCGTTCCCGGCTCCCAGCCGGACGGACTCGACGCGGGCCACACCGCCGGACCAGTCGATGACGGCCAGGGCGGTCTTCTTCGGCTCGGCCGCCAGGTCGACTCCCACGGTGCGCATCGACTCAGGCTAGTCCGACCTGGTGAATCAGAAGAAGTGATGCAACGCATCAGTTAGTTGTGCTGTACAGATTCACCGCCTCCGACCATTGTGGTCTCCACTACTCGACTAGAAGTGGCGCGCCAGCGCTCCGTTCGGAGGATTGATGCCCGACAACCACGTCGCCCCGATGCTGGAGAAGCACACCATCGGGTTCGTCCCGGAATCCGATCGCCACGGGAAGGTTCCGTGATCTGTTCACGCTGTGGTTCGGCAGCAACCTCGCCCCGCTGCCGATCGTGACCGGCACCCTCGGGCCCAGCTTGTTCGGACTCTCTCTGTGGTGGAGTCTCGTCGCGTTCGTCGTCGGACATCTCGCCGGGGGCGCCCTGATGGCGTTGCATTCGGCGCAGGGACCCCAGATGGGGATCCCCCAGTTGATCCAGAGCCGCGGACAGTTCGGCACGTTCGGGGCGCTCATCATCGTGGTGATCGCCGCCGTCATGTATCTCGGCTTCTTCTCGTCGAACATCGTCCTGGCCGGGCAGTCGATGCACGGGATCGTGAACGGCATACCCGTGAACGTGGGGATCGTGGCCGGCGCCCTCGGCTCCGCCGTCATCTGCATCATCGGCTACCGGTTGATCCACATCCTCAACCGCATCGGAACGTGGGTTCTCGGAATCGGAATCCTGGTGGGCTTCGTCGCCATCCTCACCGGCGACCTGCCGTCGGACTTCCTCACGCGGGGCGACTTCGACTTCGCCGGCTGGCTGGCGACCGTCTCGCTCGGCGCGCTCTGGCAGATCGCGTTCGCGCCCTACATCTCCGACTACTCGCGGTACCTCCCCAAGGACGTGCGCGTGCCGTCGACATTCTGGGCGACCTACCTCGGCTGCACCCTCGGCTCGTTCCTCGCGTTCGCGTTCGGCGCGGTCGTCACGCTCGCCGCACCTGTCGGCATGGGCACGATGGACGGCGTCAAGGCAACGACGGGAAGCCTCGGCAGCATCATGCTGGTGCTGTTCCTGCTCAGCGTCATCAGCCACAACGCGCTGAACCTCTACGGCGCCGTCCTCGCCATCATCACGTCGGTCCAGACGTTCCGCGCCCGCTGGATTCCGACCGCCCGCGCCCGGGTGATCCTCTCGACGATCATCCTCGTCGCGGCGTCCGTCGTCGCCATCGCACTGTCGGCCGACTTCGTCTCGCACTTCGTCGATCTGGTGGTCGTGCTCCTGGTGGTCTTGGTGCCGTGGACGGCGATCAACCTCATCGACTTCTACATCATCCACAAGGGCGTCTACGACCTCGAGTCGATCTTCCGATTCGACGGCGGCATCTACGGCCGGTTCAACTGGACGGCCATCACCGCTTACCTGCTCGGCATCATCGTCCAGATTCCGTTCATGGCCACGTCCCTCTACACGGGGCCGGTGTCCGCGTTCCTCGGCGGCGCCGACCTGTCCTGGGTGGCCGGGCTGGTGGTGACCGGACCCATCTACCTGCTCCTGGCGCGGCGCGGTTCCGGTCGCTCCACCGGAGCGAAGGCCACGTCCGCCACACCTGTGCCTGCCCGGCTGTAGTCCCCGAACACCGCACCGCCCGAGCCTGTTACAGGCTCGGGCGGTTCTGCGTGTGCGGCCCTGCGTGGTGACCAACTCCTGTCCGCTCGGGCAGGTTTCGCCGTTGTCCACCACCCGGCGGCGCCGGCTCGCTAGGGTCGAAAAGAGACCGTGCAAGTACCTCGTCCACCGTGTTCCACCGGAGAAGAGAGTTGTCGCAGATGTCCAGTTTCCCGGGCCTCACCCACGTCGCGATCACCGTGTCCGACCTACCGGCCAGCACCGCCTGGTACACCACACTGTTCGGGTCGGACCCCGTGCTCGACGAGGACGAGGAATCGGGGACCTTCCACCACACGGTGTTCGCGCTCGACGGCGGCATGCTCTTCGGTCTGCACA
The DNA here is from genome assembly GCF_042738615.1 of Rhodococcus sp. NPDC059968. NCBI lineage: Bacteria > Bacillati > Actinomycetota > Actinomycetes > Mycobacteriales > Nocardiaceae > Rhodococcus > Rhodococcus sp. NPDC059968. The sequence continues at coordinate 109,563 of NZ_JBHWUE010000004.1, forward strand.
CGCACCCCGACAGCGGCGCTCCCGCGACGTTCGACGAACGGCAGGTCGGACTCGACCACATCGCGTTCCAGTGTTCCCCCGACGCACTCACCGGGTGGATGGAGCGGCTCGACGCACTCGGCATCGAGCACGGGGGCATCAAGACCGCGCACTACGGTTCCGGCATCTCGTTCCGCGACCCCGACAACATCGCGCTCGAATTCTTTGCTCCACCCGTGAGTACTTATTAACGTCGGGCGGTTAATAAGTACTCACGGGTGCCGGAGGCGCAGGCGTCGAGCAAGGTCAGGGCGAGGGCCAGCGCGCCGTCCACGGCGGCCCGGTCTGCCGCGGGCGCGGCGCTGGCCGCGGCGAACTCGGCCTGATGGTTGACGGCGGGCGCGGAGTCGATTCCGATGTAGGGGTGGATCGCGGGAATCACCTGCGAGACGTTGCCCATGTCGGTGGAGGCCCGGTTCATCAGCGAGTCCGGGCCGGTGCGAAACACGCGACCCAGTCCCTCCGCATGCCGGACGTACGACGCGAGCAGCGCTTCGTCGGTGCGGAACTCCGAATACGGTTCGCTTTCGGGGGCGATGGTGAGTTCGCAGCCGGTTGCGACGGCGCCGGCCTCGAAGCAGCGGGCGACGCGGGGCTCGATGCGGGCCAGTTCCTCCAGCGTCTCCGCGCGCACGTACCAGCGGCCTTCGGTTCGCTGCGGAATGGCGTTGGGGGCCTCTCCCCCGCGGGTCATCATCCCGTGCACTCGTGTGCTCGACGGAAGCTGTTGCCGGAGAAGCCCGATGGCGACCTGCGCTACCGTGAACGCATCCGCTGCGTTGACGCCCCGTTCCGGGTACGCGGCGGCGTGTGCCGCCTTGCCGTCGTACCGGATGTGACTGTGGGACACCGCGTACGGCTCGGCCCGCGCGACGTCGACCGGGCCGGGGTGCGCCATGACGGCGGCGTGGACGCCCTCGAACGCTCCGCGTTTCAGCATGTCGATCTTGCCGCCCCCGCCTTCCTCGGCGGGGGTGCCGAGCACCGACAGGGTGATGCCGAGGTCGTCGACGAGCGGGGCGAGGGCCAGCGCCGTCCCCACCGAGATGGCGGAGATGACGTTGTGCCCGCACGCGTGCCCGAGCCCGGGGAGCGCGTCGTATTCGGCGCAGACCGCGAGGTGCAGCGGTCCGGAGCCGAGGTGCGCGCGGAATGCGGTGGGCAGTCCGACGTACTGCTGCTCCACCGTGAACCCGGCATCCGACAGCACCCCGGCGACCCGGGCACACGAGCGTTCCTCCTCCCACGCGACCTCCGGGTGGGCGTGGAGGTCGTGCGACAGAGCCAGGATGCGGTCTTCCGCCCGCCTGGCTCCGTCGCGCACCGCGGCGTCGGCGCTCACAGGTCACCCGGTACGCCGTAGGACGGGGCGGCGGTCGGGTCGACTCCGCGCACCCGGTAGTCCCGCTTCTGCGGTTCCCACACCGTCCACAGCCGGCGCAGTTCGCCGACCGGGTCGTCGTGCCAGTCGACGCGCAGATCGGTGACGGGCCATTGCACGTCCTCGACCACCTGGATTCCCGCCGAGTGCACGGGCCCCGCCTCGCCGCCGGCGGTGACGGCCGCGGTGAGACCGTCGAGCAGTCTGCCCTCGAACGTCGGGGCCGCGCTCGACACGTAGCCGAACAGCAGCGACCGGATGACGCCTTCGTCGCGGAGCATGTTGCCGGCGACTGCGACGCCGCCGCCCTGCGCGCTGCTGTGGATGCCCAGCGTCTGCGCGCCCGAGTGCACCGCGGTGCCGCCGTCCGCATCGACGACGACGACCTGCCGGCAGTCCGGGAACTTCTCCTGCGCGAGCGCGGTTTTCAGCGCGGTCTCCGCATCCTCACCCGACGCGAGCGCGTCGAGGCCGATCGGCCCCAGCTGCGGATTGGTCACGTTCTGGGAGGCGACGACGCCGACCCCGGACCGCACGTGCAGGCAGCGTGCGGCTACGGCGGGGCTGGAGGAGCAGACGACCATCCCGAACGCGCCTGCGGAATCACGGGCGACGAGTGAGAACGTCATGAGCTGATCACTGCCGTCGCGTCGATCTCGACGAGCCATTCGGGCCGGGCGAGGGCGTCGACGACGATGCCGGTGGACACGGGGTGCACACCTTTCAGCCAGCGTCCGACCACCCGGTAGACGGTCTCTCGGTACCGGACGTCCACCAGGTAGATGGTGACCTTGACGACGTCCTCCAGCCGGCTGCCCGATTCCTTCAGCAGCATCGCGATGTTCGCCATCGCCTTCTCGGCCTGGGCCTCGACGTCGCCGATACCCACAGACTCCCGGGTGTCGAGGTCCTGTCCGATCTGCCCGCGGAGATACACGACTCCGCCGGCGACGACGGCCTGCGCGAGGTCGTTGTCGAGGTTCTGTTCCGGGTACGTGTCGCGGGTGTTGAACGGGCGGATGCGGGTGTGGGTGGTCATGCCACACCTCCGTCGACGTTGTCCGACAGCCCCGCCGCGGCCTTGACCAGCCCGAGCGGCCCGTCGAAGTCGAAGTTGCGGTACACGGCGGCGAGCTGCGCGAAGGGCGGTGACTGGGCGAAGAGCTGGAACGTCAGGCGATGTCCCGCGTAGTCGCTGTTGAGCAGGTCGCGGGCGAACGCGAGGAGCTTGCGGCGGTCGTCGGCCACCCAGTTGTCGTTGATGGAGTAGAACTTCTCCAGCCATGGCGCGACGTCGGTGTCGGCGAACGTGGCGGCGTCCGGGGTGATGCAGATCTGGCCGCCGCACAGTTCGCGGGCGATGTGCATCATCGCGGGCAGCTGGCTGAGCGCCATCACCCGCCCGGTGTAGAGCAGGGACTGGTTCGGCATCAGCAGGCCACCGGGGCTGGGCTCGGCGAGCGAGATGGCCGCGGTGAGATGGGCGTTGATCGTCTCCCGGTAGCAGGCGAGCTGAGCGAGCTTCTCCTGCACCGCCTGCTGCTTCTCGAGGCCGCTCTGCTTGACGTTCCACAGTGCGGATCCGATCATCAGATCGGCGAGGTGCAGGGTGCGTTGGACGAACGGGAACGCGCTGTAGCGGTGCAGGGTGGAGCGGATGAACCAGGCCGCCCGGGTGTGCCGGTAGAACAGGACGTCTTCCCAGGGGATCTCGACGTTGTCGAACACGACGAGGGACTCGACCTCGTCGACCCGGTTGGCGAGCGGGTAGTCGGCGGCCGGTGCGCGGCCGGCGAACCCGTTGCGGGAGATGTACTTCAGCCCCGGCGCACCCATGTCGAGCACGAATCCGACAGCGTAGTCGGACAGTTCGCTGTTGCCCCAGTTGGCGATGGTGGGTTTGGTGAACGCCTGGTTGGAGTAGGCGGCGGCGGTCTCGTACTTCGCGCCGCGCACGACGATGCCGTTGTCGGTCTCCTTCACGACGTGCAGGAGCATGTCGGGGTCCTGATCCTGCGGCGCCTTGGACCGGTCGCCCTTGGGGTCGGTGTTCGCCGACACGTGGAACGGGTCCTCCCGGACCGACCGCTCCAGGTGGCGGCGGATGTTCTCCGAGAAGCGCGGGTCGACCTCGTTGAGGACGTCCTGACCGTCGAACAGCGACCACATCTCGCCGATGGTCTCGTCACCGACGCGGGTGACCACGCCTCGGGTGTCCTCGAGGACCAGGTCGACGGCGGCGCGCTTGTCGAGCCAGTCCTGCTGCGTGCGGGGAAGCTTGTTGGCGATGGCGTTGCGTTCGCCGGATTCGAGATCGACGTAGGTCATCGCGTCCTGCGTGGCCTCGTCGTGTGCAAGGTCGTAGATGCGGGCCCGCACGTCGACGATCGGCTTGAACATGGGGTGGTCGGCCACGTCCTTGACGCGTTCCCCGTCGACCCAGACCTCACGGCCGTCCCTGATGGACTCCCTGTATTGATCTCCGGTGCGGATCATTTCGTGCTCCTGGTCCTCGGCGCGGGGTGTGCGTCCGGGTAGTCGGGGAAGGTGGAGGGTTCGAACGCTGCGGGCTTGCTGTAGGTGTGGGCGGCGTACACGAGCGGTTCGCCGGGGTGCGCCTCCACGGCGGCGACGCGTCCGATGTAGATGCGGTGGGTGCCGGCCTCGATGACGTCGTGGACGGTGCAGTCGAACGACGCGATCGCGTCGTGGACGCGGGGGGAGCCGGATTCGGCCACGGTCCAGTGCCCGCAGGTGAAGTCCCACCGCTGCTTGCCGGGCCAGGGGCGGCCGGCGAACGTGTCGGCGACGTGATCGTGCTGGGTGGCAAGCACATTGACGCAGAAGACACCGTTCTCGGAGATCGCGTCGTTGACCGGGCTTCGCCCGTGCAGGCAGACGAGCACCAGCGCCGGGTCCGCCGAGACGGAGCACATCGCACTCACGGTCTGTGCGGCGCGCCCGCCGGGACCGTCCGTCGCGACGACGGTGACTCCGGTCGCGACGGCGCTCATGGCCATGACGAAGTTCGCGGTCGAGTTGTCCGGCATCGGTGGGGCCACCGATGTTCGGGCCGTCGTTTCGACGGCTGGGTGACGGTCAGCGATCGGCATGACGGGCTCCTTTCTGTGTGCGGTGAGCGAGGAGTTCGTGCCGTTGCACCAATCTTGAGGTCCCCGGTGAAATCTGTACAACACAGATAAGTGGCGCACTGCATAAGGAAAAGTGATGAACTGGGAATCAATACCGATCACAGGTTCGACCAGGGATAATTCCCTACATCAGCCGATGCGGACGGGGACGATCATGACGCCACTGCAGCGCTATATCGCCGAAGAGATCGCGATCGATCATGCCGACGGGCTGCTGTCCCGCCGCGAGGCGTTACGAAGACTCGGCCTCATCGGTCTCGGCGTGGCGGCGGCGTCCTCGCTGCTCGCCGCTTGCTCCACCGGCAGCGACGAGTCGCCGACCTCGGCTCCGGTGACGCCGGGCGGAGCGACGCCCCCGCCGCCGGGAGCGGCCGAGGCCGTCGCAACCGAAGCGGTGTCGTTCCCCGGCCCGGACGGCCGCGTCCTGCAGGGTGCGTGGGCCGACGCCGCCACACCCCGCGGAACGGTCCTCGTCATACACGAGAACAAGGGCCTGACCGACCACATCCGTTCGGTGGCGGGACGATTCGCAGGTGCCGGCTACTCCGCACTTGCCCTCGACCTGCTCTCGGAAGAGGGTGGGACCGCGACGTTCACCGATCAGGCGCAGGCGACCGCCGCGCTGGCGACCGTGCCGCCGGCGCGCTTCGTCGCAGATATGAAGGCCGGGGTCGACGAACTCGGGCGACGGGAGCCGGACGAGAAGATCGCGGCGGTCGGGTTCTGTTTCGGCGGCGGGATGGTGTGGCAACTCCTCGCGTCCGGCGAGCCACGCCTGGCGGCGGCGGTCCCCTTCTACGGTCCACTGCCCGACGGCGCCGACTTCTCCGGGTCGAGGGCCGCGGTCCTCGCCATCTACGCGGAATTGGACGCCCGGGTGAACGCGTCCCGCGACGCCGCGGCTGCCGCACTCGCGAAGGCGGGGCTACCGCACGAGATCGTCACGGTTCCGGGTGCCGATCACGCGTTCTTCAACGACACCGGGCCCCGCTACAACGCGACCGCGGCAGCCGAGGCCTACGAACGTGTCCTCGCCTGGTTCGGCGAATATCTGGGGTGAGGCGGGCGCATCAGCAGTGCGGCCACGAGGAAGCAGACCGCGCCCACGAATGTGCCCAGATCGGCGATCGTCGCGTTCTCCAGCGCGTCCGTGCCGGGCACGATGAACGCGGCGACCGCGGATACCCCGAACGCCACCGACCCGATCATGTTCAGCCAAGTGCTGCGCCAGTTGCGGGCATGCGGATCCCACAGCTTGTCGGTTTCGGTGGTGGCCACCACCGCAAGACCGCTGGCGACGAGGAACGCCGTCGATCCGAAGAGGTCGGGACGCCACCCCCACACCCGGTCCTGTTCGACGGTGAGACCCTGGATCAGCGCGACCCCGGTACTCACGTTGAACAGCAGGGTGCCGACGAACTGGACCAGCGCCGCCCACCAGTCGTAGCGTTCGACCGTCGCTGATTCCTCCCCGGGCACCGGCCTGCCGCTGAGCCGCAACTGGATGAATCCGGCGGTGGTGAAGAACAGCGATCCGAGGAAGTAGGTGATGTTGTCGATCTCGGCGCCGACCGCGTCCCCGTACACCCGCGTGGCCGCCATCCCGAACAGGAAGGAGCCGATCACGAATCCCCAGGACTCCCGGCGTAGCCGGAGCGTTCGGCGAGGTGCAGACGAGGGGCGGTCACTCGACACCGTGACGTCACCCCCTCACGGGTCGGCAAGATCTCAGACTCTCCGAAGACGCGCACCAGGTCAAGGTCGGACGCCGAAATTCGGCTGCGAGTCCACTTGGCGTGTGCCAGTGTCGGGGGATGACGACGACCACCGCCGGCATCACGATCAGGACCGCGACCGAGCAGGACTGGCCGAAGATCACCCTGCTCAACGAGATCTGCTTCGTGACACCGCAGACCGAGGAATTCACCGCCCACTGGAAGCAACTCGTCAGCGGCGCGCCGCCGATCATCGCGCTCGACGAGGACGCGGTGGTCGGCGCCACCATGGACATCCCCATGACTGTCACCGTGCCCGGTGGCGGCAGCGTCGCGGCGGCCGGGGTCACCGCTGTGACCGTTGCGCCCACGCACCGCAGGCGGGGGATTCTCCGCGCGCTCTACACCGAGCATCACGCGCGTATCCGGCAGTCGGGCGTGCCGCTGTCGATTCTGACCGCCAGCGAAGGCGGCATCTACGGCCGGTTCGGGTACGGTCCGGCGACCGTCGAGACCACGTCGAGCATCGACCGTCGGTTCGCCGTCCCGCATCCGAAGGCGCCGGATCCGGGCGGTGTGCGGATGGTCCATCCGGCGGAGGCACGGCCGGCGTTCACGGACGTCTACGACCGCTGGCAACGGGTGACACCAGGGGCGCAGGTGCGGCCCGAGATCGTGTGGAATCGGATCTTCGCCGACCGTGAGAGCGAACGGGGCGGCGGCACAAGCCTGTTCGGGCTCGTCCACGACGACGGCTACGTGCTCTACCGTCGCGTGTCCGGCGACAACGGAACCGTCGCCCGGGTGGAGGAGATCCGCACGGTCACGCGAGACGCGCATGCCGCGCTGTGGCGGGCGCTCCTCGGGCTGGACCTCGTGCGCCGCATCGAAGCGCACCTCACCCCCGAGGACCCCCTGCCATATCTGTTGGCCGACGGCCGGCTGGTGCGCACCACCTCCCGCCATGACGAGCTGTGGGTCCGGATCATGGACGTGCCGGCCGCACTCGAGGCCCGCAGGTACCGAACAGACTTCGACGTCGTGATCCAGGTCGACGACGGGTTCCTGGACGCCGGTGGGCGGTTCGCGCTGACCGTGCGGGACGGCACCGCGATGTGCACCCCGACCGACTCCGCCCCGCAGGTGGTGCTCGACCTGGACGTGCTGGGCAGCCTGTATCTCGGCGCCCACCGGGCACGCACCTTCGCCGCCGCGAACCGGCTGCGGGCCGCGGACCCCGACGTCCTCGACCGTGTCGATCACGCCTTCGGCGCCGACCGCGACGCCCAGATGGGGTGGCCGTTCTAGCGCGCCGAACCCGCCTGTTTCGCGAACACGGCGCGCGCCCGTTCGGCGACGGCCCGGGCCCGCGCCGTGCTCCGCACACCCTTCAGCCGGGCGAGCACCACGGGGAGGCCGGGAACATCGTCGGCGATGGGCAGCGTTGCGACCCGCCCGCCGTCGTAGGTCCGCCCCTCGGCGGGCCGCTGGTTGAGGATCGAGAAGCCGTGGCCGCGGGCGACGAGTCCGCGCACCGTCTCGTAGCTCGCGGACCGGTACCGGACCACCGGTGTGACACCCGCCGCGGACAGCATCGCCAGGAAGTAGTCGCGGCTGCTCGGCAGGTCCAGCAACACCATGGGTTCGCCCTCGAGGTCGGCGAGCGTGATCGCGTCGTGGCCGGCCAGCCGGTGGTCCGGCGGAAGGATGACGTGCGGTCTGGCAACCCCGAGTGTCTCCGTCTCCATGTCGTCGCCGAGCGCGAGGTCGTAGGTCAGGGCCAGTTCCGCGGTGCCGTTCCGCAGCGCCGCCCGCACCGCCTCCGCCTGCGTCTCGACGACCTCGACCTCCAGGTCGGGGTGCTGATCGCGCAGGTCCGAGATCAGTGTCGGGAGGATGAACGGGGTGAGGGTGACGAAGCAGGCCAGGCGGACGGTTCCCCGAACGTTGTCCTCGTGGCCGCGCGCCGCGTCGAGAACCTCACCGAGGTGGGCGAGGACGCTGCGGGTGTCGCGGAGCATCTCCTCCCCCGCCGCGGTGAGGACAAGTCCGCGGGACCGTTGCCGGATGAAGAGCTGGGTGCCGATCTGGTGCTCGAGTTGGGAGATCGCCGAGGACACCGCCGACTGCGCGACCATCAGTTCGTCGGCGGCCTTCGTCATGCTGGAGAAGTTCGCGGCCTCGACGAAATACCTGAGTTGGGTGAACGTCACGTCGGGTCGTCGTTGCATGCGCTCTCCTCGGGATCTGAGGTGACCAGGATTGCAGGTCTCCGACCGGGGAGCCACCCGCGACACACTCGGCGGCCGCGACGCCATCAGCGGATGTCGGCCTTCACGAGGTCGGGATCCGGCTCCGTTCCGGGGCGGTCCTCCCGGGCGGGGCGCGGGCCACTCGCCGACCGCACGGATGTGCCTCGCACGTAACCAACCGCGCCGAGGAGCGTGAGCACCGCCAGAGTCCCGAGGGTGAACAGTTCGAACGTCCCCTGGCTCACGCCCCAGATCTCCTCGAAGTCGTAGTCCAGGCCGAACACCGATTCCAGCGTGCCGGGGAAGACGGCCACCCAGGAACCGAGCAGTACCCAGGAGAAGCAGAGGATGCCGAGGACGCGGAAGCCGGCGTTTCCGGTGGGAACCCGGAAGGGCCGCACGACGTCCGGGAAACGCGTGCGCAGGCGGACCGCCGACGGGATGACGATCAGGTAGCTGAGCAGGAACGTCGAGATCGAGATGGTGAGCACGACAGCGAAAATCGAACCGCCGGAGCCGGTGATCTGCATGGCCGCGATCATGAAGACGGTGGCGACTAGTCCGGAGAGGAAGTTGACGCGCACCGGCGTTCCGAGACGCGGATGGAAGCGACCGAAGAATCCGCCGAAGAACGCGCCGTCGGCTGCGGCCATCGCCTGCATGCGGTCACTGATGATCATCCACGCCGCGCCCTGGGTCATCAGGATCACCGCGAAGATCACCCCGGTCACGGTCAGCATGGCGGGCGCGGCGGGACCGTAGACGCTGTACACGGTCGCGACCGCCTCGAGAAGCCCGCCGACACCGGTGATGTCGTCCGCGGGCACGACGAGCAGGATGGCGAAGATCGGCAGCAGGTAGGACGCGGCGGCGATGGCGCAGGCGCGGGCGATCGAGATCGGGACGTCGCGGGCGGGGTTCTTCATCTCCCCGGCGGCGCTGTTCCCGGATTCGAATCCGAGGTAGGAGAACAGCAGCAGCGGCGTCACGCCGAGGAGCCCGGCCAGGGTGGGGCTGAAGTCGCCCGCCGAGATGCCGGCGAAACCGTGCTTCGCGGCGTAGATGCCGGTGGTGACGAGGAAGAACAGCAGGAAGACGATCTTGAGGAACGCGCCGACCGTCGGAATCCATTTGCCGCGTGCGAGACTCACGACGGCCGCGAGCACCGTCAGCCAGATGAAGACCAGTTTGAACAGGTAGTCCGTCACCGATCCTTCCTCGAACGCGCTGACGTAGTGGTTCCAGGTCTCCGCGGCGATGAACGCCATGGACCCGCCGACCCACACGGGCTGGGTCACCCACGTCAGCAACGACGCGAGGGCGGCGAGTGGCCGGCCGAACGCTCTCCGGACCCACACGTACACACCGCCCTCGCCGGTGAACGTGCTGCCGATCTCGGCGAAGATCAGGCCGTACGGCAGCAGGAAGAACACCGCGAGAACCAGTGCCCAGGTGAACGTCTCCGCGCCGAAGGTGGAGACCTGACCGAGAACCTCGACCGACACCACCGCCGCGACGATGAGGAAGACGATGTCGAAACGGCCGAGGGACTTCTTCAGATGTTGTGTCTGTTCGTCCGCCAGGGCGGTGGGGGTGTTGTCGCTCATCGATCATGCCTCTCACGTTGCAGTGATGCCGGTCACTACTCTCGTCCGCACCCGGCAAATCTGTACAGCACAAAGTTCCGGGGTACTGCATCAGTTCTCCAGATGCCGAGACCGGCGAGTTGGCATCTGAATAACTGATGCAGTGGCACGGAAAGATCCTGTTGACTGTTGTGGTCGCGCGGGCCGACGATTCTGGCACTGCACGAACCGAACAGCGTGAGGAACCCACCGTGCGTGATCCGCGATACGACATCCTTTTCGAACCGGTCCAGATCGGACCGGTCACCGCCCGCAACAGATTCTTCCAAGTCCCGCACTGCAACGGCATGGGCTACCGCGACCCCTCCGGGGAGGCCTACATGCGGCGCGTCAAGGCCGAGGGCGGCTGGGCGGTGGTCTGCACCGAGCAGGTCGAGATCCATCCGACCTCGGACATCGGCCCGTTCATCGAACTGCGCCTGTGGGACGACCAGGACCTGCCGGCCCTGACCCGGATCTCCGAGAAGATTCACGAGGGCGGCTCCCTCGCCGGCATCGAGCTCGCCCACAACGGCCTGAACAGTCCCAACCTGATCAGCCGCGAGACCCCGCTCGGCCCGCAGAATCTGCCCGTCGTCTCCTGGAACTACGACCCCGTCCAGGCCAGGGCGATGACCAAGTCGGACATCGCCGACCTCCGGCACTGGCACAGAGAGGCGGTGCGCCGGTCGCTGAAGGCCGAATACGACATCGTCTACGTGTACGCCGGGCACGCGATCGGAGGCCTGCACCACTTCCTGTCCCGCCGCTACAACAACCGGACGGACGAGTACGGCGGCAGCCTGACCAATCGGGTTCGCCTGCTCCGCGAGATCCTCGAGGATTCACGAGAGGTCGCCGACGGAAAGGCCGCTGTGGCGTGCCGCATCTCGGTCGACGAACTCCTCGGCGACGAGGGGATCACCCGCAGCGAGATCGAAGACGTGATCGGCCTGCTCGGCGAGACCCCCGATCTGTGGGACTTCGTGCTGGGCAGTTGGGAGGACGACTCCGTCACCTCGCGGTTCGGCCCCGAGGCGGAGCAGGAACCGTATGTCCGCGGGCTGAAGCAGCTCACCACGAAACCCGTCGTCGGCGTCGGCCGCTTCACCTCCCCCGACACGATGCTGCATCAGGTCAAGAGCGGCATCCTCGACTTCATCGGCGCGGCCCGCCCCTCGATCGCCGACCCGTATCTTCCCCGCAAGATCGAGGAGGGGAACCTCGAGGACATCCGGGAATGCATCGGTTGCAATATCTGCGTGTCCGGCGACTTCACGATGTCCCCGATCCGCTGCACCCAGAACCCGACGATGGGCGAGGAGTTCCGCCGCGGCTGGCACCCGGAGCGGATCAAGGTCCACTCGACCGACTCGAACGTCCTCGTGGTCGGCGCCGGCCCCGCCGGACTCGAGGCGGCGCGCGCGCTCGGGCAACGCGGCTACAACGTCAGCCTCGCCGAGGCGAGCAGGCAACTCGGCGGCCGTGTGACCCGCGAGTCCAAGCTCCCCGGACTGTCCGCGTGGATCCGCGTGGTCGACTACCGCGAACAGCAACTCCGCAAGCTCCCCAACGTGGACGTGTTCATGGAGAGCGAGATGACCGCCGACGACGTCATCGAGAACGACTTCCATCACGTGGTCGTGGCGACGGGCTCGCACTGGCGGCGCGACGGCGTCGGCCGGTGGCACACCCACGCCGTTCCCGTCGACGAGCACGCCGACGTCCTGACCCCCGACGACGTGATGGCAGGCCTCCGCCCCCGGGGCAACAAGGTCGTCCTCTTCGACGACGACCACTACTACCTCGGTGCGGTCGTCGCCGAACTCCTCGCCAAGGAGGGTTTCGACGTCACCCTGATCACGCCGGCCGCGCACGTGTCGCAGTGGACGACGAACACCATGGAGGTGGTCCGCATCCGCAAGCGAATCATCAAGGCCGGTGTGCACGTTCAGGTGAATCGCGCCGTCACCGCGGTCACCGCGGACGGCGTCCGCACGGTGTGCGCGTTCACCGGCGACGAGCAGTTCGTCGACGCGGACAGCGTCGTCCTCGTCACCGCGCGACTCCCGAAGGACGGGTTGTTCCACGAACTGCGGTCGCGCGAATCCGAATGGGCCGACGCCGACCTGCGCAGTGTCCGCGGCATCGGCGACGCCTGGGCGCCGTCCACGATCGCGGCCGCGGTCTGGTCCGGGCACCGGTACGCCGAGGAGCTGGACGAACCACCCGCCCCGGGCCCGGTCGCCTTCCGACGAGAAGTCACCGGACTGTCCATCGAACCCGTCGAGACATTCTCCGTCCCCCCACTCGCCGACGCACAGAACTGAGGAACACCACCATGACCGCAGTGCACCCGATCCCGACCGACGCCCGGAACATCGCGGCGATGACACCCAGCGCCTACGTCACCGCGGACACGCTCCAGCAAGGCGATCCGAAGGAACACGAAATGGTCCACCTGAGCAGCGGGGACGAGAAGTTCACCATCGGCTCGTGGCGTGCGGAGCCATATCGCGAGTACATCGAGTCTTACCCGGGCGACGAATACACCCGGGTGCTGGAGGGTTCCGTGACGTTGACGGCGGACGACGGCGTCTCGCACACCTTCGGACCCGGCGACGCGTTCACCCTGACCAGGGGGTGGCGCGGCGAGTACCGCGTCGACGAACCCCTGCTCAAACAGTTCGCCATCTATGTTCCCTGATCGCACACCACCACTTTCGAGCACGAGGGATGACGATGCCTGATCCGACCACACTCGCCGACTGGACCCGGCTCGCCGCGACGATCACGCCGCGCCGGGAGCTCTTCATCGACGGCGCGTTCCGTCCCGCCAAGTCGGACGAGACGTTCGACTCGATCAACCCGGCGACCGGTGAGCTGCTGGCACGGGTGGCAGCCGCGGACGCCCCGGACGTCGATGCCGCGGTGCGGTCTGCGCGCGAGGCGTTCGACTCCGGCGTCTGGTCGCGGAGTCCGGCATCCCACCGCAAGCGGGTCCTGCTCCGGCTCGCCGAGCTGATCCTCGAACACCGTCACGAGCTCGCCCTGCTCGACTCCCTCGACATGGGCAAGCTCGTGGTGGAGGCGCTGACCGTCGACGTCCCATCGGCAGCAGAGCTTTTCAGGTTCTACGCGGAGGCCCTCGACAAGATCGGCGGCGAGATCGCGCCCACCGATCCCGGGAGTCTCGCGCTCGTCTCCCGCGAACCCCTCGGCGTCGTCGGGGCGGTGGTCCCGTGGAACTTCCCACTCGACCTCGCGGTGTGGAAGCTGGCGCCGGCCCTCGCAGCAGGCAACAGCGTCGTCCTCAAGCCCGCCGAGCAGGCCCCGCTGTCGGTGCTGCGGCTGGCCGAACTCGCCGCGGAGGCGGGGCTGCCCGACGGCGTCCTGGGTGTCGTCCCGGGGTTCGGCGCCACGGCCGGGGCGGCCCTGGGCCTGCATCCCGACGTCGATGTCGTCGCCTTCACCGGCTCGACCGCGACCGGGAAGCGGTTCCTCCGGTATGCGGCGGACTCGAATCTGAAGCAGGTCTGGCTCGAATGCGGAGGCAAGAGTCCCAACCTGGTGTTCGCGGACGCCGATCTGGACGAGGCAGTGGAGAAAGCGGTCTTCGGCGCGTTCTACAACCAGGGCGCGGTGTGCTCGGCCAACTCCCGGTTGCTGGTCGAGGAGTCGGTGGCCGAACAAGTGACCGAGGCCCTCGTCCGCCGGGCGTCGTCGATCCGCCCCGGCAATCCGCTCGATCCCGCCTCCACACTGGGCGCGATCGTCGACGAGAACCACGCTAGCACCGTCGCGGGTTTCATCGACCGCGCCCGGTCCGAGGGCCGGGTGCTGCTGGGCGGCAACAGGACCACCGTCGGCGGCCGGGGATCCTTCGTCGAACCGACGATCTTCGCGGACGTCGCACCCACCGCCGAGGTGGTGACCCGGGAGGTGTTCGGACCCGTCCTCACCGTCCAGACGTTCACCGACGAGGCCGACGCCGTCCGGATGGGTAACGACAGCATCTACGGTCTGGCCGCCTCGGTATGGACCGAGAACCTGAACCGGGCGCACCGCGTCTCCGCGGCACTGCGCGCGGGAACCGTCTCCGTCAACACCGTCGACGCCATCAGCGCGCAGACCCCGTTCGGCGGGTTCAAACAGTCCGGGTTCGGCCGCGACCTCTCCCTGCACGCAATGGACAAGTACACCGGACTGAAGACGACGTGGATCCGGCTGCGGCAGTAGCCGTCACGGCACCGGGTTCATCTCCCGAACTCGCCGGGCGAATGTACCCTTCGGCGCTGCCGAGGCGCCCGAAGGTACATTCGCCCCGAAACGTGGCACCCCACGCGGGCACGTCGAGCCGCTAAGCTGGCGCCATGTTTGCCCTCGTATCTTCGGAATCCGATCCCCGATTGCGTTGTGCCACAGCACTTCATGGCCACACCTCCACGATGCCGCCGATCGCCGTACGCAGGCTCGATGCGAGGGACTGGGGGTCGGTGCTCCGGATCTATTCGGAGGGCATCGTCGGCGGGCTGGCCACATTCGACACGGAGACCCCGACACGGTCGGAACTGGACTCGCGCTGGCTGGGCGGGCACCGATGGGTGGCCGAGGTGGACGGGACGGTCGCCGGGTGGGCGGCCCTGTCTCCTGTCTCCGCGCGGCGCTGCTTCCGCGGAGTCGCCGAGAACTCCGTGTACACGGCCAGGGAGTTCCGCGGTGCGGGCATCGGGACCGCGCTGATGCGGCGGCTCATCGACGAAGCGGACTTCTCGGGCATCTGGACGCTGCAGGCCTCGGTGCTGGCGGTGAACACCGGGTCCATCGCACTGCACCACGCGGTCGGCTACCGGACGGTCGGGGTGCGGCAACGACTCGCGCAGATCGACGGCGTCTGGCACGACAGCGTGCTGCTCGAGCGCCGCCGGGAGACCTGACACCGCGACCACCCGGAGATACCGTGGAGGGATGCTCCCCGTCATCGATTTCGCCGAACTGGACACTCCGGCCGGGCGGGAACGGCTGCGGGAGATCACCCACCACGTGGGGTTCTTCTACCTCGACGGGCACGGCGTGGACCGGGAACTGCTCGATCGGGTGTTCACCGTCGCGCGGGAGTTCTTCGCCCTGTCCGACGACTCCAAGCAGTCGATCGCGATGCTGAACAGTCCCCATTTCCGCGGCTACAACCGAGTGGGCGGCGAACTGACCAACGGTGAGACCGACTGGCGGGAACAGATCGACATCGGCCCCGAACGGCAGCCGATCCCCGGTGCCGCCGGCTACCTGCGACTGCAGGGCCCCAATCAGTGGCCCACGGATCTCCCCGACCTCGAGAAGACGATCGAGGCCCTGGACGCCGCGCTCGCCGACGTCGGGATGCGACTGTTGCGGAACTGGGCCGCGTCGCTCGACGCCGATCCGGCGATCTTCGACGACGCTTTCGCGCACGCCCCCGCCACGCTGATCAAGGTCGTCCGCTATCCGGAACGGCCGAGCGCCGACCACACCGGCGAGCAGGGCGTCGGCGCCCACAAGGATTCCGGCGTGCTGACCATCCTGCTCCTCGAACCCGGGTCGTCGGGACTCCAGGTGGAAACCGAGACCGGCGACTGGATCGACGCACCGGCCCGCGCCGGCTCGTTCGTGGTGAACATCGGCGAACTGCTCGAGGTCGCGACCGGCGGCTACCTGCGGGCCACCCAGCACCGGGTGCTCACCCCCGCCGGTGCGCCCGAGCGACTGTCCGTGCCGTACTTCCTCAATCCCGCTCTCGACGCCACGGTCCCGGCCATCGAACTGCCGCCGCACCTGGCCGAACGGGCGCGCGGCATCGAACTCGATCCGGCGAATCCGCTCTATCGCACGTACGGCGAGAACGCATGGAAGAGCCGCACCCGCGCGCACCCCGACGTCTACGCGCGCTGGTATCCGGGCGAGGCGGAACCGGAGTAATACGCCCTCCGCCACCGGGAGTATTGTTCCGGCAGTGTTGTTCCTGACCTCTCGGCGCTACGTCGACCTCCGCCTGCAGGCGAGCGCAATCTGTCCGCGCTCGCGCTGACGCACCGCTTCACTCAGGACTCTCTCTCGTCGTATCCGCCCCACCGGGCGACGTTCCACGGCCCCATGCGAAAGGCACACCCATGCCCAGTTCCGCGCTGTCCACGCGCGCCGAGACCACCTCTCGACGCCGTCTACCCCAGTGGGCCACCTCGTTCGGCCCCCAGATCGTCACCGGACTCGTTGTCGGCGTCATCCTCGGACTCGTCGCCCGCGCCATGCCCGTCGCCGCCGACGGCAACGAGAACTGGCTCGTCGGAACCGTCCACACCATCGGGTCCAGTTACGTGAAACTGCTTACCGTCGCGGTGATCCCGCTGGTGTTCACGGCCATCGTCAGTTCGATCGCCAACCTGCGTGAGGTGGCCAACGCCGCGCGCCTCGCCGTCCAGACGCTGCTGTGGTTCGCGATCACCGCGTTCATCGCCGTCGTCATCGGAATCGTCATCGGACTCGTCACCCAGCCCGGATCGCACACGACCGTCACCGGCGCCGGCAAGGAACCGGCCACCACCGGGTCGTGGTGGGCGTTCGTCACCGGCCTGGTGCCCAGTAACTTCCTCGGCCTGAACGCGAAGACCACCCTCACCGAGGGCGCCGCCAGCACGTCGCTGAGTTTCAACGTGCTGCAGTTGCTCGTCGTCGCGGCCGCGATCGGCATCGCCGCACTGAAGGTCGGGGCCAAGGCCGAACCGTTCCTGCAGTTCAACGCGTCGCTGCTCGCGATCGTGCAGAAGGTGCTGTGGTGGATCATCCGCCTCGCACCGATCGGGACCGCCGCGCTGATCGCGAACGCGGTCGCCACCTACGGCTGGGACGCCATCGGCTCGCTCGGCTGGTTCACCGCCGCCGTCTACATCGGACTGGCCATCGTCTTCCTCGTCGTCTAC
The DNA here is from genome assembly GCF_042738615.1 of Rhodococcus sp. NPDC059968. NCBI lineage: Bacteria > Bacillati > Actinomycetota > Actinomycetes > Mycobacteriales > Nocardiaceae > Rhodococcus > Rhodococcus sp. NPDC059968. The sequence goes on from NZ_JBHWUE010000004.1 coordinate 126,680, forward strand.
CCCGTCCTGATCCGCGCGCACGGACTGTCGGTGCGCGCCTTCTACTCCGGCGTCTGGCCCGCCACGCAGCTCGGCTTCGTGTCCCGTTCGTCGATCGGCACCCTGCCACTCACCGAACGGGTCACCGAACGCAATCTGGGTGTCCCCCGCGAGTACGCGTCGTTCGCGGTGCCGCTCGGGGCGACCACCAAGATGGACGGCTGCGCTGCCATCTATCCCGCGATCGCCGCGATCTTCGTCGCCGAGTTCTACGGTGTTCCTTTGTCGTTCACCGACTACCTGCTGATCATCGTCGTCTCCGTGATCGGGTCCGCGGCCACCGCGGGCACCACTGGCGCCACCGTCATGTTGACGCTCACGTTGTCGACGCTGGGACTGCCCCTCGCCGGTGTGGGCCTGCTGCTCGCGGTCGAACCGATCGTCGACATGGGCCGCACCGCGGTCAACGTCACCGGCCAGGCTCTCGTCCCGACGATCGTCGCGAAGCGGGAAGGCATCCTCGACGAAGCCCGCTACAACGCCGAACGGACCGGCGACCCGTTCGAGGACGACGAGACGGTCGCAGCGGCGTAGCGAAACGCTCGACGAGAGCCTTCCCCACGTGGAAGGCTCTCGTCATGGCCGACCTCGACGCGATCAAACGACGGATCGTCATGCAATTCCAGCGGCACGTCGCCAACCCGCTCTCCACGCGACTGTCGAGCCAGACGCTCCTCGAGACCACCGGCCGCGTGAGCGGGCAGCCCCGCGTCACGCCCATCGGGGGCCGGCGAACGGGCACCGAGTTCTGGCTGGTGTCCGAGTTCGGTGAGCGGTCGAATTACATCCGCAACATCCGCGCGAACAATGCCGTTCGGCTGCGGATCCACGGCAGGTGGCACACGGGCACCGCGACGCTGCTCCCCGACGACGACGCCCGCACCCGGCTGGCGCAGCTTCCCCGGATGAACAGCGTCGCCGTCCGGGTCGTCGGCACCGACCTCCTGACCGTCCGCATCGACCTCACCGACTGAGGTCAGCCCCCGCACACGCCCGCCGGATAGTCATCCGCACCCGCAATGGCGCCGGCGTCTGACCAACTGCCCGCGCACCTACGAGCGGGGCCCAGCCGTCTGGCCAGGTGTGATGTTCGCAACTCGGCGTTCGGCTGCACGCCCGGCGCGGATTTGGTACCGCTCGGCGGCTGCGGATCGAGCAGCTTGCAGTAAAGACTTAGCCTCGGCTAATCTGCGATTTCGCGCGGACATGCCACGTTCCGCACCTCAGACAACGACGTCTGCCTCACCGGCGTATCGGTTCGGGGTCGGTTCTCTGCCGTGATCCTCTCGCCGACGCCACCCGTGCGCCCAGCACGGACCCTTATTCGGCGAGTATCGCGAGGAGACAGTCGGTTGAACACGAGCGCCACCGAGTCCGGCCTGTACGACAGGACGCTCGACAAGAGCAGCTGTGGCGTGGGCTTCATCACCCGCAAGGACGGCATTCAGTCCCATGACGTCCTCACCCGGGGCCATGAGGCCCTGTGTGCGGTTCCTCACCGCGGTGGCATGTCGGCCGAGGGTGTCGGCGATGGTGCCGGTGTGTGCGTCGACCTGTCGGTGTCGTTCTTCCGCTCCCTGACCGGTCAGGACGATCTCGAGGCCGGCCGCTTCGGTGTCGGCAACTTCTTCCTCCCCACCGACGTGGCATTCCACGGCGACGCGGAGGCCGTCATCGAGCGGGCTCTCGCCGATCAGGGATTCCGGGTGCTGGTCGAGCGTGACGTGCCCGTCGACGCCACCGTGCTCCGGCCCGCCGCAATCCGGTACCAGCTGCCGATCCGGCAGTGGGTGTTCACCGCGCCCGACGCTTGCACCGACGAGACCGAGTTCGACCGTCGCATCCACGACGCCCTGCTCGCGATCGAGGCCGTCGCGTACACCCAGCCCGATCTGGCCGGGCTGTACCCGCTGTCGCTCAGCGCCCGCACCCAGGTGCTCAAGGGCCGCCTCAACTCGAACGAGGTGATGCCCTACTTCCGGGACCTCGTCGACCCGGCCCACGCCATCCACACCCTGTACTTCCACACCCGGTTCTCGACGAACACCGATCCGCATCCGACGATGGCGCAGCCGTTCCGTCTGATGGCGCACAACGGTGAGCTCAACACGGACAAGAAGAACCGCCTGTCCGAGACGGCTCTCGCTCGTTCCCGCAACCGGGAGATCGTCCGCCCGCACGGCCAGTCGGACAGTTGCCGCCTCGACCAGACGCTGCAGAGCCGGGTCGTGGAGGACGGTCTCGACCTGGTGACCGCGGTGGTGTCGATGATGCCGCCGGCGTGGGAGAACGATTCCACCCTGTCGCCCGAGGTCCGGTCGATGCTCGAGTACTTCTCGCTGTACGAGGAGAAGAACGACGGCCCGGCCGCGCTGATCTTCGGTGACGGCACCGTCGTCGGCGCGCGGCTCGACCGGCTCGGACTGCGACCGCTGCGCTCGGTGGAGACGAACGAGTACCTGTGCGTCACGTCCGAGGCCGGGCAGATCGACTTCGACCCCGAGACCGTCCTGCACCGCGGACGCATCGAGGCCGGCGGCATGCTGTACTTCGACCACCGCGAGGGCCGCTCGTACTCCACCGACGAGGCACTCGAGCTGCTCGCCTCCCGGAACGACTACCCGACGCTCGTCGCCGAGGCCCGCCGGACCATCGAGGCGCTGCCCGAGGTCGAGGCCGAGCCGGGACCGTTGCGGTACAACGGCGACCTCGAGCGCACCCAGCGCTACGTCGCGTACTCGCACAACCAGGAAAGCTTCAAGTTCATGATGGACCCGATGCTCGCGTCGGGTCAGGAGAAGATCTCCGCGATGGGCTACGGCAACGCCATCAACGCGCTCTCCGATCAGGAAGGCGGGGTGGCCAAGTACTTCTCGCAGCGTTTCGCTCAGGTCACCAACCCTTCGCTGGACAGCATCCGTGAGGCCGACGGCATGACGCTGCGCGTCGCGCTGGGCGCCAAGCCGAACAGCGGGGCGCAGTCGGCGCCGCAGATCGTGGTGCCGTCGCCGATCCTCACACACATGGACATGCTGCGGATCCGCAAGCAGTCCGAGACGCCGGTGCAGCGATTCCCGATGCTGTACACCCCCGTCCACGGTGACTTCGCCGCCAACGCAGCCGCACTCGAGGCCGCGGTCGACGGGCTCTGCGACGAGGTGGAGGCGTTCGCCCGCGAGCAGGGCGGCATCGCGATCGTCACCGACCGTCACGTGGCCACCGACCGCGCCGCGCTGCCGATGATCGTGGCGATCTCCGCTGTCAACCAGCGGCTGATCGAAGAGGGTCTGCGCCTGCGGGTGTCCGTCGTCGCCGAGAGCGGTCAGATCTCGTCCTCGCACCATGTGGCGGCCGCCCTCGGATTCGGCGCCGCCGCGATCTACCCGCTCGCCGTCCGTCTGCGCGCAGAGGAGAAGTTCGCCGACGAGGCGGATGTGGCGTTCAAGCGGTTCGCGAAGGCCGCCGAGAAGTCGCTGATGAAGACGATGGGCCGGGTCGGCCTGTGCACCGCCGAAAGCTACATCGGCGGCGAGTTCTTCGAACCCAACTACCTCGACACCGACGACCGGGTACTGCGCCGCTACTTCGCGAACGTGAAGACGCCGGTGGGCGGTGTCGGGTTCGCCGTCATCGCGCAGGCCGTCGCCGACTGGCACCAGCGCGCCCTGGCCGTCACCGGGGAGAAGGACGTCCCGCTGCTCGGCCTGTTCAAGGAGCGCGCGGAAGGCGCCGGTCACTCGTACGGCACGGCGGCCGTGCGCGGCTTCGTCGACCTCACCGAGGAACCCATCGCATTCGACACGGCGGGCACGCAGGACCACACGGAATCGCTGCGATTGCTGCCACTGAACCGGCTCGAGGACGCGTTCGGTCTCGACGACGACGCCTACCGCAACGCCGGCTTCCAGAAGCTGACCCCCGAGTCGATCGACCGCTTCGAGATCACCCCCGGCTACCGCGCCTTCGCCCGGACGATGGCCGACGAGCGCACCCGCCGCCCCGCAGCGCTGCGCGACGTGCTGGATCTGCCCGCCGACGTCACGTTCCTCACCACGGCAGCCGAGTTCCGCAAGCAGATGGGCCGTTTCTCCCGCAAGGGCAACAACAGCTTCGCGGTGCGCGGACTCGAATCCGAGGCCATCGGCGAGGACCGGTTCCGGCTCCGGCTCACCGGCCCCCACGCGGGCGAGGCCCGTGTGCTGGCGGCGCTCGGCGAATCGCTGGCGATACGGTTCGGCGACGACCTCCGCGAGCACAGCGTGGACGGTGATGCTCTTCTCGTGCGCACGTCCGGTGAGGCGTTGCGATGTCTGTCGCTGCTGCGCACCGCTCCGGCGAGCCTGCCGATCGCGCAGGTGCAGAAGGCCAGCGACATCACACCGTTCCTCACGTCCGGCGCCATGAGCCACGGTGCGTTGAACTCCAACGCGCACGAGGCCGTCGCGCACGGCACCAACATGGTCGGCGGCATGTCGAACAGCGGTGAGGGCGGCGAGCACATCTCCCGCTACGGCACCATCCGCGGTTCCCGGATCAAGCAGTTCGCGTCCGGCCGCTTCGGCGTGTGGGCCGGCTACCTGGCCGACCCGATGCTCGAGGAACTCGAAATCAAGATCGCGCAGGGCGCCAAGCCCGGCGAAGGCGGGCAGTTGCCCGCACCCAAGGTGACCGTCGAGATCGCGGCCGCTCGCGGCGGCACCCCCGGTGTCGAACTCGTCTCTCCCCCACCGCATCACGACACGTACTCCATCGAGGACCTCGCGCAGCTGATCCACGACTGCAAGGCGGCGCGGGTCCGCGTCATCGTCAAGCTCGTGTCCTCGGAGGGCATCGGCACCATCGCGGTGGGTGTCGCGAAGGCCGGCGCCGACGTCATCAACGTGGCGGGCAACACCGGCGGCACCGGTGCCGCCGCGGTGACGAGCCTCAAGTACGCCGGACGTTCGGCGGAGATCGGCGTCGCCGAGGTCCATCAGGCGTTGTGCGCCAACGGGTTGCGGCAGAAGGTGCTGCTCCGGTGTTCCGGCGCGCACCAGACGGCGAGCGACGTGGTGAAGTCGGCGCTGCTCGGCGCCGACAGCTTCGAGTTCGGCACCACCGCGCTGATGATGCTCAAGTGCGTCATGGCCAAGAACTGCAACATCAAGTGCCCCTCCGGTCTGACCACCAATCCCGAACTGTTCGACGGTGATCCGCGGGCGATGGCGCAGTACCTGTTGAACATCGCGCACGAGACCCGCGAGGTGCTGGCCGAGCTGGGGATGTCCTCGCTGCGCGAGGCCCGGGGACGGTCGGATCTGCTGCAGCTCCTCGACCACCCGTCGAGCGTCGGCCAGCTCGACCTGCGCGCGATGCTCGCCGTGGTCGAGGAAGTGTCGATCGGCGATCCGGTGTACCTGGAGAAGGACTACACCCTCGACGACGGCTGGCTCGTGCAGCTGCGCGCGGCGCTGGTCGAGCAGGGCGAGGCCACGGTGGAGCTCGGCGACGGGGTGCACCTGAGCAACCGCAACAAGAGCGTCGGCGCCCAGCTGGCGGTCGACATCGAGCGGATGCTGAATCACGAACTCACCGATGTCGAGCTGCCCGCCGTGCTCCGCGACGAGCGCGGCCGCGGTTATCTGCGTGAGGGCAGCGTCCGGATCGCCACGTCCGGGTCCGCGGGCCTGTCGTACGGTGCGTTCTGCAACGACGGCATGACCCTCGTCCACACCGGCACCGCCAACGACGGCGTCGGCAAGGGCGCCAACGGCGGCAGCATCGTCGTGCGTTCGCCCGGTGGCGGCTCCGACCTGCACGGCGGCAACGTGCTGATCGGCAACTTCGCACTGTTCGGCGCCACCGGTGGGCGCACGTTCGTCGAGGGCCAGGCCGGTGACCGTTTCGCCGTGCGCAATTCGGGTGCCACCGCGGTGGTCGAGGGCGTCGGCGACTTCGCCTGCGAGTACATGACCAACGGCGCCGTCCTCAACCTCGGCGGCTTCGGCAAGGGTGTCGGCAACGGCATGAGCGGTGGCTTCGTCTACCAGTACGACCCCGAGGGCAAGCTGCCCGGCAAGGCCAGCGCGGATTCGATCCTGCTCGGCTCCATCACCGGCGACGACGAGCACGCGGCGCTGCACCGTCAGGCCGTGCACGTGCTGCTCGGGTGGCACCTCGAGGCCACCGGCTCCGCCAAGGCGGCATGGTTGCTCGAGAACTGGGAGACCGAACAGCACCACTTCGTGTATGGCATGCCGCGCGCACTGCTGCAGTACCAGGACAGCGACGAGATCCTGAAGGCCAAGCCCCGCAAGGAGCTCGCCGACGAACTCGCCGCCGCACTGGTCGCACACCAGGTGCGCAAGTTCAAGCTGGACTACCGGGACGGTCACGCGGTGCTGGACGGCGCCGTGCCCGGCTACGGCGAGGCCGACACCGAGGCGATGTTCGCGCTGCTGAACAACTACACGGTGCTGAACGCGGCGCAGGAGATGGCGCTGTCCAAGCTGCCGGGTGTCGCGGATCCGTCCGATCCGGCGGTCGACAAGGCCGTCCGCAACCTGCTGCTCACCGAGGACTTCTTCCTCATGCAGCGGCTGCAGCGGTACGCGCGGGAAGCGTTGAAGGACTACAGCGACGAGGACCTGGCCGTGATGGTGGCGGCCAAGCGTCTCGCCGACTACAAGGATGCGCTGCGCCGCCGCAACGTGCGGTCCATCGACGCCCCCGGCACGTACGGCTGGATCCTGCACCAGGATGCCAAGAACGTCGACAAGATCGGCCGGCTGCCCGGTTTCGAGGAGCTGTTCGCGCAGCACGCTCTCCCCGATCTGATCCCCACGAGAGACGTGGTCCCCTCATGAAGATGCCGTACATCCCTCAGGACGCCCCGTTCAGCGAGGACCAGCGCGTCTGGCTCACCGGCTTCCTCGCCGGCATGAGCTCACGCCTGGTCGTCGGTGGCTCCGACGCGCCCGCGGCGGCGGGCGCTGGGCAGTTGCCCGCGATGCACGTGCTGTACGGCAGCCAGACCGGGAACGCCGAGGGCGTCGCGGAAGACGCTGCGGCCGCAGCACGTTCGCAGGGCTTCGCACCGGTCGTGAGCGCCCTCGACGACGTCGACACGGACGCCCTCGCCGCCATGCAACGCGTCCTCGTCGTCACCTCCACCTACGGTGAGGGTGAGATGCCCGACAACGCCGAACTGTTCTGGCAGGCGCTGTCCGCGGAGACCGCGCCGCGATTGGAAACCACCGACTTCGCCGTGCTCGCACTCGGCGACACCGGCTACGACGGGTACTGCCAGGCCGGCAAGATGATCGACACCAGGCTCGAGCAGCTCGGTGCCCGCCGCGTCACTCCGCGCGTCGACTGCGACGTCGACTACGAGGACACCGCCGCCGCGTGGGTCGCCGACACCCTCCCCCTGTTTGCGGCCGTCGAGGGCATTCGCGGCGAGTCCCCCGTCGCCGATATCGCCGAGCCCGAGACGAAACCGGCCCGCAACCGCTCGCAGTGGAACCGCAAGAACCCCTATGCGTCCACGCTCTCCGTGAACCGGCGGCTGTCGAGCGACACGTCGGCGAAGGAGATCCGGCACTACGAGTTCGCGCTCGCCGACAGCGGCCTCGAGTACGAGGCCGGTGACGCGCTCGGTGTGATGCCGATCAACGATCCCGCCCTCGTCGACGCCCTGGTGTCCCGGCTGGGCATCCCTGCCGATGCCGCCGTCACCGGCAAGGAGCGGCCGTTCAGCGATCTCCTCCTGCACGCGTACGAGATCTCCACGCCGAGCCACGAATTCATCGACGAGATCGAGAAGCGGGCGGGCGACGAAGAACTGAGCCACGTGCTGCGGCACGGCGACAAGGAAGCCCTCGACGCCTGGTTGTGGGGCAAGGACGTGCTCGACCTGCTGCTCCTCGAGCCGTCGGTGACGTTTACCGCCGACGAGTTCGTCGGGCTGCTGAAGCCGTTGCAGCACAGGGCGTATTCGATCTCGTCCAGCGCGCTCGCGAACCCCGGCAGCGTGCACCTGACCGTCGCCAGCGTCCGCCACAGCTCGGCCGGACGCGACCGCGGCGGCGTGTGCTCCACGTTCCTCGCCGACCGGATCGGCGACGGCGGCAGCGGCGGGATCTTCGTGTCGAAGAACAAGTCGTTCCGCGTCCCCGCGAACGACGACGCACCGATGATCATGGTGGGCCCCGGTACCGGCATCGCGCCGTTCCGCGCGTTCCTGCAGGAACGGCAGGCGCGCGGCGCGTCGGGACGCAACTGGCTGTTCTTCGGCGACCAGCACCGCGCGTCGGACTACATCTACGAGGAGGAGATCGGCGCGATGAGCGACAGCGGTCTCCTCACCCGCCTCGACCTCGCCTTCTCCCGCGACCAGGCGGAGAAGATCTACGTGCAGAACCGGATGGTCGAGAACGGCGCGGAGTTGTTCGCCTGGCTCGAGGACGGCGGCCACTTCTACGTCTGCGGCGACGCCACCCGGATGGCGAAGGATGTCGACCGGGCCCTGCACGAGGTCATCGCCACTCATGGCACCCTTTCCACCGAGCAGGCCGCCGACTACGTGACCACGCTCAAGAAGGAAAAGCGCTACCTGCGCGACGTGTACTGACCACGTCGGCAGCAACTCACGAGGAGCACGAACAATGGCAGTGGTGATTCTGTACGGCAGCGAGGGCGGAACCTCCGAACTGGTGGCCGACAACATCGCCGACGTGCTCGGCGACTACGGCGACACGTCCCTGTACGACATGATGGAATTCGACGCGGGCGATCTCGACCCCGAGAACTTCCACGTCATCGTGTGCTCCACCTACGGTGAGGGCGAGCTGCCCTCCGGCGCGGAACCCTTCTTCGAGGGCCTCGAGGAGGACGAACCCGACCTCACCGGGATGCAGTTCGCGCTGTTCGGCCTCGGCGACAAGGTGTACGAGGAGACCTACAACCGCGGCGGCGAGATCATCGCGGCGAAGCTCGTCTCCCTCGGCGCGGTCCAGGTCGGTGAACACGGCAGGCACGACGGGTCCAGCTCGATCCGCCCGAAGGATCAGGCCGAGGAGTGGGCCAAGAACATCGGCGAGGAATTCCTGGGATAGCACCTCACACCGGGAGTCGCGACTGCACGCTCCGCACCCAGTCGCGGCTCCAGGCGAGGTAGCGGTCCCGCGCCGACGCGAACAGGCGGACACTGTCTGCGCCGGGCCAGTCCTCGGGCAGCATGCCTTCCGGCAGGCCCGGGTCGACGTACGGGATGATGCGCCATTCGTCGAGCAGCGGGACGAAGCGGACGAACGCCTCGCGCGGCGACACCTCTTCTGCGGCAGACAGAGCGACCCGGTGGCGGTCCAGGAAGTCGCGGTGACGCGCGGCGATGCCGTCCAGGTCCCACCACCGCGTCGCCGCGTCCCCCATCGAATCGGGGACGAATACCGCCGTGGACACAAAGGTGGTCACGTACTCGGACAGGCCCAGCGCGTCGACGATGTCTTCGACCTCGCGTGCGAGGTACTCGGGGGCGATCCACAAGCCGGGCGACACGGTTCCGCAACCGATCCAGCCGAGCCGCCTGCGCAACTGGTGGCGCACCGCTCGTTGCGATTCGGGGATGGTGAACGAGATCAGCCGCCAGAGATCGGTGTCCGACATCTGACGGAAGCCGAAGATCCGCGGATCGCCGCGTCTGAACATCGCCTCGGCCTGCTCGGTGATCTCGTACCCGCTCCGCCCGTCGCGGGTCAGCGGCCGCAGCACCCCCTTCTTCTTGAGGCGGGCCACCGCGATGCGCGTCGATTCGGACGGGATACCCACGGCGTGCATCAGTTCCACGAAGTCGGCGATCGCCACCCAACCGCCGAGGTCGCGCACGTACGCGCCGAGGACGGTTCGGATCAGCGACGTCGCGCTGCCGGGCCTCGAATCGAAGTCGTCGAGGATCGCGCTCGCGGGTTCAGTCGGTGAGTTCATCACGGATCGCGAGTATCCCGGCGCACACCTCACCGAAGCTCGTGCTCAGCGGGCTCAGCCCGAGCCGCAGCCCCTGCGGCGCCCGGAAGTCGGGGATGACGCCCTTCGTCCACAGTCGCTCGACGACGGTCTCGAACCGCGGGTGGTCGATGATGACGTGGCCACCCCGCTCGGCGGAATCCTCCGGCGATCCGATCTCCACGGCCAACGGAACCAGCAACTCGCGCACGAGGTCGAGTGCGTACTCGGTGAGCGCGATCGACTTGGCGCGCACGGCGTCCATCCCGACCTCGTCGAGGAGTGCGAGGGTGTCCTGCAGCGCGATCATGCCGAGGACCGACGGCGTTCCGCTGATCACGCGCCGGATCCCGGGCGCCGGTCGGTAGCCCTGCGCCATCGCGAACGGGTTGTCGCGGCCCATCCAGCCCCAGATCGGCTGCACGAAGTCCTGCTGATGGTCGGCGCGAACGTAGGCGAACGCCGGTGAGCCCGGACCCCCATTCAGATACTTGTACGTGCACCCGACCGCCAGATCGACACCCCACGTGTCGAGTTCGAGGGGAACCGAGCCGACGGAGTGGCACAGGTCGAGCAGCAGGAGCGCACCGGCGTCGTGTGTCACGCGGGCGGCGCCGGCGGCGTCGACCAGGTAGCCCGAGCGGTAGGCGACGTGGCTGAGGACGACGAGCGCGGTGTGTTCGGAGACCACGGACTCGAGGTCGCCGACGGTGACGCCGCCCCGGGTATCGGACTCGATCCACCGGAGCGTGAGCCCGAGTTCTCCGGCGACGGCCTCGAGCACGTACCGGTCCGTCGGAAAGTTGTCGCGGTCCACGACGATCTCGGTGCGGTCCGGCCGCAACGCGAGCGCGCCGCGTGCCAGCTTGTACAGGAGGACCGTCGTCGAGTCGCCGATGGTGGTCTGCCCGGCGGCCGCGCCGAGCGTCACCCTCGCGAGGGTGTCGCCGATCGTGATCGGCAGGTCGTACCATTCCTCGTCCCACCCGCGGATGAGCCGGCCGCCCCACGACTGCGTGACGAAGGCGTTGATTCGCTCGGCGCTCGCCTTGGTGGGCCGTCCGAGCGAGTTTCCGTCGAGGTAGGCAGGCACCGAGGGGTTGTCGGCGCCGATGAACAGGTCGCGATACGGGCGCAGCGGGTCCGCGGCGTCGAGTTCGGCGGCGCGGGCCGCCGGCACATCGGTCGACGTGGTCATCATCGTCCGATCTCGGTGCGCACGGCCAGTAGTTCCGGGAAGAACGTCAGGTCCAGTGCTTTCTGCAGGAATCCCACTCCACTGGATCCTCCCGTTCCGGACTTCATGCCGATGGTCCGCAGCACCGTGCGCATGTGGCGGAAGCGCCACAGCTGAAAGTTCTCCTCGAGGTCGACGAACTCCTCGAAGGCTTCGTAGACGGCCCAGTGTTCGTCGTGGTTCTCGTAGACGAACTTGATCAGGGGCAGCAAGTCCTCGTTCAGCGTGTAGGCCGTGGTCACGTCGCGGTCCAGCGCGGAGGCCGGCACGTCGTACCCGAGCCGGGACAGGCACCGCCAGAACGCGTCGTACAAACTCGGCTCGGCGAGGAGCCGTTCGAGCAGATCGTGGGCGGCGGGATCGGCGTCGAACACCTTCAGCATTCCGGCGTTCTTGTTGCCGAGCACGAACTCGACGGCGCGGTACTGGTAGGACTGGAACCCGGACGAATTGCCGAGGAACTGGCGGAACTCCGAGTACTCGGTGGGGGTCAGCGTGGCCAGAACCGACCACTGTTCGGTCAGCGTCTTCTGGATGTGCTTGACGCGCGCCACGCACTTGAGCGCCCGCCCGATCTCGTCCTCGTCGAAAGCGGCCCGGGCCGCGAGTGTTTCGTGCAGGACGAGCTTCAGCCAGAGTTCGGTGGTCTGGTGCTGGATGATGAACAGCAGTTCGTCGTGATGCTCCGGGCGGCTCACCGGTTTCTGCGCGCTCAGCAGGGTGTCGAGGTCCAGGTACGACCCATAGCTCATCCGCTCGCTGAAGTCGGTGACGATGTCTTTCTCGATGGCTCTGGTGTTGGCCTGCACGCCCATGACCGTCCTCACTACTGGTGTTCGAGTACCGGGCTCCCGACCTCCATATTACATAATCGTGGCGACCGCTACAGTTGTCGAATACGCGCTTCGCGGACTCGACTCGCCGTCAGCACCCACACCACACACCGGTCCCTGCCCGAACCGCTGGTGCCCTCAGCAGACCTCACGCCAACTCGGCTGCCCAATCGGCGAAGCTCTGCCAGCCCACCTCGGGGTAGAGCCGGCGCAGTTCGCCGATGTTCGCGTCGTACCCGGTGTCGGTGAGGAAGCGGAACATCGCGCGCATGTCCGGCGATGCGATGGCGTCCGCGTCGGACGCATGGGCATGCACGGGCCTGCCCAGTACCTTATTGAGCACCTCGGCCATCCGACGCGGCGTCGGATCATCCGACGCCAGGTCGATTCGGGTCCGGGCAAAGCGGTCCGGATCGTCGAACACGAGGGCGACGAACCGACCGAGGTCTCGGCGCGACAACTGCTGCAGCGGGGTATCGACCGGCAGAGGCAGGTCGAGCCGGCCTCGGCGGATGTCGTCGAGTCCGCCGAGCAGGTTGTCATAGAAGTAGGTCGGCCCGACGATCGTGTACGAGACCGACGATTCTCGCAGCAACGACTCGGTCGTGGCCTTCGTGTCGAAATGCGGTACCCCGGTGCTCTTGTCCGCATCGGCCACCGAAGAAAACACCACGTGGGGAACACCGGAATCACTGAACGCGTCGACAAGCGCGGCACCCTGAGCGATCTCCGCCTCCGGGCCGTCTTCGAACGGCGTTGTCATCGCGAACACGCCCGCGCACCCGTCGACAGCAGATGCGATTGCCGCCCGATCGGTGATATCGGCCACGGCAATGTCGACGCCTCGCAGGCGCAACGCCTCTGAGCGAGAAGAGCTTCGACGGACAAGGGCGCGGACCTCACGTCCCCGTTCGAGCAGCGCGTCGACGACGGCGCCTCCTTGACCACCCGTCGCTCCGACGACTGCATACGGCTCACTCATGGGCACAACACCTCTCCTTCTCGACCGCGCCAGCGTACTCGCAGGCTCCGTCCGCTCACCGTGACGTGTGCCCCCCGTTCGCCGTCGTCAGGCGTGCAGTTGGCTCGGCAACTCGAATACGCTCGCCTGTGCGACAGGCCCCTCAGACACGTTAATCCCGCGGCTCCATCTTGGACGTGATGGCCGGCGCATACTCACAAGTCGGCGACTCGTCGTCACCTCGAGCTGCCATCTGTCTGTGGGGCCGGATCGCCTCGGGCATTTCGTATGCACCGGCTCCCAGTTGGACCGTATCCGGCTCCTGTTCGATCTGATCTCGCACGAGTCCGGGGTCTTTGAGCGCCGCACGGAAGCGTGTCTCGTCACGCTCACCCAGCCAACGCGCAATGACCATCACAGCAACCGCGTTGCCTATCGCATTGGTCAGCGAGCGGCCCTCACTCATGATCCGATCGATGCCGACGAGCAGAGCGAGGCCGATGGTAAGTACGGAAGGAGGAAAGAAGTCTGGACCGAATGCCTGTAGGGACGCAGCGAGCGTGACAAGGCCTGCGCCGGTTACTCCGGCCGCGCCCTTCGACGTGAGTATCATCAGCGCCACAAGGGCGAGTTGCGCTCCGATGGGAAGGTCCACACCGCCGGCCTGCGCGATGAATAGCGCTCCCATTGTCAAGTAGATGCAGCTGCCATCCAAATTGAACGCATAACCTGTCGGTAAAACCATGCTGACAACCGAGCGGCTTGCACCCGCCGCCTGGAGTTTGCCCAAGAGGCGCGGCAGGACAGTCTCAGATGTCGATGTTCCGACGATAATCAGCAGCTCATCCTTGATCATGCGAAGAAACTTGAAGATACTGAATCCGCTCCACGCACAGACCGCACCAAGTACAACGAACACGAAAAAGAAGCATGTCAGCCAGAAGGCGACCATCAACAGACCCAGGTTGGCCAGCGTCTTACCGCCGAATTGAGACACGGTATAGGCCATACCGCCGAATGCCGCAATCGGTGCCAGCAGCATCAGTATTCGGATAACTCCGAAGACAACCTTCGACATCAGTTCGACTGCGGCTACGACTCGCATACGTAACGGAGTAGCAAGCATCGATGCAGCGAGGGCGAACAGAATTGCTAACACGATCACACGGAGCATGTCATTTTCTACGAATGGACCGAAAAGACTCTTCGGCAATAGCTCGTCCTGAATGAAGCCGAGAATCCCGGTCTTCCCGTTCGCTTCCGTGACATCCGTTTGGGCAGTCTGGAGTGCGCTGGGATCAGCTACCTGTGTGGGGAAGTCAGCGCCGGGGCGAATGACGTTGACCACGACCAGACCCAGCGAGAGCGCGACGATCGTCATGGCCAGGAAGTAGCCGAGAGCGGTCGCAGCGAGCCTTCCAGCCTTGAGCATGTTGCCGATTGAGGCTACCCCAATCACGATGGTGCAAAATACTATCGGCGGTGCGACTACCTTGATGAGCTGGATGAAGCTATCCGCCAGAAAGCGGAGATTCTCCCCGAATCCTGGGGCGACGAGTCCGACGATGATACCGGCGACCAAGGCGACCAGAACCCAGAACCACAGCTGAGCGTAGTACCGACGTCGACGGACGATAGTGGGCGGCGACAAGGCCGCTGGTGAAGGCGTGGAGGTGGACATCGATGTCCTTTCTTTCGTTTCTCTGCGAGAACTCGCGGGCAAAGCTGGACTCGGATTCAGCCCCCCGCGACGCACGAGTCCACATAGGAATTCGCGTCGAAGGAAAACCAAGTATTGTTGTGGGCATTCTGCCAATTTCGACCTCGGAAATAGACCCGACGTTTCAAAATTGCGTGGTACCTTCCGGGACTGAAGCACCATCTGCTGCAGTGATAGGGACCACACTACCTCTGGCGGGCTTCGAAAATAACCCTTGAACCGGGATTCGAAATTGAATGTTGGTATTCAAGAATAAATGGTTTGAGTGTGCGGAGTAGCAACCGTCCGCATTCGTGCCCGCACGCTGCGCGTCGCATAAGTGGAGGTGCCGGGTGTGCACCCGTGAGACCCACGAAGGGCATAACTACTTGGCCAGCATGCCTCGACGGTGCGTCGGGTGTTGGAGTCTACCGGCTGGCGCGGATGGCCGAGAATTGGCCGGCGGACAGGTTCGGACCGTGACTGCCGGCAGCTGCGGCATCGCGCATCAAAGTGTTGATGCGAAGTGGCGGAATAGGGTGACCCCAGATTTCCTGCTTCACCTGCGGTCGTCACGGCGAAAGAGCGCCGAGCCTGGTTCGGGGTCGCACCGATCTTCCGCGCTTGGCGTCGAGGCTGCCGGCGTTCGGGTCGGTCGCGGACGATGATGCCCTCGCCGAGACGAACGGCCGGGCTATACACGGCGGGCGCATCGCCAACGTCACGCCGTTCCGTGCCCCGGGTTGGTTCAGATCGTCAATCGATTCACGGTGCCGACGAGATTCCACTTCACATCGAGTTGGCGGTGTCTTCGCTCACGGAGAGGGCAGCGTCGATGTCTTTCAGCAATGTGGCCTTGTCCTTGGCGCCCGTAATTCTGCCGACGACTTCGCCGTCGCGGAAGACGACCATGGTCGGAAGGGACATGACGCGGTAGCTTTTGGCGGAGTTCGGGTTTGCGTCGATGTCCAGCTTCGCGATTACGATTTTGTCGCTACTCTCTGCCGCGATTTCGTCGAGAATCGGCGACAGCTTCTTGCACGGCACGCACCATGGTGCCCAGAAGTCGACGAGGATCGGTCGGGTGCTCTTCAGAACGCGTTCGTCGAAGGAATCATCGGTGACTGTTAGTGCATGATCGGACATGATCAGTTCCCTTGCCTGTGTGTCGGACCGGAATCGGTTGATTCGGGTTTGGTGGGCGCTGCTGGTCAGCGGCTGTCGAGCCGGGGATCGGGCGTTATGCCGACCGGGAAAGGACCGCAGGTCCGGGACCGAGTCGGTGTTCGTCGATCCCTATCCACTCGCGACGGCGCCACCGGCGGCGGTGTCGGCGAGGTAGCGTTCGACGTCGAGTGCGGCGGTACAGCCGCTGCCGGCGGCGGTGATGGCTTGCCGGTACGTGTGGTCGACGAGGTCGCCGCATGCGAACACTCCGGTCACTGTGGTGCGTGAGGAGCGGCCTTCGGTCAATACGTAGCCTTCGTCGTCGAGTGGGATTTGACCGTGTACGAGTTCGTGTCGTGGGTCGTGACCGACCGCGACGAACACACCCGTGACCGGTACCGTCGACTGTTCGTCGGTGCCGGTGTTGCGCACGAGCAGGCCGGTCACCTGTTGATCGCCGACAACGTCTTCGGGGACGCTGTTCCAGAGGAACCGGATCTTGGGGTTCGCGAACGCGCGTTCCTGCATGATCTTCGATGCCCTCAGTGTGTCGCGCCGGTGCACCACGGTGACACTGGCAGCGAAGCGGGTCAGGAACATCGCTTCCTCGAGGGCGGAGTCGCCGCCGCCGACAACCGCGATGTGCTGATCGCGGAAGAAGAACCCGTCACAGGTCGCGCACCAGGACACGCCGTGCCCGGACAGGCGTTGTTCGTTGGGCATACCTAGGGTGCGGTAGGCCGATCCCATCGCCAGGATCACCGTCCGTGCTTCGAAGGTGTTGTCGCCGATGGTGACTGTCTTGATCTCACCGGTCAGATCGACGGCGGAGACGTCGGTGGTGAGTAGGTCCGCTCCGTAGCATGCGGCCTGTTTGCGCAGGGTGTCCATGAGTTCGGGGCCCTGGATTCCTTCGACGAACCCGGGGAAGTTCTCGACCTCGGTGGTTTGCATGAGAGCGCCGCCGTACTGGGTGCCCTCGACGACCAGGGGGTTCAGGTCGGCGCGGCCGGTGTAGATGGCGGCGGTGTACCCGGCCGGGCCGCCGCCGATGATGATGACGTTGCGTGGGGAATCCATGGCTGCTCCAATGTCAGTGAAACGCGGGCAGACCGGTAATGGCCTGACCGACGATGAGGGTGTGGATCTCGCCGGTGCCTTCGTAGGTGAGGACGGATTCGAGATTGGTCATGTGCCGCATCACCGGATACTCGAGGGTGATGCCATTGGCGCCGAGGATGGTGCGGGCGCTGCGCGCCACGTCGAGTGCGCTCTGCACGTTGTGGAGCTTGCCGAAGCTGACCTGCTGCGGGTGCAGTTGCCCGGCGTCCTTGAGTTCGCCGAGGTGCAGGGCGAGCATCAAGGAGGTGTTGAGGTGGGTCAGCATTTCGACGAGTTTGCTCTGGGTGAGCTGGAATCCGGCGATGGGCCGCCCGAACTGCGTTCGGGTGCTCGCGTAGTCGAGCGCCGCCTCGTAGCAGGCACGCGCGGCGCCGACCGCTCCCCAGATGATTCCGAATCGTGCCTCGGTCAGGCAGGACAGCGGTGCGCTCAACCCGTGCGCCTCGGGAAGGATTGCCTCGCTCGGGAGTGTGCAGTCCTCGAAGACCAGTTCCGAGGTGGTGGAGGCGCGCAGGGACATCTTGTGGGTGATGTCGCGTGTGGAGAAGCCAGGGGTGTGTCGGGGTACGAGGAATCCGCGGACCCCGTCGGGGGTCTTCGCCCACACCACGGCGACGGCCGCCATGCTGCCGTTGGTGATCCACATCTTGCTGCCGTTGAGAACCCATTGGCCGTCTTCGAGGCGGGCGGTGGTGCGCATCGCGGAGGGATCGCTACCGGCGTCTGGCTCGGTGAGGCCGAAGCATCCGATCGCCTTTCCCACTGCCATCGCCGGCAGCCAGGTCTGCTTCTGTGTCTCGCTCCCGTATCGCCAGATCGCGAACATCGCCAACGAACCCTGGACCGAGACGAAGCTCCGCAGGCCGCTGTCTCCGGCTTCGAGTTCCAGGCACGCCAGCCCGTAGGCGACCGCACTGGTGCCGGGGCAGTCGTATCCCTGCAGGTGCATACCCAACAACCCCAACCGGCCTGCAGCCCTGGGGAAGTCCTCCGGAAGGTACGCGTTGTCGTAGGCGTCCGGGATCCGGCCCAACAGGTCACGGCGAACGTAGTCACGGACCGTGTCGCGGATGAGCCGCTCCTCCTCCGACAAGCAGAAGTCGATATTCAAGAAGTCGTGGGGGTTCAGTGGGCGCCTCTGTCCGGTGTCGGCATGGGCTCCAGAGTGTGCGGTCGAAGTCATTGGTTTCTCGGTTCGGGTCGTTTCGATGCAGGGATGAGGGTGAGGGCATCGGTGGCCGGGTGAGATGCCCGCGCAACGGGTCACGGGGGCGGACCCGTGCCTGCTCGGGCCGGCTCTGACGGAATCCCGGCCACCGATCGCTCATTGGTCGCTGCGTGGGTCGATCACCTCGACCGAGGGTTGCGAGCCGATGCTGTCGTGCAGCACCGAACCCACCACGTCACGCAGCTGGTCGGGGGCCACGATGCATTCCCAGCAGGTCTCGTCGCTGCCCACCAGCCGAAGTGTCACCTGGGACTCCGTCGCCTCTTCGACGGTCAGGTCCGCACCGTCGGCCTGGAAGCCCTGCCTCAGCCCATCGAGGGCGTTCTCGACGTCTTCTCGAATGCTGCTCATGCCTTGCTACCAATCAGAATCGTCGCGACATCGTCCACCAGCGCGATGGCGCGCCGCTCGAGCTCGGCGTCGCTGACCGCGGCGATGGGGTGCTCAACCGGCACGAACTGCAGGTCGGGACGACCGAACGCACCACGGTGGGCGATCGCAGAGTTCATGAAGACCGTCGTGTGGATCGCGACGGTCGGAATGCCGCGGGCCTCGAGGTCGACAGCGTCGCGCACACAGCCGGAGGTGCACGAGCCGCACGCACCGACGCCGGTCACGACGAACTCGTAGTCACGGGCGAGCTCGTCGAGCTGTGCTGGGTCGGCCGGGCGGGAGTAGACGATCTTGCGCTCCATCGTCAGTGGCCGGACACCGTACTTCTTCTCGAGTAGATCGCCCACGTGGCGCAGTAGCGGTCCGGCGTTGCCCTTGGTGTTGTCCAGCAGCACGCCGCGAGCGCCGGCGAGCGCGGCCAGGCGCGGTGCGGCAGCACCGTTGGGCTTGGACTTGGCAGCGTCGGCGGCGTTCACGGTCGGATCAACCAGACCGAGCTTGTCGACCAAATACTGTGTTGCCCACTCTTTTTTATTGTCATCGATCGCAGTAGACATGTGCTGCTGACCTTTCATGCTTCGATCTTGCGGGTAACCGACCGGGTGCCCCAGCCGGGCAGGTATGCCGAGTGTCGGCCGGGGCCGCCCGTGACGATGACGGTGATGTCATCGACGCGACGGGTGACCGGGACGCGGGCGTCGAGATCGTCGGCGTCGACGAAGCGCGGCCAGGTCGGGTAGTTGCGCACCTTGCGGCCGTGGATACCGCCTGCCCCGATCTCGCGAACGCTGCGTGTGGCGTTCTGGAACAAGAAGTGCTTGATGTCGGCCTTCGTCCAACCGGCCTTGGCAATGATCTGGGCGTGCTCGGGGCATAGCACCACGAAGCTCTCACCCTGGATGAAGATGTGGTTCGACCCGAGGTTCGTCATCATGCCCGCGACGGTGGTGAGGATGTCGTATGGGTTGTCGGCGGCCTGGTTGTTGATGTTCTGCGGGCCCTCGGCACCGTAGAGAGTGACCGCGCTGTCGGCCTTGGACAGCCCCCGGTCGACGTGCAGGGCCGGCCAGGGCGAGTCCGCTTCGTTCTCGCCGATGCAGAACGTGAACTTGCCGGGCTGGCCCAGGGTGGCCTTGTCCGCCTCGCCGGGGTGCGATCCGCCGATATTGACCAGCGCGAGCTTCAGGGCGCGCCCCAGGGTCGCGTTGGCCCGCACACCCTGCCCGAAGCTGTTGGCACCGGAGTTGATACCCAGCTCGTCGCGAATCGGCCCGTGCACGATCAGCAACGGCGATGCCATGTGCGTCGAGCACTGCATGCCGCCGATGTTCATCGCCGGATCGGTGGCAGCCTGCAGGGCGGCAATCAACACCGGCATGTGGTCCGGCGTGCACCCTGCCATGATGGCGTTGGCGGCGATCTTCTCGGTCGTCGCCGCGCCGCCGAGAGGAGCGACCTCGGCGATGACCTCATCGGCGCCGTGTCCGGCGCGTTCGACGAATTCCGCGACCCGGCGTGCGGTCGGCGGAATGACGGGCAGACCGTCGGTCCACCCCGCGCTGACAAATGTCTCGAACATATCCAGCGCGTCGGCGGCTATTTCTTCGGTTATCATCCCTTTTCCCTTCGCATGAACCATCAATTTTGGGATTAGATGGCTTCCGGCAATCCGCATTCGGTTGCCATTGTTGATTATTCGAAATCGGAGCCCGCCGGATGCGGGTCGGTAGTAATTGCTCGATGAGGAGCTATTGCCCTGCCGCATGTCGGTGCTCTAAATTCGACGTTAGCAGGTGTTCGAAACAAGGGTCAACGATGATTCGACACTTGGGGAAAAGTCAATTTTGAATTGAGGATATACGGAAATGAATGAGCCAAATAAATCATTTTCGCATGACGTTCTGAATACGTTGTGTCCGATGCTGGTGCAATTTGCCGCGGTAGCCCAGGAAGGGCAGATCACCAAGGCCGCTGCGGCATTGGGTGTGCCGCAGCCAACGCTTACTCGGCACCTGGCCCGGTTCGAGAATGTCCTCGAGACCCGGTTGTGCGCCCGCGTGCCCAGCGGCATCACACTCACGGCGGAGGGCGAGAAGCTGGTGGAACCCGTGCGGCAGGCACTGGCAATCTTGGTGGCGGCCATCGACGAGTTGCAGGTCGGCGCGGCTCGTCGACAAGTCACGCTGGGCTTTCTGCACACTCTGGGAGAGCAAGCCGTACCTTCGTTGTTGCGCCGGTTCAGCGAGCAATCGCCGGAAATCAAGTTCTCGCTGATGCAAGACAGTGCCGATCAACTGTTGCGCCTGTTGCAGGAAGGCCAGGTCGAGCTGTGCGTGACATCGCCGCTGCCGACACGGCCCGATATCGGGATCGCCCGGCTCGGCGTGCAGCGAGTGGTGCTGGCGGTCCCGGGGCAGCACTACCTCGCCAGTGAATCCGACACGCCGCTGGCGGCGGCGGCCAGCGACGACTTCGTGACCCTGAAGTCGGGCAACTACATGCGTCACATGGCCGACGAGCTTTGCCACGCAGCCGGATTCGAACCGCGAATCGCGTTCGAGGCGGCCGGCGTCAGCACCCTGCGAGGATTGGTCGCAGCCGGACTCGGGGTCGCCATCGTGCCCGCCGCCCCGGCACCGGTTGCAGGCCTGATCGAGGTACCGCTTACCGACACCGGCGCCTACCGAGAGATCGGGTTGGCCTGGCGCGCGGGTGTCGATCTGGCCGAGCCTGCGCAGACATTCCGGCAGTTCGCCATCGACCAGTTCAGCACCGTCGTCGACGACGAGGACCACGGCACCAACTCCGGCATATGGAACATCATCACCACCAGAGGAGATCAGGATGAATAAGGTTCTCGACACACCCGAAACCGCGGTGGCCGCGGTCACCGACGGGCAAACCATCGCTGTCGGCGGGTTCGGATTGTGCGGCATGCCTGCAGCGCTGCTCGAGGCGCTGCTCGACTCGGGGGCTACCGATCTGCACATCATCACCAACAACTGCGGTCCGGCCAATTCCGCCGTCACCGCGTTGCTGCGCGCCAGGCGTGTCGCCCAAGTGACCGCATCGTATATCGGGGACAACCCGGTGTTCCTGGCGCAGTACCTGCAGGGATCGCTGCGCGTGGACCTTGTCCCCCAGGGCACCCTCGCCGAGAAACTGCGTGCCGGCGGGGCGGGGATTCCCGCCTTCTACACCCCGACCGGGGTCGGCACCGCGGTAGCCAACGGTGGGATTCCGGTGCGATACACCCGCGAGGGGGAAGTGGCCGAGTATTCGGCTGCACGTCAGGTCGACACCGTCGATGGGCGCCCGTGTCTGCTCGAGCACAGTCTCACCGCCGACATCGCGCTGATCCGCGCCGAGATCGCGGACACGTTGGGCAATCTCCGGTTTCACGCCTCGGCGCGCAACTTCAACCCTCTGTGCGCCATGGCGGCTCGCGTCGCCGTCGCCGAGGTCGTGCACGTAGTCGACGCGGGCCTGATCGCCGCCGACGATATTCACTTGCCGGAGGTGTTCGTCTCCGGCGTCGTGGAATTGAAAGGCGAGATACACAAGCCGATCGAACGTCTGCGCACTGTGTGTCCACCGGTTTCCCGTGCGGTCGTAAAGAGCGGTGTGGCATGAGTTGGTCACGAGAGCAGATCGCTGCCCGAGCAGCTGCGGAACTGCGTGACGGGGAGCATGTCAACCTGGGCATCGGCATCCCCACTCTGATTGCCAATCATCTGCGTGATCGACCGATCATGCTGCATTCGGAGAACGGGATCATGGGATTGGGCGGCTATCCGGCCCCCGGACAGGTGGATCCCGACCTCATCAACGCGGGCAAGGAGACAGTCACGACCATCGCGGGCTCATCGTTCTTCGACTCCGCGGACTCCTTCGGGATGATCCGCGGCGGTCATATCGATGTCGCCGTGCTGGGCGCGATGCAGGTCTCGGTCACCGGCGATCTGGCCAATTGGTCCGACGGCGGATCGGTTGTCAAAGGCATTGGTGGGGCGATGGATTTGGCCAACGGTGCCAAGAAGGTTATCGTCGTAATGACCCACCGCGCCCGCGACGGCAGCCTGAAACTGGTCCGCCGCTGCAGTCTCCCCCTCACCGCAGAACGCTGCATCAGCACCGTCATCACCGACATCGGCGTGCTGGACGTCCGCGGCGACCACTTCAGCGTGCGCGAGTGGGCGCCGGGCGTGTCGATCGACCACGAACAGCTGGCAAGCCTGCTGCATCCTGCCTGACGTTCTGCCGCTCGGGGGGATCGGAAACGGCGCGCACATCTTCCCTGCCCTACGGAATCCACCGCGAATCTTTATCATGCAGGCTCCTCACTGCCCGACTGTCTGTCGAATACCGCGATGCAAATTTGTATCGCGGTATTCGTTTGTGGATTACTTTTGATCTGTTGTTTCAACCGACGCCACATCGACCGATCGGGAGCCGGTGAATCCTTCCGATTATCAGCAGCATCGTGACTTTCATAAATGGATGACATCGCGGTTGAAAAAAATTCTGTCTGAATCTGTGCCACGACCTCAGACAATCGCTACCAATTGGCCGTCCTCGCACGGATCTCGCGTGTCCTGGCCAGATGTCGTCACGGGTACGTACGGTGACCCGGTGAGCGAACCAACGCGCAGAGTCGACATCGTCCTCGCCCCCGGCGTGGTGGCGCACCGCGGAACCACGGAGAACCTCGTGCGCCGGGCGCTGGATGCGCGCGGCCTGACCGGCGAGTTGACGTTCGCCGTGGATACCGCCGGGCTGGAGCGGGCAGTGCGGTCGGCGGCGGGGCGAGGCGAGTTCATCGCCGTGCCCGGTACCGGGGCCTCCTTCACCGCCCCGGCCGGCGGGGCGGTCCGCGTCGATCTCGGGGAGTGCGAGGCCGACCGCTCGCCCGGCACCCGGGTCCACATCCGGGGGCGCGGACTCGACGGACTCCGCTACGCCGTCGACAGCTGGTATCACCACCGCTTCCACCCCGCACGGATCGTCCGCTACGGCGACCACCCCGATCAGCGCGCCGAACTGCGGATCCCGGACGGCTACGGCCCCTTTCCCGTCGCCGTGCTGATCCACGGCGGATTCTGGCGTCCTCGCTGGGAGTTCGACCTGATGGACGCGCTGGCGATCGACCTGACGGCCCGCGGGTACGTCACCTGGAATGTCGAGTACCGGCGGGGTGCGGACAACCGCTGGGCCGCAATGATGTCCGATGTCGCCGACGCCCTACAGGCCGTCACGACCGTCCCGGAGGCGGACCCGGACCGTGTCGTGATCCTCGGCCACTCGGCCGGTGCTCAGCTCGCGCTCCGCGCCGCCGCCGACGCCGCGGCCGAGGACGCAGCGGTTCGTCCGGCGCTGGCCGTCAGCCTCGCCGGGGTGCTGAATCTGAGACTCGCCGGCGAACGCCACCTCGGCGAGGGCGCGGTGGCGGACGCCGTCGGCAGCACCTGGGCCGGCGACCGTGCGACGTACGAACGGTCGTCGCCGATCGAGCGACTGCCGCTGGGCACCGCTCAGCTGGTGGTGTGCGCCGCCGACGACGAGCCGGACATGCTGGAAATGAGCAGGGAGTACCACGAAACCGCCGCGGCGACACCCGACGACGTCGTCCGGATCGAGGGTCCCGGCGATCACTTCACCGTCATCGATCCGGAGAGCGAGATCTGGCGAAGGACCGCCGAGGCGATCGACGCCCGGATCAGACCTCGGACAACGTCGACTCCGCCGCCCGCAGCCCGGACCAAGCCCGGCCGCGGAGCAGATCCGCGCACCTCTCGGCCATCGTCATGACCGTGATGTTCGGGTTGACGTGCGGCAGCTTCGGCATCGCCGACGCGTCGACCACCCGCAGTCCTCGAACCCCCTTGACCCGCAGTTCCGGGTCGAGCACCGCCATCGGATCGTCGACGCCGCCCATGCGGGCCGTGCCCGCGGGGTGATACACCGTGTTGTGGGTCTTGTGGATGTAGTCGAGGATCTCGGCGTCCGTCACCGCATCGGGTCCCGGCGCCAGTTCGCGGGCAATCCACCCGCGTAGCGCCTTCTGCTCGGCGATCGTGCGGGCCAGCTTCACCCCGGACAGCATCACCCGGTCGTCGTGGCCCTCGCTGTCGGTGAAGTACCGGGGGTCGACAGCCGCACGGTCCCGGAAGTCCCGCGACCGCAACCGGACCGTTCCGCGGGAGCGGCCCTGAGTGACGTTGGGTGTCAGGCAGAATCCGTTGTCGGTGGTCGGGTAACCCCACCGCAGGGTGTTCATGTCGAACGGGACACTGCCGTAGTGCATCATCAGGTCGGGATGGTTCAGGCCCTCCCGGGTGGTCGCGAACAGTCCGATCTCCCACCACTGCGTCGATTCGGTGACCATCGGCCGGGACGCCTCCCAGAACACGAGCCCCTCGACGTGATCGTCGAGGTTCGATCCGACACCGGGCGAGTCGACGCGCACGGGGATCCCGAACTCCGCGAGATGCTCCGCCGGACCGATACCCGACAGCATCAGCAACTTCGGGGTGTCGATCGCCCCGGCCGTCACCACCACCTCCCGCCGCGCCGACACCGTGTCGTAGCCGGTGAGGTCGGGACGCTGGTACCGGACGCCCGTCGCCGTCTGTTGTTCGTCGAACAGGATCTCGCTCACCCAGCAGCCGGTCCGGACCTCCAGGTTGGGCCGGGTTCCGAGGATCGGGTGCAGGTAGGCGTGCGACGACGACATCCGGGTGCCGTCCTCGGACGCGTTGATCTGGAACCAGCCTGCGCCGTTGAGCACCGTTCCGCCGCGGTTGAATGCGACAGTAGGCATCCCCACCGCGGCGGCGGCGTCGAGAACCGCGTGTCCGCACGGGTCGTTCGGCGGGACGTCGCGCAGCCGCACGGGCCCGCTGCGGCCATGCCCCTCGCCGGGGGCGTCGTTGCTCTCCAGCCGGCTGACGTACGGGAGGATGTCACGCGCACCCCATCCCGAGGCGCCCATCGCCTCCCAGTCGTCGAGTGCTTCGGCCGGCGGCCAGAATGCGATACACGAGTTGTGGGACGAGCAGCCACCGAGGACCTTGGCCCGGGCGTGCCGCATGAAGCTGTTGCCCTTCTCCTGCGGCTCGACGGGGTAGTCCCAGTCGTACCCGGAGTCGAGCAGATGCATCCACTGCGACAGCTCGAGGATCGCCCGGTCCCCGACGTCGGACGGGCCCGCCTCGAGCAGGCACACCGTCACCGACGGGTCTTCGCTGAGACGTGCCGCGAGGGCGCAGCCCGCG
Organism: Rhodococcus sp. NPDC059968; assembly: GCF_042738615.1. Taxonomy (NCBI): domain Bacteria; kingdom Bacillati; phylum Actinomycetota; class Actinomycetes; order Mycobacteriales; family Nocardiaceae; genus Rhodococcus; species Rhodococcus sp. NPDC059968. The sequence continues at coordinate 152,614 of NZ_JBHWUE010000004.1, forward strand.
CTGCCACCACCCGCGATCACGTAGTCGAATTCCCCTGCAGTGCTCTTCGATTCGCCGTCGGTCATCGAGCGAGCTCCTTGTCGTTCGGTTCGGATTCCGGCGCGGGCGTTACCACCGCCGCGCAGTGTGACGTCAACGTTCCGATGTGGTGCCGGCCGGTGGTGAGGTACCACAACAGTCCGAACCCGAGGATGACGCCGATGTAGACGAAGGCACCCCACGTGTTGTACCAAGGTTCCCCGTACACGGCCTCGCGCGGCCAGGCAAGGTTGAGGGCCATCCCGATTCCCCACACGAGTGCGACGATGTTGACGGGCAATCCCCACTTGCCCATCGTGAAGTAGCCGCCCTCCTTCAGGTCCCGCGGCGGCCACTCACCCCGCAGCCTCTTCTTCAGCATCGGTCCGGTGACCATCAGATAGGCCAGGTAGATCATGATGATCGCGATCGAGGTCAGCACGGTGAAGATGTGCGGTTGACCGATGTTGACCACCAGGATCAGCGCGGCCACCACCCCGATCGTCACCGCAGGCACGACGGGTGTCCGCGTTCGCGGGTGGACGCGGGCGAGCCGCTCACCGAACGGGAGTGCGTTGTCGCGGGCCATGGCGAAGGTCAGCCGGATCGCGGCGGTGTGCACCGCCAGCGAGCAGACGGTCACCGCGATCACGATGCACACCAGGAAGATCGTGCCCAGCGGACCCCACATCACCTGCTCCACGATGTACTGCAGGCTGCCGTCCGACGCGCCGATCTTCGGATCGTCGAGGTCGGGTGCCGCCATCACGGCGAACACGAGGATCGCGCCGCCGATCACGAACGACGCGAGGATCGCACGGAAGATCGCCTTGGGGGCGGTACGTCGGGGCTCCACCGTCTCCTCGCCCAGCGAACTCGCGGTGTCGAAGCCGTACATCACGTAGCCCGACGCGAGCGTCGCCACCAGGAACGCCCCGAGGTATCCACCGCTTTCACCGGCGCCGTACCCGTGGGCGGAGAAGAACACCTGCGGGCCGCGAGTCATGTTGGCGGCGAGGATGATCGCGATCAGCACCGCCGCGATGATTTCGATGAACACGCCGGCGCTGTTGATCATCGCCATGAGACGGACACCGAGCGCGTTGACGACGGTGGTGAAGCCGATCATCACGGTCCCGAGAATGACGGCGTTGGTGGCGAAGTCGTGTTCCCCGGTGCCGTCACCGACGATCTGGAAGCCGCTCCACAGCCGCGGCAGGTTGAGCTGCAGCGCCAGCACAACGGCCGACAGGGTGACGATCGACGCGGTGAGCATCAGCCAGCCCGCGGACCACCCCACTATTCTGCTGCCGAGCGTCTTCGCCCAGTTGTACACGGAGCCGGCGATCGGATACTTGGCGGCCAGCTCCATGAAGCACAATGCCACGGCGAGCTGGCCGACGAACACCAGCGGCCACGACCACAGATAGGCGGGGCCGGCGGTGCCGAATCCGAAGTAGAACAACTGGAAAGTGCCGGTCAGGATGGAAATGTAGCTGACGCCCGCGGCGAAGCTCGCGAACTTGCCGATACTGCGATCGAGGGACTCCTTGTAGCCGAACTCCTCGAGTCCACTGTCGTGATCGCCGGTCGTATTGTCGGTACTGGTCATTCGATCACTTCCTGAGAAGGTGAGTAGGCCTGCTCGCGCGCCCCTGCCGGGAGCACGTCAGGTCGCGGTGAACCAACCCGCGAGAGGCGAGGTCGTGTTGTTCCAGATGTGTTTGACTTCCTGGTATTCCGAGAGCCCGGCGGGTCCGAGTTCGCGCCCGTTGCCGGACTTCTTGAATCCGCCCCATTCCGCCGCCGCGGTGTAGTAGCCGAAGTCGTTGAGCCACACCGTCCCGTGGCGCAGGCGGCGCACCACCCGTTCGCCGCGGGCGGCGTCCGACGTCCGGACTCCGGCGGCGAGGCCGTACTCGGTGTCGTTGCCGAGCCGGACCGCGTCCTCCTCGGTGGTGAACCTCTCGACCGTGAGAATGGGCCCGAACGTTTCTTCCTGCACGATGCGCATGGACCGGTCGCAGTGGTCGAAGATGGTGGGCAGGTAGTAGCTGCCGGCGTCGAGCGCGGAATCGGCGGGCCGGGAGCCACCCGTCCGGAGTGCCGCTCCTTCGGAGATACCCAGTGCCACATAGGCTTCGATCTTGTCGCGCTGCGCCGTCGACACGAGCGGCCCGGTCTCACTGCCGGGATCGAGCCCCGGGCCGACGCGGATGGCCTCGGCGCGCGAGACGAGGGCGGCGACGAAGTCGTCGGCGATCGACTCCTCGACGATCAACCGCGTCCCGGCCGAGCACACCTGCCCCGAATGCAGGAAGACGCCGGTGAGCACCTGGTCGACCGACGACTCCCACTCGGCGTCCGCGAACACGATGTGCGGGTTCTTCCCGCCGAGTTCCACGGCGACCTTCGTGACGTGCTTCGCGGCCGTCTCCAGAATGGTGGTGCCGGTCGCGAGTCCACCGGTGAACGAGATGAAGTCGACGTCACCGGTGTCGGTCAGCGCGGGTCCGAGGTCGGCGCCGCTCCCCTGCACCAGGTTGACGACACCGGCGGGCACACCCGCCTCCTCGATCAGCCGGGCGAACGCGATCGTGCTCAGCGGCGTGACTTCGCTGGGCTTGAGCACCATCGTGCAACCGGCGGCCAGCGCAGGTGCCACCTTCCAGGAAATCTGGAGCAGCGGATAGTTCCACGGCGCGATGAGGACGCACACCCCGATCGGTTCGCGAACGACCCGGGATACGACGGCGGGGTCACCCACGTCGACCACCCGGTCGCTGGAGACGAGGGCCAGCCGGGCGTAGTACCGGAATACGGAGACGACGTCGTCGATGTCGATTCGGCTCTCCACCAACGTCTTACCGGTGTCCAGCGTCTCGATACGCGCCAGTTCCTCCTTGTCGCGCTCGAGGAGATCCGCGATACGCGACAGGAGCGCCGATCGCACGGCGACCGCCGTCTCCGGCCAGTCCCCGGCGTCGAAGGCCGACCGGGCCGCCTGCACGGCTCGCCCGGCGTCTTCGGGCGACGCCTCGTCGACCGTGGCGATCACGTTCCCGGTTGCCGGGTCGATGCAGTCGCGGGTGCGGCCCGACGTCGCCGCGACCCACTCCCCCGCGACGAAATTCACCTTCCCGAACAACCTCGCGGCGTCGAGATCCTCGGATAGTGCCGTCATCTTCATACTGTGTCCGAAACCCTCTCGTGTGCATACTTTTTCGATGAACCGACGATGAGCGGATCACGGGAGAGGTCCCGGTACAGCGAGAAGCACAATCCGATCATCACCAGGAGGAACGGCGCGGCCGCGATGATCGTCATCGTCTGCAGACCCTGCAGCGCGTCCGAGCCGCCGGTCCAGAGAATGAGTGCCGCCGTGCCCCCGGTGAGGGTTCCCCAGAAGATGACGACCCACGTGCTCGGTTCTCGTGCACCCCGCTGCGACAGCGTGCCCATTACCAGCGACGCGGCGTCGGCGCCGGACACGAAGAAGATCGCAACCAACACCATGACCAGCACGGTGGCGAACCCCGTCAACGGCAGATGGTCGAGCATCCCGAACAACTGGCCCTCGGTCGACGAGCGCGCCGCCAGGTCGACTCCGTCCTGCTGCTGTCCGATTCCGGCGCCGCCGAACACCGCGAACCACACGAGGCTGACCGAGGTGGGAATGACGATCACGCCGATCACGAACTGCCGGATGGTGCGGCCGCGGCTGATCCGGGCGAGGAACATTCCGACGAACGGAGTCCACGACACCCACCACGCCCAGTAGAAGATCGTCCACGACGACAGCCAGGTCGCCGTGTCGTCGCCGGAACTCGCGGCCGTCCGTCCCGACATGGTGGCGAGCTGCGCCGCATAGTCCGCGATCGCGGTGGGGAGCAGATTGAGGATGAGGACGGTCGGACCGAGCACGAATACGAACAGCGCGAGAATCACCGCCAGCACCATGTTGATGTTGGACAGCCAGTGGATGCCCCGCGCCACTCCGGACACCGCCGAACCGACGAACGCGAACGTCAGCAGCCCGACGAGGGCGACGAGCGCGAACGTGCCGACGTGGCCCATCCAGCCGATGATCTCGAGACCGGAACCGATCTGCAGTGCGCCGAGTCCGAGCGACGCGGCGGTGCCGAACATCGTCGCGATGATCGCGAGGATGTCGATGACCTTCCCCGCGGCTCCTTCCGAGCGGCGACCGAGGAGAGGGAAGAATGCGGCGCTGATGAGTTGCTTGCGGCCACGCCGATAGGAGCCGTACGCAATCGACAACCCGACGACCGCGTAGATCGCCCACGGATGCAGCCCCCAGTGGAACATCGTCGTGGCCATCGCCGACCCGACGGAGCCGTCCGTTCCCGGCGGCGGGCTCACGAGATGGGCGAGCGGTTCGGCGACGCCGTAGAACATCAATCCGATTCCCATGCCGGCGCTGAACATCATCGCGATCCAGCTCACCGTGCGGAACTCCGGTTTCTCGCCGTCGCGGCCGAGCGGAATCCGGCCGTACCGGGAGAACGCGAGGAAGAGCGAGAAGACGACGAACGCCGACGACGCGGCGATGAACAGCCAACCGAGGTCGGCCACCAGCCAGTCCAGCGCCGCGGTCGACACGACCGCGAGGTTCTCCGGTGCCAGCAGTCCCCACAGGATGAGTCCGACACCGAGCGCCGCGGCCGTGCCGAACACCACCTTGTCGACGCCCCGCCGCCCCTCGCCGTCGGAGGACTCTGCCGGCTCCGGCGCCTGCGCCTGCTGTCGGGCTTTCGGATCGACACCATTCACCCTGGGAGGGTCGGTCACCCTCGGTTGTTCGCCGGCGTAGGTCATCGGGGATCCCCGCTCAGCCTTTCGAGTAACCAGTCGTGGAATTCGCCGATGTGGTGTTCCGCGGGCACCAGCACACCCCCGTTCCGGTACGCCTTCGACGCCATCGTGGGCTGAGTCCGCTCGCAGGCGTCGAAGTCCTGCTGGTTGACTCGGTGGAACAGCTCCACCGAACGGGAGAGGTCGCGACCCGATGCGGTGACCTCCGGCGAGTACAGCCAATCGCATTCGACGATGGTGCGATCCGCGGACACGGGGTACATGCGGTGGAAGATGACGTGGTCGGGCACGAGGTTGACGAAGACCTGCGGCCGGATCGTGATGGCGTAGTACTTGCGGTCCTGGTCGGGGCTGATGCCGGACAGCGACTCGAATCCGCCGCTTCCGTCGATGGTGAATCCCTCGACGTCGTCACCGAAGGCGGCACCGTGCCCCACGAAGTACTGTGCGGCAAGGCCGTCCGCGAACTCGGGAAGTACCTCGGTGAGCTCGGGGTGAATGGTCGCGCAGTGGTAGCACTCCATGAAGTTCTCGATGATCAGCTTCCAGTTGGCCGCGACGTCGTAGACGATCCGGCGGCCGAGTTCGAGGGTTCCGATCTGGTACCGGTCGATGTCGGCCGGATCACCGAGTCGTTCGGTGACGGCGCCGACGACCTCGTCCTCGAACGACGGCGGTTCGTCGGCCAGGCACACCCATGCGTAGCCGAGCCATTCGCGAAGCGCGACCGGCACCAGTCCGTACCGCACCCGGTCGATGTCGGCTCCGGTCTCGTCCCGCAGCGCGGCCATGTTGGGGGCGGCCACCAGTTTGCCGTCGAGTCCGTACGTCCACGCGTGGTAGGGGCACTGGAGGTTTCTGCGGATCTGGCCTTCGTCCTCGGTACACAGCATGGCGCCGCGGTGCCGGCAGATGTTGAGGAAGGCGCGCAGTTCTCCGTCGCGGCCGCGGACGAGGAGCACGCTCTCCCGGCCCACCGTGATCTTCCGGAAGGCTCCGGGGTCGGCGAGATCGGCGGCGCGGACGGCGCAGAACCACATCGCCTCGAACAGGTTCTCCTGTTCGTCCGTGAAGATGTCGGCGTCGGTGTAGTACCGGCCACCGAGGGTGGGGATCAGTGCCGGTGCGGGCGCGGGGGCGGGGGCTTGGACGTCCGGAGCGGACATAGATGTCACCGTTTCTTTCGTTGCCGGGAAAGATGCGTGTCGGTCGAGCTGTGACCTGATGTCTGTGTGCGTAGGGGGGCGCAGATCGCAGGGGGCGTCGTTGCCGAATGTGACGACATGCGTGCCCGATCCGCGGCGACCGTTCGAACAGCGGACAGCTGTTCCCGCCGAGTCATCGCGACGTCAGCATTGTTGCGTCATCAGCAACGCTATGCGATTTACACAACTTAGACTGTCGCCAGCAGACGTGTCAAACATCACATTCGACACTTCTTTCGCGGACACGACATGGCCGAAACACCGCGTTAACCGCGGACAGCCGAAACCCGGGCAAACGGGACTATCCGTTCGTCCCGCCTTGAGAGAGAAGCACTTCCGGGCGCTCAGTCACCCGCGCCGGCGGATTGCTGCGCCTCGATCCGGACGACCGCGTCGGCGAGTTCGAGCGCCACCGCCTCGAACCGCTCGGGCGCCAGCCGGTACTCCGGCCCGGACACACAGATCGACGCGACGATCCGGTTGGTGACCTTGCTCCGCACCGGTACGGCGATGGAATTGAGCCCCGCCTCGAGCTCCTCGGCCGTCGACGCCCACCCACGCGACCGCACGTGCTCGAGTTCGACGTCGAACGCCCGGAAGTCGGTGATCGTGTTGGGAGTGAGCGCGCCCAATTGCGACCCCAACCGGCTTCGGAGCTGGCCGGACGTCAATTCCGAGACCAGGACCTTGCCGGTCGCGGTCGCGTGCGCCGGAGTCACCTGACCCACCCACGTACGCAGCGCGACGTGGCGATCACTGCGGGCCTCGAGCACGTTGAGGGTCGCCGCACCGTCCAGCACGGCGAGGTTGACCGTCTCCCCGAACGCGTCGGCCAGGCGGTCACACTCCGGCTGCGCAACCTCGACGAGCCCACTCTGCGCGACCGTGGCCTCGGCCAATCGCACTACCGCGAATCCGAGCTGATATTTGCCGCGGACGCCAGCTTCCTCCACGAATCCGCGTTGCTGCAGCGATGCGATCAGGCGTGACACGGTCGATTTGTGCACGCCGAGACGCACGGCGATCTCCGAGGCGCCGACACGGCCTTCTGCCGCGACAATCTCGAGCACGTCGATGGCACGTTCCACCGCGTGCACGGTCTTCGCCTTTCCTTCTCCGCCCTGGGCCGCGGGCGCCGTCGCCTCGGATTCACTCATGCCCCGAGGTTATGCCCACCGACTTCCGGAACGCAGTTTTTACACGCGAATGCTTGACACCACGGGGCAGCACCGGAGAGCATTGTGTTGCACACCTTGCAAGTCGTCGCGCATAGCGCAACAACCGCTCCACAACTTGTCCCTCCTCCCCGACGCTTTCGGAGGTATCGAGTGATTCTCGATAACGATTCCCCAGTTGTGACCCACCCCGGCGCCACGGCCTTCCCCGTGTGCGAACTCGCGACCCTGCCCTTGGGCGAAGTCGTCACCGTGACCCCGCCGGGCATGGCCCCCGTCTCCGTCTTCCACACCTCCGACGGTCTGTATGCCATCGACGACACCTGCACCCATCAGGACGCCTCCCTCGCCGACGGCTGGGTCGAGGACTGCACCGTCGAGTGCCCGCTCCACGAAGCGTGCTTCGATCTCCGCACCGGAGTGCCTTCGGGCCCGCCGGCCAAGATCGCGGTCCGCACACACGACGTGTCGATCGTCGACGGCACCGTGCTGCTACATCTCGACCAGAAGGGCGACGCCCGATGAACACTGTCCCGAATTCCATTGTGGTACTGGGCGCTTCCCTCGCCGGACTGTCGGCGGTGCGCGCACTGCGCGAGAAGGGATATGCAGGCCGGCTCGTCGTGGCCGGCAGCGAGCAGTCCCTGCCCTACGACCGGCCGCCCCTCTCGAAGGAGTTCCTCACCGGCGACCTGTCCGACGAGGACCTGCTGTTGATGACCAGCGATGACGACACACTCGACGTCGAATGGCACATGAGCAGAACGGCCACCGGTCTGGTTCGCTCCCCGAACGGGCTCCACCGCGTCACGTTCGACGACGGGTCCCACTTCGACGCCGACGCCGTCGTCGTCGCGACGGGCGCGCGTGCCCGGAACCTGCCCGGACACCCCGGTCTCGCCGGCGTGCACACGCTCAGATCGGTCGACGACGCACGCGCACTGCGGTATTCGCTGTCACGTGCGCAGAACCTCGTGATCGTGGGAGCCGGTTTCATCGGAGCGGAGGTGGCCTCCAGCGCGGCCGGCATGAGCCTGCACGTGACGGTCGTCGAGGCGTCACCGACACCCCTGGCAGGCCCGCTCGGCATCGAACTCGGGGCAATCTGCGCAGGACAGCACGCCGCACACGGCGTCCGGCTCCTCACCGGGGCAGTCGTCGCCGCATTACTCGGTGACGACGCGGTCGAAGCCGTCCAGCTCAGTGACGGAACGATCCTTCCCGCGGACGCCGTGGTGGTCGGAATCGGGGCCGTCCCCAATGTCGAATGGGCAAGCGATTCGGAACTGATGATCGAAGACGGTTTCGTCACCGACTCGTCGTGCTGCACGAACGTGCCCGGCGTCTACGCGATCGGCGACTGCGCACGGACTTTCGACGACGCCTACCAGGTGCACCACAGAAGCGAGCACTGGAGCAACGCCGTCGCCCAGGCCGCCACCGTCGCCGACACGATCATGGCCACACCGTCCGGGCCCGCCGCGATCCCGTACTTCTGGTCTAACCAGTACGGCAAGATGCTGCAGTTCGCCGGAACGAGACACAGCACCGACGAGGTCCGGTTCGTCGACGGCGACCCCGGAACCGGTACGTTCGTGGCCACCTACGACCGGGACGGCGACACCGTCGGCGTGTTCGCGATGAACAGTCCCCGGCTGTTCACCCGGTACAAGAAGCAACTCGCCAGGTCGCGGGCCTGATGCCGGCGCTACGTGACGGCATAGCCCAATCGGCTGCTGATCTGCTGGGACGTGTCGAGTGCGGCGCGCGCGACGTCCTCGAACCGTTCCGGCAGCAGTCGGTAGGCGGGGCCGGACACGCTCAGAGCAGCAATCATTTTCGACGTGTAGTCGCGGATCGGGACGGATACCGCATTCAGCCCGAGTTCGAGTTCCTCCTCGGACTCCGCCCAGCCCCGCTCGCGAATGGTTTTCAACGATTCCACGAGCGCAGGCACATCGGTGAGAGTTTTGGCCGTGAGAGCTATCGGAGTTTCTCCCACGCGCTCGGCGAGTTCACTGTCGGACAATTCCGTCAGCAACAATTTTCCACTCGCCGTCGCATGTGCCGGGCTGCTCTGCCCCACCCAGGTATTGGTACCGACGCCGGACGGACCGTCCGCTTTGACGATGCTCACCGATCGATTGCCGTCGAGTATCGACACATTGACGCTCTCACCGACAGTTTCCGCCAGTTCGGCGCACAATTCCTGACTCTGCCGCACCAGATCGCCGTCCGGCGACGCGGTGCGGGCCAGACGGACGATGGAATTGCCGAGCTGGAATTTTCCCCGGCTCTTCAATTGCGCGACGTAACCTCGCGAATCCAGAACGGCAACGAGGCGCGACGCGGTCGACTTGTGAACACCCAACTCGTCGGCGATTTCCGTGACGCCGGCGGTACCGAGCCTCGCCAGGATTTCGAGTACCGCCAGAGCGCGGTCCACTGACTGCACAGCGCCGGACGGCCGGCTCCGATCTCCATTCGAGTTATCGTCCAATTCAGTCATCGCGACTTCAGGATAGGCGACATCACCGTGCGACGGTTACCTCCATCCACACCCGGTTCCGCGTCATCACAGTCCGGGACGGTGCGCATTTCCACGGTGGATCGCGGAATTGCTGCTATTCCCCCAACCAATCATCGTGGAATTACCCGCAATTCGGGGTTGACCCCCTTACTCTTCCGGACCTAATGTGTTGATATATCAGTTGTCGATAATGGTTCGGATCAGTCCGATCCGTTTCGCAATTCACAGTTCTTCCCGGCGCCGTTCGAGCCCACACCGAACACCGAATCTCCCGCTACTTCGCCACACACAGGCACCCACCCAATCAGGAGGACCATCATGGGGTCACCGCGCGTAGTGATCATCGGAGCCGGCATCGTCGGCGCGAATCTGGCCGACGAGCTCACCGCTCGCGGCTGGGATCGGATCACGGTTCTCGATCAGGGACCGTTGCCGCTCACCGGAGGCTCCACGTCACACGCACCGGGCCTGGTGTTCCAGACGAACGCGTCCAAGACGATGACCGAGTTCGCCCGGTACACGGTCGAGAAGTTCGTCGGACTCGACGTGGACGGCGAATGGTGCTTCAACCAGCTCGGCGGGCTCGAGGTGGCCACCACCCCCGAGCGTCTCGCCGATCTGCACCGCAAGCAGGGCTGGGCCACGTCCTGGGGCATCGAAGGCGCCGTCCTCGACCCGGCCGAGTGCGCGAAGCTGCACCCGCTGCTGGACGAGAAGCGGGTTCTCGGCGGGCTGTACGTGGAGACGGACGGCCTCGCGAAGGCGTCCCGTGTCGTCGTCGCGCTGGCCCGGCGCGCCGAGGCCCGCGGCGCCGTGTTCCAGGGTTCGACGAAGGTGATCGGCATCGAACAGAGCGGCGGCAAGGTGACCGGTGTCGCCACCGCGGACGGTGTGATCCCCGCCGACATCGTGGTGTCCTGCGCGGGCTTCTGGGGTCCCGACATCGGCGCGATGGTGGGCATGGACGTGCCGCTGCTGCCCCTGGCGCACCAGTACGCGAAGACTGAGCAGATCCCCGAACTCGTCGGACGGAACACCGAACTCGCCGAGGCCGGCTTCCCGATCCTGCGCCACCAGGACCAGGATCTGTACTTCCGTGAGCACGTCGATCGTCTCGGCATCGGAACGTACGCCCACCGCCCGATGCCGGTGAACCTGCGCGACCTGGACGAGAGCGACGACGTGTCCGCATCCGACATGCCGTCGATGCTGCCGTTCACGGAAGAGGACTTCGCGCCGTCGTGGGAGCAGAGCAAGTTGCTGCTGCCGTGCCTCGAATCCGCGAAACTGGAAGCCGGTTTCAACGGGGTCTTCTCGTTCACCCCGGACGGCGGACCGCTCATCGGCGAGTCCCCGGACGTCGCCGGGTTCTGGATCGCCGAGGCAGTGTGGGTGACGCACTCCGCCGGTGTCGGCCGAGCGGTCGCGCAACTGCTCGTCGACGGCCGCTCCGACGTCGAACTGCACGGTTGCGACGTGCACCGCTTCGAGGAGATCCAGCTCGCGCCCGACTACGTCAGCGAGACGTCGCAGCAGAACTTCGTCGAGATCTACGACGTGCTGCACCCGCTGCAGCCCAAGGAGTCTCCCCGCGACCTGCGGGTCAGTCCCTTTCATACTCGTCAGAAGGAACTCGGCGCCGTGTTCCTGGAGAGCTCCGGCTGGGAGCGCCCGCACTGGTTCGAGGCCAACGCCCATCTGGTGCAGGACCTTCCGGCCGAGTGGCAGCCGCCGGCCCGGGAGCCGTGGGCGGCGATGTTCCACTCCCCCATCGCCGCGGCCGAGGCCTGGCGCACCCGTACGTCGGTGGCGATGTACGACATGACACCGCTGAAGCGGCTCGAGATCAGCGGCCCCGGCGCGCTGGCCCTGCTCGATCGGCTGACGACCGGCAAGATGGACAAGTCCGTCGGGTCGGTGACCTACACGCTCGCGCTCGACGAGACCGGTGGCGTCCGCAGCGACCTCACCGTCACGCGCCTGTCCGACAACGTCTTCCAGGTCGGTGCCAACGGCAACCTCGATCTCGACTACTTCCGCCGCCAGTCCCCGGACGACGGCGGTGTGCAGATCCGGGACATCACCGGCGGCACGTGCGGGATCGGGTTGTGGGGTCCCCGCGCCCGGGATCTGGTGCAGGCACTGAGCTCCGACGACTTCACGAACGAGAACTTCAAGTACTTCCGCGCCAAGCAGGTCCGCATCGGCGGTGTTCCCGTCACGGCGATGCGTCTGTCGTACGTCGGCGAACTCGGCTGGGAGCTGTACACGTCCGCCGACAACGGTCTGCGACTGTGGGATCTGCTGTGGGCGGAGGGGCAGAAGTACGACGTCATCGCCGCCGGCCGCGCCGCATTCAACAGCCTGCGGATGGAGAAGGGCTACCGCTCGTGGGGCAGCGACATGACCACCGAGCACAACCCCTACGAGGCCGGTCTCGGTTTCGCGGTCCGACTGCAGAAGGGCGACTTCCGTGGGCGTAACGCGCTCGACGGCGTCTCCGACGAGACGGTGGAGCGGCGGCTGGCGTGCCTCATGATCGACGACCGCACGTCGGTGGTCCTCGGCCACGAGCCGGTGTTCGTCGACGGACAGCCCGCCGGGTACGTCACGAGCGCCGCGTTCGGTCACACGGTCGGGGCGCCGATCGCCTACGCCTGGCTTCCGGCGAACGCGACCGTCGACACTGCGGTGGAGATCGAGTACTTCGGACGCCGCATCCCGGCCACCGTCGTCGCCGAGCCGCTCGTCGACCCCGAGATGAAGAAGATCCGGTCATGACCCTCCGAGACGACACGATCGCCGGATTCCTGGACTCGCTCGCCGATCGAACTCCCGCACCCGGCGGCGGCGCGACCGGCGCGCTCCACCTCGGCCAGGCAGCCGCGCTGGTCTCGATGGTCGCCCGCTACACCACCGGCAAGAGGTACGCCGACCACGGGATGCTCGTCGAACGCATCTGCGCCTCCGCAGATGCGTTCCGCGAGAAGGCACTGCAGTTCGCCGAGGACGACATGGCAGCATTCACGGCCGTCATCGACGCCTACCGGCTCCCCCAGGACACGGCCGACGAAACCGGCGCCCGCACGTCGGCGATCGCGACCGCCCTCGCCGGCGCGGCCGCGGTCCCCGCCGAGGTGGTGGTCGCGGCAGGCGACGTCGTCGCACTCGCCGACGTCCTGCTGCCGGTAGCGAACCGCACCGTCGTCAGCGACGTCGCGGCCGCCGCCGAGGCTGCCCGCTCAGCCGCCACCACCGCCCGGGTCAACATCGAGGTGAACCTGCCGGGTATCACCGATGCGGACACCCGCCGGGCCCTCACCGAGTGCCTGTCCGGCGTCGACGCGATCGTCGAGCGTGCCGACGCCGTCACGACACGAGTACGAAAGCAGCTGAGTTCATGACCAGAAGCCTCGGTGGCGCCGAACTCGCCACCTCCATCCGCAACGACGCGTCCGTCGCCGCCGCGGCACTCGCCGAAATCGGGGTCCGGCCCAAGCTGGCGGTCGTGCAGGCCACCGACGACGAATCGACCGCCTGGTACGTGCGTTCCATCGCGTCGGCCGCGAAGCGCACCGGAATCCTGTGCGACGTCGTCGATCTCGGCGCCGCGGCATCGACCGAGCAGATCCGCAGCACACTCGTCGAACTCGGCCACGACCCGGACGTCCACGGAATCATCCTGCAGACACCCCTGCCGGACGGAACCGACCTCGACGCGCTGCGGGAGGCGATCAACCCCGCGAAGGACGTCGACGGCGCGAACCCGGTCAGCCTCGGCCGCCTCGTTGCGCGTCTGCCCGCGTTCGCGCCCGCCACCGCACAGGCCGTGATCGCGCTCCTCGACCACCACGGAATCTCCCCGCACGGCAGGACGGCCGCGGTGGTCGGCAGATCGACGGTGGTCGGAAGTCCCGTCGCGCATCTGCTCGTGCAGCGCAACGCGACGGTGACCGTCTGCCACCGACACACCACCGACCTGACCGCCGGCACCCGTGACGCCGACATCCTCGTCGTCGCGGTCGGCATTCCCGGACTGATCACGGCCGACCACGTCGCCGCCGGCGCCGTCGTCATCGACGTCGGGACCACGGCGACCGCGGACGGCCAACTGCTCGGTGACGTCGACGCCGCGGCCGTCGACGGCCGGGCGGGCGCACTGACCCCGGTTCCCGGAGGGGTGGGACCGGTGACCACGGCGTTGCTGCTCAATCACACGGTCGACGCCGCCGCGACCCAGTACGCCCAGACGCGATCGGACTCGCTGCTCGCCGGGTTCCGAAGCAGCGTCTGACTCGTCTCCACCCCTTGACCCGCTCGTCCAGCCTGAAATAGCATTTGCCCATTCTGATATATCAGTTCGCTCGGACTGACACCTCAATTGGTCCGGCATCGAGGAGACCCACATGACCCAGACCTTCACCCTGACGCTCAGCTGCGCTCAGCGTCCCGGGATCGTTCACGCAGTCAGCTCCTTCCTCTTCGAGCAGAACTGCGATATCGCCGAGCATCAGCAGTTCGACGACACCCGGAGCGACGCGTTCTTCCTCCGCACGTCGTTCGTGTCGGCAGAAGATGTCGACATCGAGCGCCTCACGGCGGAATTCGGGAGCGTCGCCGCGAAATTCGGCATGACGTTCAATTTCAACGGCAGCGACCGGCCCCGGGTGATCGTCATGGTCTCCAAGATGGGTCACTGCCTCAACGACCTCATCTTCCGCTGGCGAGCAGGAAACCTCGGCGCCGAACTCGTCGCCGTCGTCTCCAATCACGAGGTGCTGCGCCCGATGGCCGAGGCCGCCGGGCTGCCGTTCGTCCACGTCCCGGTCACGCCGGCCACCAAGCCGCAGGCGGAGGCCCGGCTGCTCGAACTCGTCGAGGAGTTCGACGCGGATCTCGTGGTCCTCGCCCGGTACATGCAGGTGCTGTCGGACGACGCGTGCCGGGCACTACGCGGCCGGGCCATCAACATCCACCACTCGTTCCTGCCCGGTTTCAAGGGCGCCAAGCCCTACCACCAGGCGTTCGATCGCGGCGTCAAGCAGGTCGGGGCCACCGCCCACTACGTGACACCCGATCTGGACGAGGGCCCCATCATCGAGCAGGAAGTCATCCGCATCGACCACTCCTTCGACCCGGCGCGACTCGCCACGGTCGGGCAGGACGCCGAGGCCCTCGCGCTGTCGCGGGCCGTGCGCTGGCACTGCGAGAACCGTGTCCTGCTGCACGGTCATCGGACGGTCGTCTTCAGCTGAGGCGGCTCCGCCGCCCGTGCGCCTTTTTGGTAGTGGGAGCTACCAGAAAGGCGCACGGGCGCGAAGCGCCTAGAGCAGGGCGCGGATGGCCTTCTCGAAACCGGCGACGTGGGCGAGGGTGAGGGACGAGGCGGTGCTTTCGTCGCCGTCGACGATGGCCCGCAGCAGGGCCTCGTGCTCGCGGACGTGGCTGGCGACGTCGGGCAGCCGGTCGAGGAAGAGGCACCAGATGCGGGTGGCGTGCGCGTCGAGGCTGACAAGGATGTCCTCGAGGTGAGGGTTCCCGGACGCTCGGTAGATCTCACGGTGGACCCGCACGTCCTTGCGCAGGACGTCGCGTGGGTCTTCGCTGTCGTCGATCTCGGCGATCTCGTCGGCGAGCGCGGACAGCCGGGCCCGCGCGTCCTGGGACGCCGTCCGCGCCGCCCTGGCCGCCGCGGTCGGTTCGAGTTGCTTGCGAATCTCGGAGATGTCGGCGAGATCGGTCATGTCGACGGCGGTGGCGAACGTGCCGCGGCGTGGGTAGGCAACGACGAGACGTTCCCGCTCGAGGCGCTTGAGCGCTTCCCGCACCGGTGTCCGGCCGAATCCGAGTTCCTCGGCGAGACGGTCGTCGTTGATCGGCTCGCCGGGCCGGATGTCCAGCATGACCAGGCGTTCGCGCACGATCTCGTACGCGCGGTCGGCATTGGTGCCGCCGTTCGATGCCGTGTCCGCGACCGATGAATGCGCCAGGCTCATGTTCCGTCTCCCTGATATTTCCGGAGCTATTGACCTTTGTCCGATGCTGACCTTACTCTACTTTCCAGTTGATATATCAGTTCAAAGTCAACTGACCTTCCAGAAAGGCGAACCATGACCGTGGACACCGCACACCTCACCGAGACGGCAGCAGCGAACCCGACACTGACCCATTCGCTCGCCGATCTCGACCCCGCCGTGCACCAGGCGATCGCGGCCGAGCTCGAGCGACAGCAGGGCACCCTGGAAATGATTGCCAGTGAGAACTTCGCCCCGCTCGCGGTGATGCAGGCGCAGGGGTCGGTGCTGACGAACAAGTACGCCGAGGGCTACCCCGGGCGCCGCTACTACGGCGGTTGCGAGCACGTCGACGTCATCGAGCAGCTCGCCATCGACCGCCTCACCGCGCTGTTCGGTGCGAAATTCGCCAACGTGCAACCGCACTCCGGGGCGCAGGCCAACGCCGCCGCGATGTCGGCGCTGCTGAAGCCCGGCGACGCCATCCTCGGCCTGGACCTCGCGCACGGCGGTCACCTCACGCACGGGATGAAACTGAACTTCTCTGGCAAGCTGTACGACGTCGCCGCGTACCACGTCCGCGAGGACGATCATCTCGTCGACATGGACGAGGTGGAGCGTCTCGCGCGTGAGCACCGCCCGAAGCTGATCCTGGCCGGCTGGTCCGCTTACACCCGCCAGCTCGACTTCGCCCGGTTCCGCGCGATCGCCGACGAGGTCGGCGCATACCTCATGGTCGACATGGCGCACTTCGCCGGACTCGTCGCCGCCGGACTGCACCCGTCCCCCGTCCCGCACGCCCACGTGGTCACGTCGACGACGCACAAGACCCTCGGCGGCCCCCGCGGCGGCGTCATCCTCACCAACGACGAGGCACTGGCGAAAAAGTTCAACTCCTCGGTGTTCCCCGGACAGCAGGGCGGCCCGCTCGAGCACGTGATCGCCGGCAAGGCCGTCTCGTTCAAGCTCGCCGCCGAGCCCGAATTCCGGGAGCGCCAGGAACGCACGCTCGCCGGCGCGAAGATCCTCGCCGACCGCCTCCTGCAAGACGACTCCCGGCAGGCTGGCATCAACGTCGTGTCCGGCGGCACCGACGTGCACCTGGTGCTGGTGGACCTGCGCGAGTCCGAGCTCGACGGCAAGCAGGCCGAGGACCGGCTGCACCGTGTGGGAATCACGGTGAACCGCAACGCCGTACCGTTCGACCCGCGCCCGCCGATGGTCAGCTCCGGTGTGCGGATCGGCACCCCGGCGCTCGCCACCCGCGGTTTCGACCTGGACGCGTTCACCGAGGTCGCCGACATCATCAGCTACGCGCTCCGGCCTGCCACCGACGAGGCCGGACTCGACGACCTCCGCGCCCGCGTCGATGCCCTCGCGCTGCGTTTCCCGCTCTACCCCGACCTCACGGAGGCGAACTGATGAGTGCCACCCAGCCCCCCGGCGCCCACCTGCCCGACCACCCCGACTTCCTGTGGCGCAACCCGGAACCGAAGAAGTCGTACGACGTCGTCATCGTCGGCGGCGGCGGACACGGCCTCGCCACCGCGCACTACCTCGCCAAGAACCACGGCATCACCAACGTCGCGGTGCTGGAGAAGGGCTGGCTCGCGGGCGGCAACATGGCCCGCAACACCACGCTGATCCGGTCGAACTACCTGTGGGACGAGAGCACCAAGATCTACGAGCACGCCCTGAAACTGTGGGAGGGTCTCGAGGACGACCTCGACTACCCGATCCTGTTCAGCCAGCGCGGCGTCCTCAATCTCGCGCACAGCCTGCAGGACGTCCGCGACAGCGTCCGCCGGGTGGAGGCGAACAAGCTCAACGGAATCGACGCCGAGTGGGTCGGACCCGACGAGGTCAAGAAGCTGTGTCCGCTGGTGAACATCTCGAGCGACATCCGCTACCCGGTGCTCGGCGCGACGTATCAGCCGCGTGCCGGCATCGCCAAACACGACTACGTGGCCTGGGGATTCGCGCGCCGCGCCGACGAGGCGGGCATCGACATCATTCAGAACTGCGAGGTCACCGGGTTCGTCACCGACGACAACAAGGTCACCGGGGTGCGCACCACCCGCGGCGACATCGCGACCGGTCAGGTCGCACTGTGCGCGGCCGGGCACACGTCGACGCTCACCGACATGCTCGGCATCCGCACCCCGGTGCAGAGCCACCCGCTGCAGGCGCTGGTCTCGGAACTGCTCGAGCCCGTGCATCCGACCATCGTGATGTCCAACGCCATCCACGTGTACGTCTCGCAGGCGCACAAGGGTGAATTGGTGATGGGCGCCGGTGTCGACTCCTACAATGGGTACGGCCAGCGCGGCGCGTTCCACATCATCGAACGCCAGATGGCGGCCGCGGTCGAACTGTTCCCGGTGTTCGCCCGCGCACATCTGTTGCGCACCTGGGGCGGCATCGTCGACGTGTGCCCCGACGCCTCCCCGATCGTCGGACGCACCCCGTACGACAACGTGTATCTCAACTGCGGTTGGGGCACCGGCGGATTCAAGGCCACCCCGGGGTTGGGCTGGTGTCTGGCGGACACCATCGCGAACGACGAACCGCACGAGTTCATCGCGCCGTTCAGCCTCGACCGGTTCGTCACCGGCGCCCTCGTCGACGAGCACGGCGCCGCGGCCGTCGCGCACTGATCCCCCGTCGCGCACTGAAATTCAGGAGCCACAATGCAACTCATCGAATGCCCGTGGTGCGGGTCCCGTGAGGAAACCGAGTTCCACTACGGCGGCGAAGCCCACGTCGTGTATCCGGAAGACCCCGAATCGCTGACCGACGAGCAATGGGCACACTTCGTGTTCTTCCGCGCGAACCCGAAAGGTCTTTTCGCGGAACGGTGGAACCACAGCGCCGGCTGCCGACGCTGGTTCAACGCCGTACGCGACACCGCCACATACCGATTCCACAGCGTCTACCGCTTGGACGAGCAGAAGCCGACGATATCGTGAACGCACCCTTCCGCACCCGCCAGGGCGGTCGACTCGACCGCGACACCTCCTACACCTTCACGTTCGACGGCCGGGAACTGACCGGTCACCCCGGTGACACGCTCGGCTCGGCCCTGCTCGCGAACGGCGTCCACCAGATCACCACCAGCATCAAGCTCGGCCGGCCCCGAGGCATCACCGCGGCGTGGGCAGAGGACACCGGTGGTCTCGTGCAGATCGAGGAGCCGTTCCCCGAGCCGATGCTGCTCGCCACCACCATCGAGTTGTTCGACGGCCTCGTCGCCCGCGGCATTCCCGGTCAGGGACGGCTCGCCGAGATCGCCGATTCGGCGAAGTACGACGCCAAGCACGTCCACACCGAACTCCTCGTCGCCGGCGCCGGACCGGCCGGTCTCGCTGCCGCTCTCACCGCGGCCCGGGCGGGTGCGCGGGTGGTGCTCGTCGACGAGCAGAGCGAAGCCGGCGGCGACCTCCTCGGCAGCACGGACCTCGTCGACGGCGCCCCGGCCCTGGACTGGGTCGCGGCCGCGGTCGCCGAACTCGCCACCTACCCGGATGTGCTGCACCTGCAGCGCACCACCGCGTTCGGCAACTACGACGACGGCTTCGTCCTCGCGCTGCAGCGTCGCACCGACCATCTCGGTGTCGAGGCCCCCGCTGCACTGAGCCGCCAACGCGTCTGGCGGATCCGCGCCCGGCACATCCTCGTCGCCGCCGGAGCGCACGAGCGTCCCGTCGTCTTCACCGACAACGATCGCCCGGGCATCATGCTCGCGCACGGCGCCCGCACCTTCCTGCACCGCTACGGTGTCAAGGTGGGCGAGCAGGCCGTCGTGTTCACCACCAACGACAGCGCGTACGAAGCCGCGATCGACCTGCACGACGCGGGCGTCCGGATCAACGCGATCGTCGAGGCACGCGACGAGGCACCCGCCCGCTGGCAGCGTGAATGCGACACGCGAGGCATCACCGTCCGCACCGGATCCGTTGTCTGCGGCACCCGCGGCGACGGCCGGGTCAGCCACGCCGTCGTCGCCCCGCGCGGCGCGATCGACTCCCGGGCCGGCGTGCCCCTCGCCTGCGACGTCCTGCTCGTCAGCGGCGGCTGGAACCCGGCCGTGCACCTGTTCTCCCAGGCCCGCGGCAAGCTCCGCTACGACGAGAACCTCGGTGCCTTCGTACCCGGCGAGAACCTCGAGGGAGTCTCCGTCGCCGGGTCCGCGAACGGTGTGTTCGACCTGGACGGGTGCGTGCGCGACGGACAGACCGCCGGTCAGTCGATCATGCGCGACCTCGGCTTCACCGTTCCCGCCCGCACGATCGACCCCGAACCTGCACCCGCGATCGAACAGTCCACTCCGCTGGTGCTCTGGCGGGTGCGCGACGTCGCCGGTGAGGACACCCAGTTCGTCGACGTGCAGCGCGACGCCACGGTCGCCGACCTCGCCCGCGCGGTCGGCGCAGGCATGACGTCGATGGAGCACATCAAGCGCTACACCACCATCGGCACCGCGCACGACCAGGGCAAGACGTCCGGTGTCATCTCCTCCGGCATCACCGCCGAACTGCTCGGCCGCCCGATAGAGACACTGGGCACCACCACGTTCCGGCCGCCCTACACCCCGGTCGCGTTCGCCGCCCTCGCCGGCCGCAGCCGCGGCGCCCTCTTCGACCCCGAACGGGTGACGGCACTGCACGATTGGCACGTCGGCCGCGGCGCGGTGTTCGAGGACGTCGGCCAGTGGAAGCGTCCCCGCTTCTACCCCATCCCCGGGGAGGACATGGACGCTGCGGTGCTACGCGAATGCGCTGCCGTGCGCCGCAGCATCGGTATCCTCGACGGTTCCACCCTCGGCAAGATCGATGTCCAGGGTCCCGACGCCGGAGTGCTGCTCGACATGATCTACACGAACATGATGAGCACCCTGAAGGTCGGCATGGTCCGCTACGGCGTCATGTGCGGGGTCGACGGCATGGTCATCGACGACGGCACCGTGATGCGCCTGGCCGAGGACCGGTTCCAGGTCTTCACCACCACCGGCGGCGCCGCCAAGATCCTCGACTGGATGGAGGAATGGCTGCAGACCGAATGGCCCTACCTGAAAGTGCGGCTCACCTCCGTCACCGAACAGTGGGCCACGTTCCCCGTCGTCGGACCGCGCTCGCGCGACGTGATCGGTGAGGTCTTCCCCGACCTCGACGTCACCAACGACGCGTTCGGGTTCATGGCGTGGCGCGACACCTCCCTCGGCGGCGTCCACGTACGAATCGCGCGGATCAGCTTCTCCGGCGAACTCGCGTTCGAGGTCAACGTCGACGGCTGGCACGCACCCGCGGTCTGGGCGCGCCTGATCGCCGCGGGCGAGAAGTTCGACATCACCCCGTACGGCACCGAGACGATGCACGTCCTGCGCGCCGAAAAGGGTTACCCGATCATCGGTCAGGACACCGACGGCACTGTCACCCCGCAGGACCTCGGGATGAGCTGGGCCGTGTCGAAGAAGAAGCGCGACTTCATCGGAAAACGCTCCTTCACCCGGGCGGAGAACCAGAACCCGCTGCGCAAGCAGTTCGTCGGACTGCTGCCCCTCGACAAGCAGACCGTGCTACCCGAAGGCGCGCAGATCATCGAAGAGGCCTTGGACGGAATCCTGCCGCCCGCGCCGGTGCCGATGCTCGGGCACGTCACGTCGAGCTACCTCAGCGCCGAACTCGGCCGCCCGTTCGGGCTCGCCCTCGTCAAGGGCGGCCGGGCCCGGCTCGGCGACACCCTGCACGTCCCGGTCGACGGAAACCTGGTCGCCGTCGAGGTCACCAGTTCCGTCCTCGTCGATCCCGAAGGAGCACGTCGCGATGGCTGACACCCTCGTCCCCCTCAGCCCCCTGCACGGCTGGGACCAGAAATTCTCCGAGCTGCCCGAGTCGGTGGGCATCGCCGAGGAACCGTTCGTCGCGACGGTCGACCTGTGGGTCGACCCGGCCGGACCGGGTGCTACGGCCGCCGCGACGGTCCTCGGGTTCGACCTCCCCACCGCCGCGTCGACGTCCGCCGGCACCGACGCCACCACCGCCGTCTGGCTCGGTCCCGAGGAATGGCTGATCACCACGCGGTCACAGTCGGCGCCCGCCCTCGAGTCGGACCTGCGGGCGGCGGTGACCCCGCACGGCGGAGCCGCGATCGACGTCTCCGGACAGCGAACCACCCTGCGGCTGCGCGGCACCCACGCCCGCGACGTTCTCGAGAAGGGTTGCTCACTGGATCTGCACTCCAAGGCCTTCGGGCCCGGCGCCGCGGTCCAAACCATGCTCGGCCTCGCGGGCGTGATCCTGATCGCGCTCGACGACGAGGGGACCGATTACCGGATCCTGGTGCGGTCGTCGTTCGCCCGGTATCTCGCGGAGTGGCTGATCGACGCCGCCGAGGAGTTCGGCGTCGACCCCGTGTAAGCGACGGCGTCGGTCCGGTGGACGCCATGGCGCCGTCCACCGGACCGATTCCCCTTCTGGAAGGAGGTGCCCGGATGGTGACGTCCCCGACGCTCATCGCCGCCGGCCCCGACCGACTGCTCGACGCTCTCACACGCCACGTTCCCCTGGTCTGCGGCATCGTCAACGTGACCCCGGATTCGTTCTCCGACGGCGGCCGATACCTCGACACCGCCGCCGCGGTCGAGCACGCCCTGTCTCTGGTCGCGGAGGGCGCCGACCTTCTCGACGTCGGCGGCGAGTCGACCCGCCCCGGGTCACGCCCGCCGTCCGTCGCGGACGAGATCGACCGCGTGGTGCCGGTAGTCGCGGCTCTCGCGGTGTCGACGTCGATCCCGATCTCGGTTGACACCTCGAGGCCGGACGTCATGCGGGAGGCGGTCGCAGCAGGGGCTTCGATGATCAACGATGTTCGTGCCCTGCGACTTCCGGGTGCACTGCGGGCAGCCGCCGATCTGAACGTGCCCGTGTGCCTGATGCACATGCGCGGCGAACCCGACACGATGCAGAAGTCGCCGGAATACGGCGACGTCGTGTCCGAGGTGCGCCAGTTCCTCGTCGACCGTGTCGACGCCTGCCGGGGCGTGGGAATTCCCCTCGAGCACATCATGATCGACCCGGGCTTCGGCTTCGGCAAGACCCTCACCCACAACCTTGCGCTGTTGTCCGAGCTTCGCCAGATCGCCGATCTCGGTGTTCCCGTGATGGCCGGACTGTCCAGGAAGGGCATGCTGGGCACGATCACCGGACGCGGCGTCGAGCACCGTCAGGCCGCCTCGGTGGCCGCTGCCCTGATCGCCGCACAGAACGGGGCAGCCGTGCTCCGGGTGCACGACGTCGCCGCCACCGTGGACGCGGTGTCCGTGCTCCGCGCACTCGTATATCGTGGTCCCGCCAGCTAACGTCACGCGTCGAATCGAGTCTCCGCACTGTGAACACCTCCGTGTCCGCCGCCGGTCTCGCGACGATCGATACAGCCGAGGCACAGCTGATCGATGCCGGTGCCCAGCTGATGGAGACGATGTATCACGATCCGCGGACCGGCTTGCGGCACGGAGAGCGTCACCTGCGACGTCTGGCCCGTTCCGCGGCCGTGCTCGGGTACGAGTTCCGGGAACGAGACGTCCGGCGCCGCCTCGCGCAGCGACTGTCGGGCGTCGGCCCGGCCCGGGTCCGCGTGCGCCTGCACCGCGACGGCGGTGTGGACGTCGATGTCTGCGAGCCGCCGGTCGCACCCGCCTCGGTGTCTCTCGTGCTCGACGACGAGCCCGTCGACTCCCGGGACGTCCTCCTCGGACACAAGACGACGTTGCGCGAGCGATACGACCGCAGACGACACCGCCATCCCGGGGCCGACGACGTCGTGCTGGTCAACGAACTCGGGCACGTCACCGAGACCACGATCGCGAATCTCGCCGCCCGGATCGACGGCGTCTGGTGGACGCCACCATTGTCGTCGGGGTGTCTGCCGGGTGTCGAGCGGTCCTGGCAGCTCGACCGCGGGCTGATGCGCGAACGCATTCTCACGCCGGGCGATCTCCTGGCCGCCGAGGCGCTCGCCGTGACGAGCTCACTGAAAGGCATGCTGCCCGCGACGCTCCGGCCGTAGCCGCTTCGCTTCCGGACGTTTTCCAGACCACCTCTTGACCCACCCCCGCACCTGACCTACTGTTATGACACAGACTGATATATCAATATCGAACCTGTTGGATCACACGCGCGACTCCGCGACCACAACGCCCGACTGTCAAAGGAAAAGGCATGAGAGCTGGAAAGATTCCCTCGGATCGACGGTTCACGGCAACGCACAGCTGGTTGGCCCTCGCACCGGGACAGAGCTTCTCCGACTATCCGCTCCGGGCCGGGGTCACGGACACGGCACTCGACGAGATCGAGGTGGTCGGGCTGGAACTTCCGGCGGTGCGCAGCACGATCGAGGCCGGCGCCCCCTGCGCGCTCGTGTGGACGTCCGTGCGGACCGTCGTCACGGTGTACGCGCCGATCAGCGGACTCGTCACGATGACGAATACCGACGCCCTCGCGGATCCGCAACTCGTCGCCGACGACCCGTTCCACCGTGGCTGGCTGTTCGCCGTCCTCCCCTCGCCGACGTCGTCCGCCTACGGACTCCTCACCCCCGCGCAATACGCGAACGAACTCAGTGAGGCGGTGTAATCCCATGACCATCAGCGTGTTCGACCTGTTCTCCGTCGGCGTCGGCCCCTCGAGTTCGCACACCGTCGGACCGATGCGCGCCGCCGCGCGGTTCGTCTCCGACCTCCGCGCCCTCGACGCCCTGCCCGCAGTAGCGGACATCCGCGTCGACCTGTACGGGTCGCTCGCAGCAACGGGAGCGGGCCACGGAACGATGTCCGCGGTGCTGCTCGGACTCGAGGGGTACTTTCCCGAGAAGATCGAGACCGAGGAGATGGAACGACGACTCGAGGAGATGCGCAGCACCCGGCGCATCAGGGTCGGCGGATCGCACGAGGTCGCGCTCGCCGAAGACGAAATCGTCCTCCATCCGCTGACCATTCTGCCGCTGCACCCGAACGGGATGAGAATCACCGCGTCCACCGCCGGCGGCGTCGAGATCCACAGCGAAATCTACTTTTCCGTCGGCGGCGGCTTCGTCGTCACCGAAGCGGAGAGCGCGCAGCCGCCGGCCACGGCCACCGGCGGACTGTCGTTCGGGTCCGCCAAGGAACTCCTCGACGTCGCGGCACGCCACGGCTACGCCATCAGTGACGTGATGCTCCAGTTCGAACGCGAAACGCGGTCGACCGTGGAGATCTACGAACGGCTCCTCCATATCCGCGACGTCATGGTGGAATGCGAGAAGCGCGGGATCGCGCGCGACGGAATTCTTCCCGGCGCCCTGCGCGTGCGCCGGCGCGCACGCGACTGGTACCTCCGTCTGAATCAGGAAGACCCGCACCGTGATCCCGCCTTCGCCGAGGACTGGGTCAACCTCGTCGCTCTGGCCGTCAACGAGGAGAACGCATCCGGCGGCCGGATCGTCACCGCGCCGACCAACGGGGCCGCGGGCATCATCCCCGCGGTGCTGCACTACGCCGTTCACTACACCCCGGCCGGGAAGTCGGATCCCGACGACACCGCGATCCGCTTCCTCCTCGCCGCCGGCGCCGTCGGATCGCTGTACAAGGAACGCGCGTCGATCTCCGGCGCCGAGGTCGGCTGCCAGGGTGAGGTGGGATCGGCGGCGTCCATGGCCGCTGCCGGGCTTGCGGAGATCCTGGGCGGCACGATCGAACAGGTGGAGAATGCCGCGGAGATCGCGATGGAGCACAGCCTCGGTCTCACCTGCGATCCCATCGAAGGGCTGGTGCAGATTCCGTGCATCGAACGCAACGCGATCTCGGCGGGCAAGGCCATCAACGCTGCTCGCATGGCACTGCGCGGCGACGGCACCCACCGGGTCAGCCTCGACCAGGTGATCGAGACGATGCGCTCGACCGGCGCAGACATGCTGTCGAAGTACAAGGAAACGTCGACCGGCGGTCTGGCCGTCAACGTCCCGGTCAACTTCGTCGAGTGCTGACATGATCACCGACGAACTCCGCCTTCTCCCTGCCCGCGCCGCGCAGTTCATCCGCCGGCACCCGGTACGGGAGCGCGGCGACTACGCGCCCGAGACCCGGCTCTCGGTGCTCGACGTTCTCGTGCACTGTGCACCGGTCCGCGGGGACGCGTTCGTGGCCTTCCAACTGCTGAGCCGACGCGAGCTGCCGGGCTCGGACCTTCTCCACCTCGACGTCGTGGACGACGCGCTGTCCGCCCTCGACACGTTCGCCGTCACGGAGTACGAGTGCGAGCAGAGCTTCGGCCCGAACTGGCCGGACGTCGTGCGACATGCCGTGGAAGCGGCAGCCCTCCTGCACGGGCACTTCGGAGCATTGACGCGGACGAGGAGCGTCGTCGACAGCCGCCGACGGCTCGGCGCCTGGATCTGCGCACGCGATGCGGCCTGGGAGGCGGGCCGGATCAAGTCCTGGTACCGCGCCCAGGACGCCGCCTGGGAACGGCACTTCATGGACGAGGCGACATTGCGCGAGGACGAGCGACTGTGCGCGGATATCGCGACCGCGGTGCGCGACGCGGCGGCAGCGCACACGGTGTCGGATCTCGTCGGGCGGCACGATTTCACCAGCGCACACTTCGAGACCCTGCTCGACCCGTGGCGGACGGCCGCCGCGCATCTGCTCCCGCGGGTCGATTACTGCGCGGCCGCGAGCACAGTGTCGACGAATGTCCGCGGCAGGTCCGGGTGACCGTTCTCCCGCAGCGCTGACAGCGTATGCACCCCTTCTGAGCAGACGCACCCCTATTCGGGCACCAGAAGGGGTGCCTCGACCGAGAAAGGGTGCGTTTCAGATCCAGCGGGCCGCGCGACTACCGCTGTCATTCGCATGACCGACAGCGGAGCCGCCTGTGTCACAGGATCTTTCGGTCGCGGCTACCATCATCGGCAGACGGGATCGAAATCACGAAGCACTGTCGCGAGGTGCATGTGCCGGTGGTCCTGTCGAGGCCCCACCCCACCCCCCGAACGAGGTAAATATGAAGGCTCGACGGTTAGTTCTCAGCGTCCTCGGTTGTGCCGCCATTTCGATGGCAGCCGCGCCCTCCGCACAGGCGGCGACGATCTTCGACTTCCTTCCCCCGGATATTGCGTCCCTGATTCCGAGCGGTTCGGCCGACGCCGTGAACCCCCTCCTGCCGCCCTCGCCCGCCGCTCCGGCAGCACCGGCACCCGCACCGCAGGTCGCGCCGGCCCCGCAGGCAGCCCCCGCACCGCAGGTCGCGCCGCCGGCACCGCAGGCTCCCGCACCTCGCGCGGGCTACAAGAACTGCACCGAGGCCCGCAATGCCGGCGTGACGCCCATCTACCGCGGCCAGGACGGCTACGCGCCGCACCTCGACCGCGACAACGACGGCATCGCCTGCGAGTAGTCCATCGCCGGCGCGCCATCCGACAGACGCACCCCTTCTGCGCCCACGCACCCCTTTTCCAGCCCTAGAACGGGTGCGTCCACCGAGAAGGGGTGCGTTTGTGTCTCACAACGCCTCCGACGTGCAGGTGTCGCCATTCCCCGTGCGGCGCAGGGCGCTCGGCACTAAGTTCGGCGATGACGGTTGAGGTTCTACGCGAGGGGGCAGTCCGGCATGAGCAGGACACATTTCAGGGTTCTGACACTGGGCGCGGTCGCGCTGGCCGGGGGTGCCGCAATCACTGCGGGCACCGGAACGGCCGCGGCGGACGTCCTCACCGAGATCAACGGCTGCAAGATTGTGGCGAATCCGAACCCCGACGATCGCACGACCTGCCCCGGCGCCGATCTGAGTTCCGCGAATCTGGCGGGTCTGAACCTGAGCTTCGCCGACCTGTCGGGTGCGAACATGAAACGAGCGAACCTCACCGGCACCAACTTCGCTGCCGCGAATCTGTCGTACGCCGATCTGAGCGATGCGAACATCACCGGTACGAACTTCACGGATTCGCAGCGCAACGCGGTGATCCTGTACAGCACGGACATCGACATCTTCGGCACGATCGTCGGGGACATGAACATCACGACCGAGCCCGAATGGTCCACCGACGCCCACCAGCGCGCACTCGCCTCGGTCGTCCCGGTGACGCCGCCGGCTCCGGCGCCGTAGTCCACTCCTGACCCTTCACCCGGGCCGCGCACTGCGCGGTCCGGGTTTTGCATGCCCACACCCCTTGACATTGGATACTCGCACTATCCATTATTAGATAGTACTGGTATCCAAGCTTGGGAGGCATCCGATGACGACGATCGAACCCACCCGTTCGACGCACCACTACGACGGCGAACTGGTGGTCTTCCTGATCGGGATGACCATCAACCGACCCTGGCGACCGGACCTGTGGCTGCCCACCTTGCTCGCGATGCCGAAGATGCTGCGCGAGCTGTCCGAGGACCCGGATTCGGGCCTGATGGGCTACCGCCTGACGTTCGAGGGGCGTGGCCCGACAGTGATCCAGTACTGGCACTCCGTCGACAAGCTTTACGCCTACGCCAGTGACAGCCAGGCGAAGCACCGTCCGGCCTGGGCCGCATTCAACCGGCGGGCCCGCAAGGCACCCGGTGCGGTCGGCGTCTGGCACGAGACCTATCCGGTGGACCGCGCCGAGTCGATCTACGTCGGCACGCCGGCGATGGGCCTGGCTCGCGCCACTGCACGCGTGCCCGTCGCACAGAAGTTCAGCCGCGCCCGAGACCGGCTGTCCCGCAGTAACAACACCCACGAACAGTGATCGATTCAGGAGAAGGACCATGGAACCCTTGATCGCCCTCGTTGCCGTCACTCTGGCACTCCTCGTCGCAGGGGCGGCGGGTGTGCGCCGGTTCCGGCCGTGGCCTGTCGCCCTGCGGGGCGGACTCGCGGCCATGTTCACGCTGACCGGCATGGCCCACTTCGTCGGGATGCGTGCGGAACTCGTCGACATGGTCCCGCCGTCGCTGCCGAATCCCGCGCTACTGGTGACCGTCACCGGTCTGCTCGAACTGGCCGGCGCCGCGGGCCTGCTGATACGACGCACCGCGCCGTGGGCGGCAGGCTGCCTCACCGCCCTGCTGATTCTGATGTTCCCGGCGAACGTGTACGCCGCCGTGGAGGGACTTTCGACGGGACCGTTCGAAGCGCTGATCCCCCGCACACTCCTGCAGATCGTGTTCTTGTCGGCAACTCTCGCCGTCGTGATCTCCTCCCTGCGGAGCCGTGCTACAGAATCGCCCTCCGAAGCCCACTCGCCCTCAGCACCCGGCGTTGTACTCCCGCCCGCACTGCATCCTCGGACCCGATGATCCGCACGTGCTTTCGTGCACGGGTGATCGCGGTGTACAGCAATTCGCGAGTCAGCAGCGACGACGCCTCGCCGGGAAGAACCACGGACACAGTGTCGTACTGACTGCCCTGACTGCGGTGAATCGTCATCGCGTACACCGTCTGCACGGCGGACAGATGCGTCGGATGCAACAGGAACGGTTCGTTGCCGCGCACGAACGCGGCGACGAGTTCGTCGTCGTCGCGGCGCACGATCACGCCGGTGTCGCCGTTGTAGATCTTCGTTTCGTGATCATTGGCAGTCACCATCAGCGGCTGGCCCGGGTACCAGCGATCCGGGTTCAGTCGCTGCCCCGTCGCCGCCCCTATCCACTCCATCGCCTGCCGCGCCCACCACTGCACACCGTACGGACCTTCCCGGTGCGCGCACAACAGCCGGTGCTCCTCCGAATGCCGCAGCGCAGCAAAGGCATCGCCGGATTCCGCGGACCCGGTGACCGCGGCGGCCGTCCCCACCACATCCGCTCGCAGTGCCTCCAGGTCGTCGGGACCGTGAAACGACACCTCGGGGGCACCGCTCGACAGGATCTCCATGACCTCGTCCGGTTCGCCCTTCCGCACCGCAACGGCCAGCTGAGCGATGCCGCCGCCGAATCGCCGCCCGCGGCTGAGCCGGACCACTCCGCCACGCAATCTGTCCCGTTCGCCCGCACTCAAGGCGGCTTCGAGCGGGTCGTCGGCTGCCTCCAGGTCGTCGCCGACGATCCTGGCAAGCACCGGGTACTCGGTTCCCGTCACCGGCCGGGCCACGAGATCGGCCAGGACCGCGCCCGCGTCGACGGACGTCAGCTGATCCGGGTCGCCTACTAGCACCAACCGAGTGTCCGGGCGGACCGCCTCGAGGAGCCGGCACATCATCGTCAGCGACACCATCGACGTCTCGTCGACCACGATCGCGTCGTACGGCAGGTGATTGTTCGCGTTGTAGCGGAACCGGCTGCCGCGTCCGCGCTGCCAACCCAGCAGCCGATGCAGCGTCATCGCGGTCAGGTCGGACGGCAACCCGAGTGCGTCGGACTGTTCGGATACCGACTCCTGCAACCGCGCCGCGGCCTTCCCGGTGGGTGCGGCGAGCGCGATACGGAGCCCCGGCCCGGGCTGCCTGGTCAGCAACGCCAGCACCCGGGCGACGGTGTGCGTCTTGCCCGTTCCGGGTCCGCCGACCACCACCGACGTCCACTGCGTGGCGGCCACCGCGGCGGCGATCCGCTGCCGATCCGGAGACGGAGCCGGAGCGTCGACGTCGTGCTGGTCGCGGAACAACGCGGCCAAGCCCTCCCGCAGCGACTGCTCGTCGACGAGGGGATGCCCGACGGCGCGCTGGTCGAGTACCCGCCGGATGGTCGCTTCCTGCCGGAAGTACCGGTCGAGGTAGAGCAGCCCACCCTCGGCCGTGTCGACGAGCCGCAGCGGTCGCAGCGGTCCCGCCGAACCACCCGTGACCAGCGGACTCCGCCGCAGTGCCTCGACGACGGTGCCGTCGTCCGGCCAGGGCAGTGCGTCGAGATCGACTTCGGACTCCTCGTCGACGGTCACCTCACGGATCCGCGTCAGGTCCAGGCACACCGAGCCGGACCGCACCGCGCGCACCGCCAGCGCCGTCGCCAGTACGACGTCTTCCGACGATTCGCCTCCGAGCGCGGACAACCGCAACGCGACGTGCACGTCCGCGGCGGCCAGCACACCGGCCTCGTTGAAGACCCGCAGCATCCCCTTGCCGCGCTGCGCCATCTGCACCTCGGTCATCGCGTCCCCTCGTGCTCTGAGGCCGACCCGGACAGCAGATCGGACAGCTCGGTGATCAGCGCGGCGGGCGGCGCCCAGTCGAAGACACCACAGCCCGGCGGGGTGTCGGGGCCGACCATTCCGCGCACGAACAGATACTGGACGCCACCGAGGTGCACCGCCGGATCGTAGTTCGGTTGCCGCCAGCGCAGGTAGCGGTGCAACGCAACAGAATACAGCAATGCCTGCAGCGGATAGTGCGCCCGCAACATTTCGGCGGCCATGCTCTCTCGGGTGTAGTGCGCGGTCGTCAGGTCGCCCTGCGCGAGGCGGTTGGTCTTGTAGTCGACCACGACGTACCGCGGTCCGGGCAATCGCAGCACGGCGTCGATGCTGCCGGTGAGGTACCCGCGCAGCGGGGTCGGCTCAAGCGTCTGCACGGCGTCGGCGTACGACCGCAGCGGATCGCCGACGGCAAGGTGGGTGTGCAGCAGCCTGCCGACGCCGTCGAGCATCACGGTGAGCGAGGGTGTGTCGCCGCCGGCGAGCGGCAGTTCGAAGTCGAGCTCCGCCAGCAGGTCTGCGGGTGCGATGTCGGCGAGTGTCGGTTCGGTCCCCGCGCCGAGGGGAGTCCGCAGCACGGGCACCAGCGCCATTGCCAGCTGGGCGGGGTCGATGTCCGACAGGGTCGAAACGATCACGTCGCGGCAGCACCGCAGGACTTCTGCGTCCAGATCGGGTGCCGCGGTGTCGACGATCTCGAAGACGGCGTGGACGAGCGTGCCGAACGTCGCGCCTCCGGGCAGTGCGTTCATCGTCGACGGCACACCCGCGGTGACGTCGGCCGGCGCCTGCAACGGGGGTTCGGCCGGTTCGTCCGTCTTCTCCTCGACCTCGGCCTCACTGCCCACCGCGGGCGCGTCGTGAGCGGACGCGGTCAACGCCGAATACGACGTGCGACGCCAGCGCGTGTCGAGCAGCCGCCGGAAGCGAGCAGCTTCCAGGTCTCCGCTGGGCTCACGCTCTGGTGTCCATCCGACCGGCCCGATCGGGTCGGAACCCACCGCCTCGACGGTCACCGTCTCCGGAGCTGCCGCACCCCACGCGGACAACCGTTTCGCGACAACCGGATCCTCGGGAACGGTGACCTTCGGCGGGACCTCCCGCTGTCCGGGCGGCCGCCCCAGGATCATCCGGTGCAGCGGTGCGCCTGCGGTCGTGAACGCCGGCGCCCACCACACCACGAGCCCGCACATCGCCCGGGTGACCGCGACATACAGCAGCCGCAGCTCCTCCCCTGCCTCTTCGGCGTCGTGCCGGTTTTTGCGTTCCGCGTAGCCGGGGCTGCCCGGGCCACCGACGTCGAGGATGCGTCGCCCGTCGTCGTCGTGCAGCAGCAGTTTGCTCGGCTTCGAAATCTTGGCGGCGTCCCAGGCGTAGGGCAGGTAGACGAGCGGGAATTCGAGACCCTTGCTGGCGTGGACGGTCGCGATCTGCACCGCTGCCGCATCACTGTCGAGCCGTCGGCTGCGGTCCACCCCACCGGAGGACGGATCCTTCATGCGTTCGGTGAGCCAGCGGGTGACGGCCGTCAGACCGAGCGACTGCTCGACGGCGGCACTGTTGAGCAACTGCGCGACGTGCCGGAGATCGGTCAGCGCCCGCTCGCCCGCTGCCACCCGAAGCAGTCTCGCCTCCAGCGCGCCGACCGCGGACAGTCGTTCGAACAGGGCCGCGAAGCCGGACTGCGCGAACACCGCACCGAGTTCGCGGAGCTGCCCGCCGACCTCCGCGACGATGTCGTCGCCGCGGGCATCGAGTTCCTCGGCCGTGTGTCCCAGCAGCGGGGTGAGCGCGGCCAGCCGCACCCGGTCGGAACGGTGCGGTTGCTCGATGGCCTGCAGAATCCAGAGCCAGTGCTGCGCAGCCGGAGTCGTGAAGACGCTGGCCCCGCCGGCGAGCACGGACGGCACACCCGCCCGGTCTAGGGCGTCGTGGACCAGTGTGATCTGCGCGTTGGTGCGCACCAGGACGGCGATGTCGCCGGGTTCGACGGGTCGGACGCTCCCCCCGACGTCGAGTGTCGCGCCACCGTCGAGGAGGGCGACGATGTCGGCGGCGAGATCTGCCGCGATCCGCTTCCGGAGCGGCCCCACCGCCGGGTATCCCGACTTGTTGATCGGCCCGGCGCCCGTCCGCGGCAGATACCGCAGCCGTAGTGGCGCGGCACCCGTCAGACGCGACTTCGGTCTCGCGCCGTCGACGCGGTGCACCACGATCTCGGGATGCCCCAGCGCGGCGCCGCCGTGCAGAAATTCGAGGCCGTCGAGGAGTTCCTGATCGCTGCGCCAGTTGGTGGTCAACTCCTGATGACGGTCGGCCGACCGCACCGCGTCCAGATAGCTGAGCACCTCCGCCCCACGGAACGCGTAGATGGCCTGCTTCGGATCGCCGACGAGCACCAGCGTTCCGCTGCCGTGGAACGTCCGGCGCAGAATGTCCCACTGCAGCGGGTCGGTGTCCTGGAACTCGTCGACGAGCACGACGCCGTAGCGTTCGCGGACACGCCTGCAGGCCGCCGCACCGTGCTCAGGATCGCTGAGGACGCGATGGAGGAGCATCGGGAGATCGTCGAAGTCACGCAGACCCACCGCGCGTTTGCGCCGCTCGACTTCTGCGCGCACCGCCTCCGCGAACGCCACCCGATCCCCGGCCGGGGTGCCCCGCGCATCTTCCGGGGCGAGCACGGCCTGCGGGTCGAAGATCGCGGCCCGCGCGGCGGCCGTGGCCTCCGCCGGAGTGAACGGCGCGACCTCGACGCGACTGTAGGCCCGCAGGTACAGGTCGGCGATCACCTCGGTCGTGAGGTCGTCGGCCGCCTCGACCAGCACCGTGTCGGGGTCGCGTTCGCCCGCGATGCCGAGCCCGTCGAGCATGCGCTGACAGAAGCTGTGGGTGGTGACGATGGTGGCGGCGTCGAAGTCCGACAGCGCCTGCAGCAGGCGCCGGCGCCGTAACGCCACCGCGTCGGTGTCGCCCTCGGCGAGGTGCCGGATCAACTGATCCGCGCTCAGCCGCGCCGCTGCGGGATCGACCAATGCGGCTGCGGCGGAACCGAATCGTTCACGGGTGCGTTCCCGCAGCTCCTGCGTCGCCGCCCGGCTGAACGTCACCAGCAACAGCTGGGACAGGTCCACGCCGCCCTCGGCGACGAAGCGGGCGGCCAGGCCGACGATCGCGTACGTCTTGCCGGTACCGGCGCTCGCCTCGAGCACCGTCGTACCCTCCGGCAGCGGACCGAGCAGGTCGAAGCCTCGCGCGCCGGTCACGGCTGCGCCAACGTCTCCGCGGCGAGCAGCGGCGCCCACAATTGCCGGGCGTAATGCTCGATGGTCACCGTGTCGCCGAGGACGTCGATGCCCGGTGACGACCCGTACACGTACGTGATGTGCCGGTCGCGTGAGTCACCGAAATCACTGCTCCATTCCTTGCGGGCCGCCTCGACCGCGTCCTCCATGCTGCTGCCGCCGTGGCGTCGTTCGGCATACGCCGCCGACGCGCCCGTGGCGATCGGCAGCGGCCCGTGCAGCCCGAGATCGCGCAGTTCGACGAGTCGCACCAACTCCTCCACTGCGTTCTCGGGTGCTGCGAGGGTCGAGCGCCACGCCGGACGGCTGTACGCGCCGCGGCCGGTCGTGACCGCAGTCCACTCGGTCTCGTTGCCGGACGCCGCGACTGCCAGCAACTGCGCCCATGCCGCGAGGCGGTGTTTCGGTCCCAACCTCGAATACGTGGTGCTCGCGATCACCGATCCGTGCACACCGCCGACGGTCCCGGTGAGGCGCCGTCCGGACCCGAGATCGACATCGATGTCCACGGTCTCCGCGCGCCCGACGTGCACGGACCCGCTGACGGCGACGAGCGACTCGACCGCGTGCTCGATTCCGCCGAGCACCGACTCCCCCAACTTGAACGGCGGCAACGTCCCTCGGCGCCACTCCGCGGCGCGGAAGTCTGCCAGTTCGACTCCCGCCAGCCTCGCGACGAGCATCCTCTGCCCGAGATCCCATCGGGCCAGCGGATCGGGCGACACGTCCAGTGCGTCGGCGAGGTCCTCGTCCACGTCGGGGACCCGCAACCCGAGCCGTTGCCGCAGAAACGCCTGCGTCGGGTGCACCAGGAACGCGATGAGGTCGGCGAGATCGACGTCCTCCCGCTGCAGCGGCACCAACGGCGCCGGCAGGAACGCCGGCTCTGGTTCGGGCGGGTGCTGCGCGGCACGGGCACCGGCCAGCGCCGCCCGGTCGAAACTGAACGGGTGCTCAGGCCGGAAGTTGCGTGCATCGAACGGCTGCAACGGATGCCGGGTCACGATCCCGGGCAGGGCATCGCTCCCGACGGTGGCCGCCACCGCGTCGAGCAGCTCGGACAGCGGGATCGCCGGCGGCCGGGACATGCCGGTGACGGGGTCGGCGCCCGTGTAGAACAGCAGGAGTTTCTCACTCGCCGACATCACGGCGTCGAGCAGCAGCTGCCGATCCTCGCTGCGCGGGTCACGTTCGCCGAGAAGGGGATTACGAGCCAGCACGTCGTCGCCGTCCACGCTGACGCCCCGCGGGAAGACTTCGTCGTCGAGGCCGAGGAGAACGACGACGCGGTGCGGCACCGACCGCATCGGCACCATGGTGCATACCGTCAGCTCGCCCGTGCGGAAGTTCGCGCGGGTGGGACGGCCCGCGAGCCGGGTGGCCAGCATGGCGCGCACGTCCGACAGTCGCAGAACCGCGTCGCCGCCGTGTTCCATCGCCGCCCCGAGTTCTCTTCGCGCCTGCGCGAGTTGCCACGTGTCGGCGGCGCTGACGTCGACGAGGAGGTCGAGCGCCCGGGTGAGCGCGCTCGACCAGTCCGCGACCGACTGCGGCCCGCCGAGCCCGCGCAGCGCGACGTCGAGCCGGTCGACGAATTCGGCCAGCCGCCCGGTGAGGTCGATGTCGTTGCTGTCGACGTCGTCCAGCGGTAGCGCCAGGGCGAGCCATTCGCCTTCCGACTCGTCGGCCGCGGCGCCCAGCAGAATGCGGTCGAGCGCGGTGGTGAACGTGTTCTGCGGGAAGTCGCCGAGTCCGAACGCCGCGCGCTGCCGTGGCCCGATTCCCCAGCGGGCGCCCGTCGCGGTCGCCCATTCCCGGATCCGTTCGAGGTCGTCGTCGCCGAACCGGAACCGCCTGCGCACCGGCGCGGCCGCCGACAGGTCCAGGACCTGACTCGCCGTCACCCTCGCGTCGGCGAGTTCGAGGAGCGTCGACACGACGGCAAGAACCGGATTGGTCTGGTGCAGGGCACGATCGGCGAGCCGGACCCGCAGCCGATGGCCGGGATGGCCGAGCACGTCCTGCCCGAACGCGGCCCGGATCAGCGGGGCGTAGGACTCGACGTCGGGGCACATGACGAGCACGTCGCGCGGCTCGAGAGTCGGATCGTCCTCGAAGAGATGGAGGAGACATTCGCGCAGGACCTCCACCTGACGGGCCGGCCCGTGGCACGCGTGGACCTGGACGGAGGCGTCTGCCGTGCACTCGGCGAGCGCGGGTGCCCGGTCGTCCCTGACGTCCGCTTGCAGGCACCCCAGCAGGGAATCTCGGGGTGCAGGCCCCTCGTGGTGGATGTCGTCGACGTCGAGGCGGGTCAGCCTCGACTCGAGTTCGCGAACGTCCCGAGCCAGGCTCGACAACAGCGGGTGGGAGACGGACAGCGCGGTGTGATCGTCGGCGCGGGCGAGAACACTGTTCACCGTCGACAACGACGACCACATGGCGGGACTCGGATGCGGAAGCCACAGGTGCACATCACGATTGGCGGCAAGGGCGGCGAGGACGGCGATCTGATCGGTCGCGAGACGTGTCGGGCCGAACAGCGACAGCCTGGCGGGGAGTTCGACGAGGTACGGTTCCTCGCGCAGCCGGGCGCAGGCGGAGTCGAGCCGCTCGGCGGGGGCAGGACTACCGACACGCTCACGCAACCGTCGCCACAGTTCGGCCTGCCAGAGAAGGTCGTCGTCGAGTAAACCGCCCGCACCGTCGGTGTCGCGACCTCCGGCCCAGTCGACCAGCATCGCCGGCCGCTGTGCGGCGTAACTCCGTAACAGGTCGGTGAGGTGTGACGCGGTGGCGTAGCGCCGGCCCGGCCGGTGATCGTCCGGGTCGCAGTCCGGGAGACCGTGCCCGAGGTGTTTCGCGAGGACGGCACACCAGGGCTCACCGAGGCAGTCGTCGACGACGCCGAGCAGCGCCCACAGCACCCGGGACGAATTCCACGGGTCGTCGTCCGCGGACACCCCCGTGGCAGCGGCGAGGCACTCGTCGACGAGCCGGGTCGGTGACGGGAAGTCGATGTTCGCGGCGACGCCGTCGCCGACGTCGGGCCGGGCACCCAGCGCGGTCGAGAGTCGCTGCGTGAGCCAGCGCTCCACACCCTTCGCCGGGACCGCGACGACCTCCCGGGCGAACGGATCGGACAGCGGGGTCGCGAGCACGTCGCCGAGTGCCGACGCGAGAGTGGCGGAACGCTCGGCGCGATGCAGTACGAGCACGTGGCCTCCCTTCGCTCCCCAACTCCGGTCGGCTCAGACTTACCACAACCCACCGACGTGTGAGGGCCACCCAGCGCACGTGAGTGGCGAAGCGTGCCGGGGCACGCATCAGCACTCACATGCGGTTAGCCTGGTTGAACTGGTTCCCGGCCCTGGAGGCAGGATGCAGACGTTCGTCCCCGATCCGGGATTCGCCCGCAGCGCGAAACTGCTCGACGACCGGCGACTGGGCAAGCAGCGGGTGGAGACTTTCCAGATCCTGCGCGCCCTCGTCTGGCCGTCGTACGGATGGAAGCGTCATCCCGCGACCGCGATGTGGCGCGGCTTCACCCCCGCGCTCGTCTCGTACGGCGTCGCGATGTGTCGCGAGTGGTCGGCACGCGGTCATGCCGACGCTCTCGCACCCCAACTGCTCGAGTACACCGCTGGGCGCACCGACAGTTACGAGCAACTCCGCGATCACGGCCTGCTACCACCGTGGCTCGGGGACGACGCCGTCCACACCAGTCATCGCCGGGTTCTCGCCGAGAAGGCTCCCGATGCGTACCCGCCCGGGTGGCGCGGGGAGGGCGGGTACGTCTGGCCAACGCCCGTGTATCCCCGATGGCCGTTGCGCAGCGCCGACCCGCGCGAGGTACTGACGCCGGCAGAAGCGGAGACCGCGGCCGGTGCCTCGGACAGCTGGGATCTGCTGCGCAGCCTGAACCTCGGTCGGTCCGCGTCGGCGGAGGCGCCCGATCCGGCGACAGTCGTCGCGGCGAGCCTGGTGCGCCCCGGACTGACCGCCGTGATCCTCGACGCCGATCCCGTTCCCGACGACGACGAGGCACCCACGGTGACGGCGGGCGACACCAAGGCCGCAACCCCGTCCATCGCCCGGCAACCGACTCCGGAAGACCTGGAGGCGATGAACAGCGAAGCGGGCGACCCAGGCCGCATCCGCTTCTTTCGCCGCGGCCAGTCGGTTCCGAACCCCGAACGGTACGGACTGGTTGTCACGTCGTCGAGCGCTCCGCCGCGGGGATTCGACTCGCTACCCGTTCTGCGACTACACACCCCCACGTGAGTGGCAAAGTGTGCCGGGGCACGCTTTGCCACTCACGTTAGCGGCCGGGGCGCGCCTGCGTGAGGTGCGGGACCCAGCCGTGGGTGGGCCACTTCTTCAGGCCGACCTGGGCGGGAACGATTCGCTTGTTCACGAATTGGCTCTCCAGTTCGGTGTCGGACTCGGCGGTGAACCGCCACAGCGCTGCGTCACCGGGCCGTGCCACCGACGACCAGGACTTGGCACGGTATGCGGCACGAACGATGTTGTCCGCGAACACGATCACCGGAATGTCGTCTGTGTTGCGCACAGCAGCACCTGCCGCCCACGCGCCACGGGACAGTTCGTACACCTCCTCCGACGTCACGCCACGCCGGGACGCGGCGGGCACCTCGAGGACGACGCAGGGAGTCGGCAGGTTCGGGACAGGTTCCGCTGCGTACTGCAACACGAGGTCGTCGACGCGCACCACGCGATGTTCGCCCGCGCCACCGGCGAGATTGCTGAGCACCGCACCCTCGTTCAGCCCCAGCGCACCCACGACGCCGTTGCGCACCGCGTCGGCGACGCCACCGCTGTCGGCGATCCGATGCGCCACGATGTAGTGCTCGACCTCGTGGCCGGAGTCGTAGATCTCGCGGATGCGAGCGATCGTCGCGGCCTTCACCTCGGCGCTGT
This sequence comes from Rhodococcus sp. NPDC059968, assembly GCF_042738615.1. Taxonomy (NCBI): domain Bacteria; kingdom Bacillati; phylum Actinomycetota; class Actinomycetes; order Mycobacteriales; family Nocardiaceae; genus Rhodococcus; species Rhodococcus sp. NPDC059968. The sequence goes on from NZ_JBHWUE010000004.1 coordinate 191,775, forward strand.
CGGTTTCCGGATCCTCGAGCGTCTGCCGGTGCTCGTTCTCGGCCAACGCCTCCCACACGTAGCCGTACACCCGGGTGCCGCGCCCGGCGCCGACGTAGAACACCGACCTGTTGCGGGGATCGAGAAGCGCGTAGACGTAGGTGCCGAGTTCCTCACCCACCCGCTTCGGGAACGGCTGCGGCGCGTGGCGGGTCTGGTACACCTCTCTCAGAATCAGTCGCAGCGCCGCCAGTTTCAACGCGACGGGGACACCGCCGTCGATGCCGTCGAAGAGTGCGGTGGCCGCGCCCTGCACCGAGGAGAAGGTGTGCCCGATGTGCCGTTCCAGCGACTTCGTGACGTCCGCGAACTGCGCGAACCGCACCCGGGGGTCGGGTGCCGCGTTGTCCAGGTCGTTGGACGCGAGGAAAGTCTGGACCTCGGAATTGTCGAGCCAGCGAGAAGTGATGTCGATCGGGATCGTCCAGACGGTAGCCATGTCCCTACCGTAAGGGAAAACCTGGGTGAAGAACTCGCACGAGGAAGGCTCGAGGCGATTCGAACCCTTTCGACGTCCTACCGAGTGCGGGAGGATGGAGTGGTACCCATTCCGACGCAGGTTGGGAGAACATTCATGACAGCGCCCAGCTACTCCACCCGCACGGCCGTCGACATCGCGGTCGGCATCCTCATCGCCTATCGCGGATGCTCCGAGAACGATGCGTTCACCGAACTTGCGGAGACCTCCCGCCGCCACAAGGTCGCCCTCGCGCGCACCGCCCGCGCACTGATCGCGTTCATCCAGACCCATCACCACGACCTTCCCGCGTCCGATGTCACCGCTGCGGCTCTGCAGTGGAGCCACGCCACTCCGTACCGTGGCGCGTTCGGTACGGCGGCCTGAATTCGGTCGAAGTCTGAGAATTCTCTGGCTTCGACGGCGCGACGCTGCCCAAACCTTCAGACTCGATGTGAGACCGAACGACCAGCGCACCGAGATACGAAGAGGTAACTGAGTTGACGATCCGCAAAATCACGGTTGCCGCGGTAGCGATCGCCGCAGCCCTCACGATGTCCGCATGTGGTTCCGACGAGCCTGCCGGGCCGAGCGCGACCACCACGACCACGACCGCCGCGACCGAAACCACCGCCGACCTCGTACTGCCGACCGCGGCCGAACTCAACGCCCTGCTGGCAAAGGGCCTCGACCCGGCCACTCCTCTCGAGGAGAAGATCGCGATGGTGGAGGGTTCCGAGCAGGATCCGAACCTGTTCAATCAGGTCGCTGCCGCCTCGCAGCAGGCGGGTGCGCAGGTCCAGGTTCTGGACCCGGTGATCGACAACGGCGACGGCAGCGCCAGCGCGCAGTTGCAGTTGACGATCAACGGCCAGGTGCAGCAGAACACCCTGCCCGCCATCTTCGTACCCGGCGAGAACGGGACGTGGAAATTGTCGAAGGCGACGGCGTGTTCCATCGTGGCGATCGCGCAGTTGACGTCACCGGCCTGCCCGCCCGCCTGATCCGGACTTCCGCGTCACGCGCCTTCCAGTGCCTCCCCGATCTCCTGGACGGCGCGGTTGTGCTGATCGGTGATCAGGATGTGTCCTGCCGCGATGGTCAGGGCGACCGGCCATTCGATGATCTCGACTGCGGCGAGCAGTCCGATCGCCGCGAAGAATGCCAGTTGCTCGGGACGCGGCAGCGGCACCTTGCCGAGGATCGGTAGCTGCACCGCGAAGCTGTGGGCCTCCCGCACCCGCTGGACGGCGTCGCTCTGCGACTCCGCCTCCGACGTTCGTTGGGCCATAGTTCGTCTCCCTTGTCCGTGCCGTTTCCCGGTCAGCCACCTTGATCGCGGACCGTGTGAGTCGTGCTGAGTTCTGTCGCCCAGACCGCTGCCGGTGTCTTCTCCGCCGCCGGGGACCCGTTGACCGGGGCGGTCACTCGCGTCCTCACTCCACCGCTGCGGGAGGTGTACGCCGTGCTGCTGCGCGCGGGCGTGATCGAGATCGTCGACTGATCGCCCGCAAACTTTTCGAGCAGCCCCGGTGCGAACGCGGCTGCCGCGGTCGCCGCACCCGCGCATCCCAGCGCCTGGGCCCACCCGACCGGTCCCAGCGGGGTGCAACCGAGGAGCTGACTGATCCCGGGAGTACTGACCATCACGGTGAGTGCGGCCAGTGAACCGCCAGCGGTGAGCACCACGAGCGGGCTCCGTGAATCGATCAGCGTCTGACCCAGCTGCGTGCCGACCAGTGCCACCAGCCCCACCGTCGATGCCCGGCGTTGCCGGCCCGTCACGCTCGCCAGCGCCCATGCCGTTGTCGCGCCTGCCGCGGTGGCGGCGCCGCGGATCGCGACGGTCCGCCACAGCGCCGCACTGTCCGGGCCGCGGCCCTCTCCCCGGGCCTGTTCGTTGGGCGGACTCACGGCGAGCGCGGCCGCGGGCAGGGCGTCCGTGAGCACGTTCACCAGCAGGAGCTGACGCGCGGTGAGCGGCGACCGTCCGGCGATCGCGCTGCCGATCAGGGCGAATGCCACCTCCCCGGCGTTCCCGCCGAGCAGCACCGACACTCCCGCCTGCACCCGCCGCCACAGCTGCCGGCCCTCGTCGAGGGCGTCGAGCAACGCGTCGACGCGGCCGTCGAGGAGCACCACGTCCGCGGCGCTGCGGGCCGGGTCGCTGCCACGCGAGCTGACCCCGATCCCCACGCTGGCCGCCCGGATCGCGGCCGCGTCGTTGGCACCGTCGCCGACCATCGCGCAGACGTGACCCACGCGTTCGAGGGTCTGCACGATCTGTACTTTGTTCTCGGGCGACATCCGGGCGAAGACGACGCACTTCTCGACGGCGTTCTCCTGCCCCCGGTGCGACAGGGTGTCCCAGTCGATCCCGCTGATCACCTGCTCGGACGACACGGCCAGTCCCAGCTCTCGCGTGATGGCGGTGGCCGTGACGGGATGGTCGCCGGTGATCAGCCGGACCCCGACCTGTAGCCGTTCCAGCTCCGGCAGCAGTCCGGCCGCTTCGGGGCGCGGGGTGTCGGCCAGCCCGAGCAGTCCAACGAGGTGCAGCTCGCTGCCGCACAGATCGTCGAGTACCGCGGCGTCGTCGGCCGCGCGCCGCGCCTGGAAGGGCGTGACGGTCCGGCGGGCGACGGCGATGACGCGCAACCCGTCGGCGGCCATACCGAGAACGGTGTCGTGGACCGCGTCCGCGTCGATTCCGGTGCATGCCGCCACCACGACCTCCGGTGCACCCTTCAACGACAGGTGCGTTCCCGACAGCGAGGCCGAGTAGGGCCGTCCGGAGCGGAACGGTAGAAAGCTACTCCGGTCGTCCTCGTGCGGAAGCAGGCCCGCTGCCGCGTCGGCGATCGCGACGTCGGTGGCGTGCGCGGCCGGACCGCCGTCGGGGGTCACGGCGCTCCGGCCGGCGCACGCGAGGACGTCCTCGCGTGCGAATCCCGGTTCGGGGACGGCGGTGACGACCCGCAGGCGGTTCTCGCTCAGGGTGCCCGTCTTGTCGAAACACACCACGTCGACGCGGCCGAGCGCCTCCACGGACCGCGGCGCCCGCACCAGCGCGCCCGACCTCGTCAGTCTGCGTGCGGCGGCCTGCTGGGCCAGGGTGGCGACGAGCGGCAGACCCTCGGGAACCGCCGCCACCGCGACCGCGACACCGCTCGTGACGGCCTGTCGCAGTCCGGTGCCGCGCAGGAACCCGACGGCGGTGACCAGGGCACCACCTCCCACGCTGACGGGCAGCACCCGGTCGGTGAGGCTTCTGAGCTGCGCCTGCAGACCCACGTGCGACGCACTCGCGGGGGTGAGCGCGCCCGCGCGTCCCGCTTCCGTTGCGTCGCCCACCGCGGTGACGATCGCCGCCGCCGTGCCGGTGAGGATCGTGGTTCCCGCGAACACCATGCAGGCGCGTTCGCTGAGCGGTGCGCCCGGAGTCGGCGACGTCTGCTTGCCCACCGGCAGCGACTCCCCGGTGAGCGAAGACTCGTCGACTTCGACGCCTGACGCCTCGACCAGCCGGCCGTCTGCGGGAACCACCTCGCCGGGACCGATCTCGATCACGTCGCCCGGCCGCAACCGCGAGGCCTCCACCTGCTCGGTCACCCGGCGCTCCGGGGACCCGGCGACGCGGTGCGCGGGCGGATCGCCCGCCGCCAGCAACCGGTTCAGCAGACGTTCCGCGTGCAGGCGTTGCACGGCCGACAGCGCAGCGTTGCCCGCCAGCACCGACCCCACGAGCACCGCGTCGATCGGTGACCCCAGCAGAGCGCTCGCCGCCGATCCGGTGGCGAGGACGGGGGTCAGCGGATCCGACAGTTCCGTGCGCATCGCCCGGCCGAAATCCCAGGCCAGCCCAACCGGCCACGCTGTGAGCCGCCCGATCGCCTCGACCGGGGTCAGCACCAGATTCACCGAGCGACGCCGGGACGCCGCGGCCTCCTCGTCGCCGCGCGCGGGCAGCAGACGGCGCACGTCCGTCACCGGCATCTCGTGCCAGGCGTGAATCGGGGCGGCGGGTGGAACCTCGGCCCGCAACACACCGCGCGCGAGGGAATGACCCGTCCACAATCCTGCCGCCGCGCCCACCGTGACCGGTCCGGGTCCGCGGCCACGCACTCCCGGCAGCATGACGAGCGCACCGAGCATCGACGCCGCCGTTGCGATCTCGACGCCGCGCCGGCTCGCCGTCCGAGCGTCCGGCAGGGACCGCAGCACCCGCCAGACTCCGACGAGGTCGTCGACCAGCAGGTCCGCACACCACGGCGGCGGGGCGTCGTCGACGAGGACACCGATACCGACGTCGGCGGACGACAGCGCGTGCGGTGCCCGGCCGGCGACCACCGTGACCGTCGCGCCGTTCGCCTGCAACTGCGCGACGGCGTCACGAAGGTCGGCGTCCAGCGATCCGCTCGAGGGGAGCAGATCGTCGAAAGCCGAGCGGAGTCCGCCGAGCGTGTCCACGTTCACCGACACCACCTGGGCGCCCGACGTGCGCGCCTGCGCGAGCACGGCCGCCGCGCTCGCGTGGTGGGCGGGCGTCACGAGAACGGCGGAATCTTCGTCCACGGCTGCCGCGGCGACATCGTCCGGAAGGTCGGCGAGCGCGTGCCAGCCCACCCCGAGAGCGCCGGCCTCCACGGCAGATCGAGCGGCCTCCCACACTCTCGTCCGGTCGGCGTCCCGAACCGCGCGGATGCCGCTGACCCGGAGCTCGGCCGTGTGCAGCACCGACGGGTCCACGACCACCGCGTCGACCCGGTCGAGGCAGCGCAGCGCGCCGGGACGCAGAGCCAGCACGGCGTGGTGATCGGCCAGTCCACGGCCCAGTGTCGCGGCGAAGGCCTCGCGCGCGGTGCGCGCCGCCTTCGGCGCGGCGACCAGGGCCGCGTCCGCGGCGCCTGCGACACTCCGGGTCGCCGCCCCCACCGCGGTCGCGCCCACCCACTGCGCAATCGCCGCCCGGTCCACGTCCCGCTCCACCGGTCCCGACGTGCCGCGGTCGCGGGCGGGGCGGCCGGTGTGATCCGCGGGGTCCCGGGCCAGTTCGGGTTCGCGGCGATGCCACACCCGCCGACCCGACCACGCCTCCGCCGTGATCGCCGACCGCAGTGCCACGTCCACGGCGAGTGACGCGGGCGCCCGCCGCAGCACGTCGCCGACGGCCTGGGCGGTGGCGAGCAGCAGTTCGGCGGCGTCCGGCCCGAGCCGGTTCTCGACCATGCTGCGCAAACGCGGCTGATAGTTGACGAAGGTGACGGCGGCGGCAGGCACCGCCGCCGGCAGGGCGGGCATCGGGAGCAGGCGAATGCCGGCGGCCGCGACGAGGCCCGTCGTGACGGCGGCCAGTGCGAGGGCACGTTCGGCGAGGGCGACGTCGTCGCCGGGAAGTTCTCCGGGTCGGTCACGGACGGCGCCGCGGGCAAGCGGTCGGGCGACATCCTCCGCGCCCGCGACCACCGCGCACAGCCCGGCCACCGACGGTCCGTGCTCGTCGACCGTCACCACCAGCCGGGACAGCGCGCGGTTGAGTTCCGCTCCCACCACGCCTGAGGTCTCCCGGACCGCGCCGAGAACAGTCGCGGCCACGTCGTCGCCGCGAGGTCCGTCGAGTCCGCGGACCTCGATCCAGGCACGGCCGTGTCCGGAACTCGTGCGGCGGGCCGGGGTTCCCCCGAGCACCTCGGTGGCGATCTGTGTCGCGGTCCGGGCGGTGGTCGCCATCAGATCGGCAGCGACGGTGCCCCCGTAGGACGCCACCCCGAGTCCGACACCGGCGCCGCGCACCGGCAGGGATGCGGCGGCGAGGAGGTATCGACCGAGTCCCACGGCAGCTACTGCCCGGACCCCGCGCCGTACAGCACTTCGCGGTCGAACTGCACTTCGCCGTCGACGATTCGCATGATGAGCTCCCATCGGCCGTGGCCACTACCGCCGATGCACAGCGGATCATGTCTTCGGTACCCACCTCAGGGTATTCCCAACCGTCACGTGCGGGAACAGTTTCAGGGAACTCTCAGCGACTATCGGATACTGTTCTGCCCCATGGAAATTCGCTCACCCTGTTCGGTGCGCCAGAATTCCCAGCCGTCGTGGATTTCGACGTCCCCACTGATATGGCTGGCAACGGCGGTCGCCGCGGCCGTGGGGTCGGGGAATCGGCGACCCTGCATCGGACCGCGCATGATCTCCAGAGACTGCGTGTCGGGGTCGAACCGTCCGACCAACCGATACCCCTCGAAGTCGGCCACGACCTCGAGTCGGGTATCAACCAGTTCCTCCAACGCCGCCGTCGCTTTGGCCGGCTTCTTCCTGGCGGATGCGCGGGCGACGGCGTCGGCGCGCAACGTGGCCGCCGTCGTCGCGCGTTGCGCGTCGCTGTAGCGGCTGGGATCCTTCTCCCCCGCCAGCCCGAGCAGGTCCCAGCGTCCGCGACCGTGCGCGACCCGGCTCAGCGGAATCGCGTGATGCCCGGTCCGCGTGCGGCCGGGGGTGTCCATCATCCACAGGTCCACCTCGGCCCGGATGTCGTCGGCAACCTCGGACGAGGGCACGACGAAGAATTCCTCCGGGGAACTCGCGAGATCCACGAACACCCAGAACTGCGAGCCGGTGTCGTCGTCGTCGAGCGATTCGTCCTGTTTTCGGGCCTGCCAGTCGCCGCTGAGCTTGGAACGCACCCGCACGATGCAGCTCGTGCCGTCGTCGCCCCAGACCTGGACGGGGTTACGTCGCGAGTGGGTGAGCCGGACTGCCTTGCCACCCCGTTCCACGACATCGGCGATGAAAGCCTGGATTCCCCGGCTGGCGGTGTCTTCCACTGTCTACGTGTCCGTCCGTGATTCTGCGTCCCGTACGCAGGTGGAGAGAGGTGTGGCGACGGGTTTGCGCAGCACGACTCGGCGTTCTTCTCCTCACCTTACGTGCCGAGCCCGGTTTCGGTGACTACCCGACCGCGCGGGCCGCTTCCGCTGCCTCGGCGAAGAACCACGACAGGACCAGGGCACCGGGGTCCACGACACCGCGCGCCGCCTCACCGATGTAGCTGGCCCGGCCGCGCCGCGCGGTGATGTCCGCGGTCGCCTCGGCACCGCGGGCAGCGGCGTCCTCGGCCTCCGTCAGACCGTCGGCCGGATTCTTCCCGGCCTCGGCGGCCGATTCGAGGGCGGCGACGGCGGGGGCGATGGCGTCGATCATCGTCTTGTCTCCGGGTTGCGCCCCGCCGAGTTCCTGGATCGTGTCGAGGCCGGCCCGTGCCGCGGCGGCGATCGCCTTCGTGTCCAGACCCTGCGGGGCGTCGGCGGCCACCCGGTAGAACTGCCGGAACCAGACGCCGAACAGCGCGCCCGACGTGCCACCCGCGTGACCGAGGTAGGCGTCGGACAGTGACTCGAACACCGTCGCCGGGGAGTAGCTGTCGCGGATCCTGGGAACGTCGACGTGATCGAGTGCGGCCACCATGTTGGTGCCGAAGTCCCCGTCGCCTGCCCTCCGGTCGAGGTCGGTGAGGTTCGGCTCCTCGGCGAGCACCTTCTCCACGAACGCGCCGATCCACGCGCCCACCGTCGCCCGGCCCAGCGCGTCGGCGGTGCCGGGCACCTCCGGCTCGTCCTCGCGGGACGCGACGTTCGACCGGAACCGCACCTCGGATTCGTCTGCGATGCCGCGGAATTCACCGGCCGGGGCGTTGGGCCATCCCGGTGCGGCGGTCGGCGCGTCCCACAGTTCGAGGAGCTGGTCGTCGCAGCGCACCAGTGTGATGGACGCGCCGTCCATGTCGAGGGCGGTGACGAAGCTGCCGACCAGCGAGCGCCGGATCACCACACCCCGGTCCGCGAGGTGGTCGGCGAGCTCGCCGAACAGCAGTTGCAGTTCCAGCGGATGGGCCGCGCCGAGCCCGTTGACGATCGCGATCACCGGATCCCCCCGCTCCACGCCGAGTGAGGCGAGCACTGGGTCGGTGAGCCGGCGGACCAATTCGGCGGCCGCCATCGCGTCGACCCGTTCGGTTCCGCGTTCGCCGTGGATGCCGATCCCGAGTTCGATCTGCCCCTCCGGGAGGTCGAACGACGGCGAGTCCGCTCCTGGTACCGTGCACGCTCTCAGCGCGACCGCCATGCTGCGGGAATTCCGGGCCGTGCGTCGCCCGAATTCCGCGACGGTGGCGAGGTCGTCTCCGCGTTCGGCCGAAGCGCCGCAGATCTTCTCGACCGCGATCGTGGCCGCGGTGCCGCGACGTCCGGGCCCGTCCTCCCGTTCGGAGGCGACGTCGTCATCGACGAGCACGTGCTCGACCGTGATGCCGTCCTCTGCCGCCAGGTCGCCGGCGATGCGGAAGTTGAGGACGTCGCCGGTGTAGTTCTTCACGATGTGCACGACGCCGCCGCCCGCGTCCACGGCCCGGGTGGCGGCCCGCACCTGCAGCGCGTTGGGCGAACTGAAGATCAGGCCGGGGCAGGCTCCGGTGAGCATGCCCCGGCCGACGAACCCGGCGTGCAGCGGTTCGTGCCCGGAGCCGCCGCCCGACAGCAACGCGACCTGCCCGGACCGCAACGGTTCCCGCCGTGTGAGATATCCCGGTTCCGGATGCCATTCGAGGTCGTCGGTGGTGGCGACGGCCCCGCGGAGCGCATCGACGACGAAGGACTTGGGCGAGTTCAGGAACTGTGGGTGCGCCATGTCCCCAGGCTAGGCGTCCGCATGTGAGTGCCGCGGAGTGCCGGAGCACACTTTGCCACTCACCTGGGAGGCGGCGGCCAGCGCTTCCTGAAACTCCCGCAGGCCCGATTGCGATCCTTGCAGCAGCGCGAGCCGGGTCAGGAATCCCTCGCGGTCCGACTCGTCGGCCTGGTCGAGCGCCTCCGACAGTCCCATCCACGCGTTCTCGCGCAGCAGTTCGTCCGGCGTCGCAGTCGTCTCCGTGTGCGCGGGGACGACGCCCAGCGTGGGGGCGGTCGCGAACTTCAGGTGGTCGTGGATATCACCGAGCAGCGACAGGTCGCGGACCCGGCACAGGACGAGTCCGTCCGGGCGGATCACGAAGCACTCACCCGCGGACGCGCCGAGAGCCGTCGTCAGCGCACCGTCGGCGTCGTCGAGGACCGTCAGGTCGGCCGCCGCGTCCACCACCCTGCCCGGTGCCGGGACGACGACCGCCCGCACCGATTCGGGCGTCAGCGCCATCGCGAGCGCGGACGCGTGCGCGGCGATCATCCGGGCACCGGCCGGGTCGACCCCGACACCCAGCACCGCGAAACCCGTTCCCCGGACGCGGTTCAGCGACGACTCCACCGATCCGTCGGCGGTGGCGACGCGGACGCGCCGGTCCTCCATCGGATCCCCGGGCAGTACCCCGGTCGTCCCCTCCGCGACCGGCCACGTGAGCGGCGACAGGTGCGCGTGCGTCGCACTCGACTGCCGCGGATTGATGAGGTGACCGAACTCCGGACGGGTCGTGGCCAGCGCCAGCACGGCGTCACGGGTGGTGCGGTAGCCGTGGCTGCCGGGCGACATGATGAGGGTCGACTTGCCCGCGTTGTCGACGTTCTGCTGCCAGGCGGCACGCCGTTCGGCCGAATATGCCTGCAGGAGTGCCTCGTCCGCTGTCCCGTGGACGACGGCGGCCAGTGTCCAGGCCAGCGTCTCCGCGTCCTCCATGCCGGAGTTCAGCCCGCGGACACCGAAGATCGGCACCAGGTGGGCGGCGTCGCCGGCGAACAGGATGCGATCGTGCGTGAAGTCGTCCAGTGCGAGCGCGTGCGCGCGGTAGAAGCCGTGCCACTCGAGGGTCCACGGCACGTCGTTCTCGAGCCAGTCCAGGTGCCGCGTGATCCGGTCGCGGATGCGGTCCTCCTGCGTCTCGAGCTCGGCGTCGTCGGAACCGTCGAGTTGGTAGTCGATGCGCCAGATGTCGCGGGGCTGCTGATGCATGATGATCGTCGAGCCGGGGTTGCTCGGCGGGTCGAACCAGACCATCCGCTCGGCGGGCAGCGTCGATTCCCAGTGGATGTCGGCGATCACGTAATTGCCCTGATAGCTGTTTCCCTGCAACCGGATTCCCGCCAGTTCACGCATCCGGCTGCGACCGCCGTCGGCGGCCACCACCCAGCGCGCGCGGAGTCGGCGCGCACCGAACGCGGTGTCGACGTCGAGCGTCACGTCCTCGTCCGACCGCAGCACCCCGGCGACGCTCGACGACCAGTGGAACGTGATCAGGGGGTGCGCGAGCAGCGTGTCCGTCATGATCTGCTCGATCTCGGACTGCGACACGTTGACCATCGGCCCGCGGACGTCGTGCTCGCCGTGCGCCATCTCGAAATGCAGCACCTGCTCGTCGCGGTAGAAGCTGCGCCCACCCACCCAGGGGAGCACGATCTTCTCGAGTTCCGGTCCGAAGCCGAGCCGGGCCGCCACCTCGAGGCTGTGCCGGGAGATACAAATGGCGCGGCTGCCGAACGACACCTGGTCGGCGGCCTCGAGCACGGTTACGGGGATGCCCCGCTGCGCGAGGCCGAGCGCGACGCCCATGCCGACCGGTCCGGCGCCCACGACGACGACGGGCAGGGCCTCGTCGGTTGCACTCGTCGACGCGAACTCCGTCGCCGAGTATTTCTGAGGCTGAAAGTAGGTGGACATGTCAGACGGCCTCCGCTTTCTTTGCGATCTTGTTCGTTTCCGGCAGCAGCAGGATCGCGACGAGACTGATCACGGCGATCACCACGAAATAGGCAGTGACGGCCGTCGAACTACCGAAGGCCCCGAACAGCCAAGTCGCCATGAACGGTGCGAGCCCGCCGCCGAGTATGGCGCCGATCTGATAGCCGAGTGATGCACCGCTGTAGCGGATGTGGGCGGGGAAGAGTTCCGCGAACAGTGCCGACTGCGGGCCCGCGGTGGTGCCGAGCACCGCCGCCATCGCGATCATCGCGAGCAGCATGACGGGGATCGACGCCGTGTCGATGAGGGGGAAGAACACTGCGGCCACGATCACGAGCGTGATCGAACTCCACGTGTAGACGCGGCGCCGGCCGAGCACGTCCGACTTCCAGGCCGACACGGCCATGCCCGCCATCCAGACCGGGCACGCGACGATCAGCAGTGTGAGCATCGTGGCGCGGCTGTATCCGAGTTCCGTGGTGCCGTACGTCAGGACGTACACCATGAACACGTAGGCGATGCCGTTGGTCGCGATGAACGTGCCCGCCGCGAGCAGGACCGTCCGCCAGTTCTTCGTCAGCACCTCGACGATCGGCATCTTCACGATCGTGTCGCTCTCCTTGGCCTCCGCGAACGCCGGGGACTCGAAGACGCCGAGCCGAATCCACATCGCGACGCCGACGAGCACGGCGCTCATCAGGAACGGCACCCGCCAGCCCCACGTCTGGAACGCGTCGTCGGACAGCAGCTGGGTGACGGCGAGGAACACGACGTTCGCCATGATCACTCCGGCCGGAACGCCCATCTGCGGCGCCGCGCCGTACAGTCCGCGCTTGCCTTCCGGGGCGTGCTCGGTGGCCATGAGCACCGCGCCGCCCCACTCGCCGCCGACGCCGATGCCCTGAACGAACCGCAACGCCACCAGCAGGATGGGTGCGGCCACCCCGATGGCCTCGAAGTTCGGGAGCAGTCCGATGCCGACGGTCGCGGCGCCCATCATCGTCAGCGACAGCACCAGCATCGACTTGCGTCCGATGCGGTCACCGAAGTGGCCCATGACGACACCGCCGATCGGGCGGGCGATGAAGCCGACCGCGAACGTGGCGAATGCGGCGAGGGTTCCTGCGAACGTCGACGCGCCGGGGAAGAACTGCGGTCCGATCACCAGGGCTGCGGCGGTGCCGTAGATGAAGAAGTCGTACCACTCGATCGCGGTACCGACGAAGCTCGACAGGACTGCCCTGCGCGCTTCCTTGTGAGACACCGGCGGTGTCGCCTCGGTGATTGCCGTCATCGTCTGCCTTCCCGTTCTGCTGCGCGCACACTCATCGCGCTACCGGAAAACAATGACCCGACTCACATACATCTGAAAAGCGGGACTATCCCCGCATGAATTGCAGAAAATCCGTGGAAGTCGTGAATACGCAGTTCAGGCCGTGACGAACCGGATGAACGCACGCGCGACCCGGCTCAGCGTCGCCTCCTGATGCCACGCCACGACCACGGCCACCGACGCCGGTTTCGGTTCGGCGATCGGTTTCACGACGACGGGCAGACCCTCGTACGTGACGTCCACCCGGGGTCGTTGCAGCAGCAACGTCCATCCCAGCCCGCGTCCGACGAAGGCCCGCGCCGTCTCGAAGTTCGCGGTCCGATACGCCACCCGGGGCGCGAAACCGGCCTCCCGGCAGACCTCCATCGCATGGTTGGTGCTCGGTGGCGCGTCCAGCAGCACCATCGGATGCTCGGCCAGATCCGCGAGACGCACCGGCCCGTCGACGCCCGCCAGCGGATGCTCCGCCCCGAGCACCACCATCGGCTCCCGGGTCATCAGCGGCACGGTCTGCCACTCCGGGGACAGGTCGAGGTCGTAGACGATGGCGACGTCCAGTTCGCCGCCCTCGAGTTCCGTCCGCAACCGGTTCTGCGTGTCTTCCCGGAACTCCACCGACGCGCGCGGGTACTCGGCGGTGAACGCGTACAACATCGACGGCAGGATCGTCGGGCCGAGCGCCGGGTAGCAGCCGACGGCGATCGGCCCCGCGACGACACCGCCCTCTCCGCACGCGTCGGCCTGCAACTCCCCCGCCTGCTGCAACAGGGCACGCGCCCGCGACAGCACCGCCTCCCCCGTCGGGGTCAGCTGCACTCCGCGGGCGCGCCGGCGCACACACAATTGCGCCCTCAGTGCCTTCTCCAAATCCGTCACCGCAGCGGACAACGCCGACTGCGACAAGTGCATCCGCTCGGCCGCACCACTGATCGTCCCGGTCTCCGCCACCGCCACGAACGCCGCCAGCTGGCGCATCGTGTACACGGGGACGTTGTCGGGGCGGGGCATGCAAGAACGGTAGCGCGGACAAGTCAGCGTCCGGTGGCCGCCGGAACCTGCGCGAGCACCTCCCGGGTGGCGGCGACCAGCCGCGCGAGCCACGCGTCCGTGCCGACGGCCCGCCGGAGCGGCTCGTTGGGGAGTTCGATACTCACCGGCAGGCCCGCCGGCAACGTCGCCCAGATGTCGGCGAGCGGGATGCCGCCCGACCCCGGCACCAGTCGCTCCTCGCGCGCCTGACGGATCAGTTCGGTGTCGTCCGTGGGCGCAGGCACCGAGCCGTCGCACATCTGGGCGTAGTGCAGCCACTCCCGCGGGATCGCCGCCAGGTCGTCGAGCGTGGTGCTCGACCGTCCGACGTGCAGCCCGTCCACCAGCACGCTGCGCGCCGGCCCGTCGGCCTGCGACACGATCTCGACCGCGGTGGTTGCGTCGGGCACGGCCGTCCACGGCATGAACTCGAGGCTCGCGACGATGCCGTACTGCGCGCACAGCTCCGCCAGCCGGGCGTAGGAGTCGGTGAGCCGGGAGCGGTCGCGGTCGTCGCCGCCGACGAGCACGGCCTTCGCGCCGAGCCGTGCGCCCGCCTCGAGCAGAGGAACGTACGACCTCGGATCGAAATCGGCTCCCAGCCGGATGATTTCGAGGTCGAACACCTCGATCGGCGAATCGTCGAGACGACGGATCAGCGCGTCGAGGGCGGCGTCGTCCTCGTGCAGCGGGTAGGCGGTGGTGCCGCGCGCGGCGGGCAGCAGCCGGATGCCGATGGTGTCGAAGCCGTGCTTCTCGGCGAGGTCCACCTGTTGCGGCGGTGCGGTGTCGAGCACGGTGAGTGCGGCAAGGCCGAGTGGGGCGGTCATCGCAGATCTCCTGTCGTCGAGGCGAGGCGGCGACCGGTCAGGTAGCCGAAGGTCATGGCCGGGCCGAGGTTGATGCCGCCGGACGGGTAGTGGCCGCCCATGACGCTGGACTGGTCGACCCCGACGGCGAACAGTCCGTCGATCGGCTGGTCGTCGTCGTTCAGCACCCGGGACGCCCTGTCGGTGACCAGACCGGCGAACGTGCCGAAGCTGCCGGGCACCACCTTGACCGCGTAGAACGGGCCCTCCGCGAGCGGTGCGAGGGAGGCGTTGGGCCACGGATTGTCGGCGTCGCCGGACGCGACGGTGAACGGCGTGGTGCCACGACCGAACTCGGGGTCGACGCCGTCGCGGGCACCCTCGTTGAACGCCGCGACCGTCTTCTCCAGGCCGTCGGGGTCGACACCGATCTTCTCGGCGAGCTCGCGCACCGTGCGGCCGCGGGTGAGGTAGCCCGACTTCAGGTACGGCCACGTGGGGATCGGCAGTGGCTTGGCCATGCCGAGCGGGAAGTACCGCAGGTACCGCTGGTCGGCGATCAACCACGAGCAGACCTCTTCGCCGTCGGGGATCTGTTCGACCATCGCGAGGGTGTAGTCGTGGTAGCCGAGGGCCTCGTTGACGAATCGGCGGCCGTCGGCGAGAACGCCGATGGCGCCGGGCTTTCCGCGGTCGAGGATGTGCGGGAACACGCCCTCCCTGCCGTTGCGGTACCGGATGATCGACACCGGGCAGTACGCCACCGGCGACGCGACTGAGCGGTCGAGTCGCCCGCCGACCGACTCCCCGAGGGTGATGCCGTCGCCGGTGGTCGTGGACGGGGTGAGGGTCCAGTGTTCCCGGCCCGTGGGTGTGCGGGGGAAGAGTTCGCGAATCCGGTCGACGTCGCGACTGAAGCCACCCGTCGCGAGGACGACTCCGCGGCGCGCCTGCACGGTGTAGGCCCCGTCCGGGCCCTCCAGCCGGGCACCGGTGATGGTGCCCGCGGAGTCGGTGGTCAGCGCGGTGGCCGCCGTGCTCACGCGAATCTCGACGCCGGCGTCGAGCGCCGACCGCAGCAGCCGGCCGACGAGTGCGGTGCCGTTGACGAGCTGCTGGCCGCGGCGTGTGGTGGCGAGGTCGAGCAGGTGCGTGGACACCCTGCGGGCGCAGTGTGCGAACGCCTTCGCCGAACGCGTCGAGTGCAGGAAAGCCTGCAGGTCCGGGCCGGCCATGATGCCCATACCGAGGAACGACGTCTCGTAGAGCTGGCGCCGGAGCAGCGCCGCGACGTCGGGGCCGAGTTTCCGGAGGCTCACCGGCTTCGGTCCGACGGAGCGGTGCCCCGTGCCCGCACCCGGTGTGTCGCCGTGGATGTCGGCGATCTTCGCGCCCGGAACGAACTGCAGCGCCGTCTTCTTCTCGAAGAACTCCACCATCTCGGGTGCGCCGTCGAGCAGGGCGTCGACCTTGGCAGCGTCGAAGTTCTCGCCGAGTCGGTGCTCGAGATACGTGCGCGGCAGCGAGCGGTCCTCGTTCACGCCGTCCGCCTGCGCGAACAGGTTCCGCGGCGTCCACATCCAACCGCCGGACCATGCCGTCGCGCCGCCGCACGTGTCCGCCTTCTCGACGACGAGGACGGACGCTCCCCCGTCGGCTGCGGCGACGGCGGCGGACAGACCGCCCGCTCCGGAGCCGATGACGACGACGTCATAGGTCGGGGTGGAAGGGTCGGGGGTCATGCGTTCTCCTTGGTGGTGGCGGGGGCCGGTGCGGGCGTTAGGTCGACCACCCGGCCGGTGCGCGAAGACTCGTAGATCGCCGCGATGATCGCCAGCGAGGCGCGTGCGTCGCGTCCGGTGACGGCAGGGTCGCGACCGGTCAGGACGGCGTCCGCGAAGTCCTGCACCTGGAGTGTGTGGAAGTCGGCGAGTCCGGCGTTGACTTCTGTGACGTCGAGATTGGCGCGGACGTCGGCGGTGAACGGGGCGCGGAACTCGACTTCGCCGGGAACCGTCCAGATCTCGTTGACGCCCTCCCGGCCCTCGGGGAACTCGAGGACACTCGCAATCGCACCGGTCTGCCCGATCACGGTGACCCGGTTGCCGAGGTTGTGGTTGGCGCCGGTGGTCGCGGTGACGGTAGCCGTGCCGCCCGACGCGAACGAGACGACGGCGGACGCGCTGTCCTCGGTCTCGATGTGGTCGCCGTGGGTATGGGTGCGGATGAAGCCGCTCACCGAGACGGCCTCACCCATGAACCATTGGAGCATGTCGATCTGGTGGACGGCCTGCGTCATCAGGACTCCGCCGCCGTCGGTGTCCCACCGTCCGCGCCACTCGTCGGCGGAATAGTAGGACGACGGGCGGTGGAGAAGCACCGACGCCTCACCGAGCGCCGGAACGCCGATCCGGCCGTCGTCGATGGCCGTCCTGATTCGTCTCGCGGCCGGCCAGAACCGGCGCTGGAACAACACACCGAACGTGATGCCCGCGCGGTCGGCGACCGCGATCATCCGGTCTGCGGCGGCGACGTCGACCGCGATCGGCTTCTCGCACAGCACGTGGATCCCGGCCTCGGCGGCCGCGACGACCACCTGCTCGTGCACCGGGTGCGGCGTGCAGACGGTGCACGCATCGAGACCGAGGGCGATCAACTCCTCCACCGAACCGACGGCACGGGCGATGCCGTGCGCGGCCGCGAATGCCTGGGCCCGGTCGACGTCGGGGTCGCAGCAGCCGACCACCTCGACGCCGGGAACCTGCTGCAGGGCCCGGGCGTGATTGCCGGCGATCTTTCCGCAGCCGACGATGCCGATACGTAGTGCCATCAGTAGTGCTCCTCGGTTTCGACGTCCCGGGCCGCGGACTCGCCGCGGTCGAGACGGTTCAGGGCGTCGACGTCCGCAGCGGTGAGCCGCACGTCGAGGGCGGCCAGGTTCTCGGCCTGGCGGGCGGGATTCGCCGATCTCGCGACCGGCACGACACGCTGCGCGAAGTGCCAGGCCAGGACCACCTGCGCGGGGGTGCGGTCGAGGCGGCGGGCGATGTCGGTGACCGCGGGTGAGCCGAGCACCTCGCCGCGGCCCAGTGGGCTCCACGACTGCGTGAACACTCCGAGCTCGTCGTTCGCGCGCCGGACGGGCAGCCGTGCGAGCGACGGGTCCATCTGGATCTGGTTGACCGCGGGCGGTTCTCCGGTCTCGGCGACGACGCGACGCAGGTGCTTCTCCAGGAAGTTGGAGACGCCGACGTAGCGGACGAGGCCGGCGTCGCGGCACGAGAGCATGGCCGCGAACGCCGCCACGTACCTGTCGTGGCGTGGCAGCGGCCAGTGGATCAGGAACAGGTCGAGCCGATCGAGTCCCAGGCGCTTCAGGCTGCGCTCGACCGCGCCGCGAATGTCACCCGACACGTGATCGCTCCCACGCAGTTTCGTGGTGACGAACAGTTCCTCGCGGGGCAGTCCGCACTCCGCGAGCGCCACACCCACGGCGTCCTCGTTGTCGTAGATCGTGGCGGTGTCGATAAGCCGGTAGCCGGCTTCGATTCCGGACAGCACGGCCCGGGTGGCGTCCGGACCGGTCAGCGGCCAGGTCCCGAGACCCAGGGGCGGGATGTCCATCACGCGCTGACCACCTCGCGGGCATCGGCGGCCGCGGTGATCTTCGCGGCGACGTCGGCTGCGGTGACGAGAGCGGCGTGGATCGAGCCGCCGTCACCACTCGCGTCGCCGACCGTGTGGACGCCGAGTCGCGGTGCCGGCGACCGCAGTGCGGCGAGCAGGTCGGTACGCGATTCGACGCCGTGTGAGATCAGCAGTTCGCCGGGGGCATCGACGATCCGTTCGGCGCCTCCAGTGGAGATTGCGACCCGGTCGGCCTCGACCCGCGTCACGATCGACGACAGGTGGGTGGTGAGGTTCGCACTCGCCGCGAGCCGCGGCAGCAGCACAATCTTTCCGCGTCGGCCGACATCGTGGGCGATCGTCTCCTGCGGGCCGATCATGACCACCTTCGTGCCGTGTTGGAGCAGGTCGTCGGCGACCGCGGCCGCTTCCCGATCGGCGCCGAAGATCGTGATCGCCGCGGGTGCGGGGTCTCCGGATTCCAGGAACTCGCGGACGTCGCGGACCCTGCGGGTGTCGGCCCCCGGGAGCTCGACCTGGGGTCCGCGGCCGCCCGTCGCGAGCACGACGGCGTCGAAGTCCAGGGCGGCCAGCGTGGCGGCGTCAACCCGCGTGCCGGTGTGGCAGGTGATGTCGAGGTCGGCGATCTCGGCGAGGTACCAGTCGACGATCCGCGCGTACTCGGGGTACTCGTGCAGTCGGGAGGCCAGCGCGAAATCGCCACCGAGGCTGTCGCGTTTGTCGTACAGGTCGACGCGGTGCCCGGCGAGCGCGAGGTCGCGGGCGGCCGCCATGCCCGACGGCCCGCCGCCGACGACGGCAACGCGCACCGCCACGTCCGCCGGCTTCGACGGCTGCTCGAGTTCGCGGCCCACCCACGGATTGACCGAGCACGGAACGGGTCCGGCGGCGAGGCTGTCGATGCAGTAGTTGCAGGCGATGCAGGGCCGGTACCGGCCGCCGTCCAGAGCGCGATTCGGGAAGTCCGGGTCCGCGTGCAGGGTGCGCGCCATGCTGACGAAGTCGGCTTGCCCGGATTCGATGATCCGCGCAGCGACCTCGGGGGAGCTGATCCGGCCTGCGACTCCGACCGGGAGGTCGAAGTCCCGCGTGTACTGCTCGGAGAACGGGGCGAGGAGTCCGCGCGGCCACTCGCCGGGTTGGATGATCCACTGCCCGGATTCGTAATTGCCGGCGGAGACGTCGAGGAAGTCGAGCCGGTCGGTGTCGATCGCGTCGATGCGGGCGCGGGTCGTCTCGGCGTCGAGACCGCCGGCGACGGCCTCGAACGCCGAGAACCGCAGTCCGAGAGCGATACCCGGAGCCATTGCGCGCACGGCGTCGATCACCTTGTTGACGAACAGCGCCGGATCGGCCCACTCGTCGTCGCGGTGGTTGTACGCCGGCGAGAGGAACTGGTGGATGAGGTAGCCGTGACCGCCGTGCAGCGAGATCACGTCGACCCCGGCCTGCTGACAGCGCGCGGCGGCCTCGCCGAAGCATTCGATGATGTGTTCGATGTCGTCGCCGTCGAGTTGCTCGGGCATCTCGCCGCCGACCACCGCACACGGGATCGGTGACGGTGCGACGGGGACGAATCCGCTGACGGAACCCTGCGCGGTGCGGCCGCCGTGATTGAGTTCGACGCCGACGAGCGCACCCTGCGCATGGATCGCCTCGGCCATCTTCGCGACGCCCGGGATGCGTTCGTCGACGTCCACGCCCATCTGCCGGATGCGGCCCTTGCCGTCGGCCCGCACGTAGCTGGCCTCGGTGAAGACGAGAGCGGCGCCGCCCGCCGCACGGCGCTCGAGGTACGCGATGTACTCGTCGGTCATCGTGCCGTCGACCTCGCAGTAGTTGCGCTCCATCGGCGCCGACACGAAGCGGTTGCGCAGCCGCACGTTACCCACGTCGAGCGGTGCGGCGAACGGACGTGCGGTCATCGCGACTCCTCGAGAACGGTCGGGGCGCACTGATCGGCGAGCAGTTCGCCGAGGTGACGGCGCATGCGGTCGGGGTCGGGCGTGACCCCGGTGAGGAGGGCGAACGTGTCGGCCGCCTGGGCGACGAGCATCTGACCGCCGTCGAGCACTTCACAGCCGAGAGCGGTTGCTGCTGCGACGAGTTCGGTCCGCAGGGGGCGGTAGACGATGTCGGCGACCCACAGTCCCGGATGGAGCGCGTCGGTGTCGAACGGTGTTCCCGGATGTCCGACCATGCCGATCGGGGAGGCGTTGACGACACCGTCGCAGTGCTCCAGGTTCGCTTCGATCGCGTCGAGGGGGATGGCCGTGACCCGCGTCTGCGGGAAGGCCGCCGCGAGGCGCACGCAGACGTCCGAGGCACGGGCCGGGTCGACGTCGGCGACCCGCAGGTCCGTCACCCCGGCGGCCGCGAGCGCGTAGGCGACGGCCGAACCGGCACCGCCTGCACCGGCGAGGACGACACGGCCGAGCGCGGCATCGGGCAGTCCCCGGCGCAGCGCCGCGAGGAATCCGCTGTGGTCGGTGTTGTGACCGATCAGGCGGCCGTCGCGGACGACGACGGTGTTGACGGCACCGAGAAGTCGCGCGTCGTCGGACAATTCGTCGAGGGCGTCTACGACCACCTGCTTGCACGGATGGGTGATGTTGAGTCCGGTGCAACCCGCTGCGACGGCCTGCCGCAGCATGTCGCCGGAACTGTCGACGGGGATGCCCTCCGCCGCGACGTCGATCAGGTCGTAGCGGTAGTCGGTCAGGCCGAGGGCGGCGGCCTCGCGTTCGTGCAGCGCCGGCGACAGGGACGTGGCGATCCCTGACCCGACGAGGCGGATCCGGTGCCGGGCGGTGACCGTCCTCGTGCCGGGTTCGCCGAGCTGCTCGGTGGCGGTGCGGTACGTCTCGGGACCGGTGAGTGCGGCAGCCGACGACAGCAGTGCGAAGCCCAGACACATCCACGCGACCGGGGTCCAGTTCGCGGTGTCTCCCGCCGACAGCAC
Source organism: Rhodococcus sp. NPDC059968 (assembly GCF_042738615.1). Taxonomy (NCBI): domain Bacteria; kingdom Bacillati; phylum Actinomycetota; class Actinomycetes; order Mycobacteriales; family Nocardiaceae; genus Rhodococcus; species Rhodococcus sp. NPDC059968. The sequence goes on from NZ_JBHWUE010000004.1 coordinate 212,714, forward strand.
CTGTGCGATGGCCGGGGTGAAGCCGGCCACCAGAAGTCCCAGCATGAGACTCACGGCCATTCCGGTGTACCGGACCTTGGCGGGGAACTGCTCGGGGAAGTACGCCGGGTACACACCGTTGGGCATCGCGTAGAACAGGCCGATCAGGACGATGCCGGCCGCGAACACCATCGGGGCGCTTCCGGTTCCGATCGCGTGGAAGAACACGAACACCATCGCGGCGGACCCGACGGCGCCCGTCACGAACACCGGTTTGCGGCCGATCCGGTCGGCGAGGATGCCGAACAGCGGTTGGGTGAGCACCGCGACGAAGTTGGCGACGGCGATGGCCCACAGCATGGTAGACCGTTCGAATCCGGCGACCTGCACGGCATACGCCAGCGCGAAGACATTGACGATGGTGTTGATCATGGCGAACGTCGCGCTGAGGCTGATACGGATCACGGTGCGCCAGTGCGAGCGGAACATCTCGACGACGGGGATACCGGCCGTGTCGTCCTGCTCCTCGAGCTCCAGGAAGACCTCCGGCTCGTCGAGCTTGCGGCGCAGCCAGACGGCAACGCCCGTCACGAAGATGCTGAGCAGGAAGGGCACCCGCCAGCCCCACGAGTAGAGCGCGTCGTCCGGCAGCGCGGCCACGGGAATGAACACCAGGCTCGAGATGACGATGCCGAACATGATGCCGCTCATGGTGAACGAGGTGTAGAACGAACGACGGTTGTCCGGAGCGTGCTCGAGGGTCAACGCGGAGGATCCCGGCGATTCGCCGCCGGCGGACAGGCCCTGCAGCAATCGCAGGAGCACCAGGATGATGGGCGCGGCGATACCGATCTGGTCGTAGGTGGGCAGGCAGCCGACGACCACGGTCGCGATACCCATGAGCAGGAGGCAGGCCAGCAGCGAATTCTTGCGCCCGTACCGATCCCCGAGATGTCCCCACAGCACTGCGCCGAGTGGACGCGCGATGTACGCCACACCGAGCGTGCCGATCGACAGCAGGGTCGCCGTGGCCCCTCCGCCCGGGAAGAAGATCCGCGGGAAGACCAGCGCGGCCGCGGACCCGTAGATGAAGAAGTCGTAGTACTCGAGTGTGCTGCCGAGGAATCCCGAGACGGCGGCCCGGCGGGCGTTCTCGTTCGGTTGTCCCCCGGTGTCGCGAGTAGACGTGCTTGCCATGGTGTTCCTTTCGTCCCTGGGATCCGGCACGCCGCGAGGGCTTTCTTCGGAGGTGACTCACCTCACACGAAGTTCCGGACCGTGACGAGCGTGTCATGGCGAACTATGCGCAGTCCAGCGCAAAAAAAGTCTTAGATATAGACCGAAAACGTCCTAATCGGGAGTCGGGAGGATTTCCTCCGACACGGTCAACGCCACCCGGAGTGCGTCGGAGACGCGGCGGGGCGACCAGGCGAGTCCGTGGTTCATGTAGATCGGCTCGCCGGTGAGCGGCACGAACACCGTGCCCGGGGGCGTGATCGCGGCAATGCCCGACGTCATCAGCGCCACGCCGACACCCGTCGCCACCAGCATCAGGATCATGTACGGGTCGGTGATCTCCTGCACCACACGCGGACGGAAGCCCGCATCGACACAGGCCCGCATCGCGACCTCCTGCAATGCCGAACCGGCCGACAGCGGTGTCGTGACGAACCCGTCCTCGGCCAGGTCGCGCAGGTCGATCTTCGGCTCGGATGCGAGGGGGTGGTCCGCCGGGAGGACGGCTCCGAACGGCTCGCGGCGGATCAGCCGGGTGGACACCGAGGCCGTCTCGACAGGAAGGCCGACGAATGCGAGATCGAGTGCGCCACTGTCCAGCTGAGTGATGGCGTCACGGGTCATGATGCGCCCGACGAGGGTGAGTTCGATGTCGGGGTAGCGCTGCCGGAGCGCGCGGGTGAGCGGGGGCAGGGACAGGTGATTGAGCACGCCCGTGAAGCCGATCTTGATGCGGCCGTACACGCCTCCGGCGGACGCGCGGGTGGCCTGCCGCGCGATGTCGACACTCTCGAGAATCCGGTAGGCGTGCGGCAGAAACGTGTGGCCCGCCGACGTCAGGGCGACGCTGCGGGTGCTCCGCTCGAACAGCGGCACGCCGATGTCCTTCTCGAGTTTGCGCACGGTCTGGCTCAGCGGCGACTGGGCCATCTGGAGTCGCGCGGCTGCCCTGCCGAAATGCAGTTCTTCGGCAACGGCGACGAACGCTTGCAGCCAGCGAATCTCCATCGGATTCCCTTCGGGGAGTTTGACGAATGTGGCTCAGCCCATATATTCCAATTCATACACAGTGTGAAACCGATCATACTGATTTCGCACATAGAACAAGACTAATGCGCACACAGTCGCGAGGAGAAACCACCATGGCCACGTATCCCGAGGGCGCGACCGCTCTCGTCACCGGCGGAGCGAGCGGAATCGGTGCGGCGTGTGCGAAACGCCTCGCCGGCGCCGGGGTCCGCGTCGTCGCCGCCGACGTCGCCGCCGGGGCCGACGAGCACCTCGACGTCACCGACGCCGACGCCGTCGAGAAGCTCGCCGCCCGGCTCGGCCGCGTCGACATCCTCGTCAACTGCGCCGGTGTCGTGGGACCGTCCGCTCCGTTGGTGGACGTCGACCTCGAGGACTGGCGTCGCACGTTCCGGATCAATGTCGACGGAACGTTCCTCCTCTGCCGCGCGTTCGTGCCGGCCATGGTCGACGACGGCTGGGGGCGGGTGGTGAATCTGGCGAGCATCGCGGCGAAGGACGGTAATCCCAACCAGAGCGCCTACTCGGCGTCGAAGGCGGCCGTGATCGCGCTGACGAAATCGCTCGGCAAGGAGGTCGCGCAAACCGGTGTCCTCGCCAACGTGGTGGCACCCGCCGCGGTGGAGAGCCCGATGAATGCCGGCACCGACCCGGCGATCCTCGCGCGGTCGCAGAGCCTGACCCCGATGGCCCGGATGGGACGGCCCGAGGAGATCGCCGAACTCGTCGCATGGCTGTGCTCGGAGGCGCTCAGCTTCTCGACCGGCGCCGTCTACGACGCCAGCGGTGGCCGGGCGTCGTACTAGCTCGCCTCTCGCTCACAACCAGTGCGGGGGCTCCGGGATTTCTCCGCCGGCGCCGAGTCCGACGGCGCCGCGGCCGGCGGCCCACCGCACGACCGCGGCGAGGGGCCCGGACACCTTCTCGGCAGGCGGTGAATCCGGCTGCACCGCAACCGGTTCACATCCGTCGACCGCCAGTATCAGTCCGGCGCCGAGGTCCTTGCGCCGCCACATCCCGACGATGTCGGTGAGCAGCGACCCGAGGACCACGTCGGGGAAGTCGCCGAACCGGCCGCCGTTGCCGAGGTCGACGGCATGGATCCACACCTCCCGGGTGCGCATCCACGCTGTCTCCGACACCGGCACGGTGCGGCCCTGCGCGGTCCGCACCTGCGCGTCCCACGCCGAGGCGGGCAGGTTACGCCACTTCTCGTCGAGCCTAGCCACGGTGTGATCGAACAGGTTCCGCAGCGCCGCCGCCGACAGGGTGGCGCCCTCGGCGATCTCCCGGCCCCGCTGCTCCGCCGACGCATACATCGGGGTCTCCACGCCCGACGCCGCCCAGTCCAGCAGCCGACACAACGCGGCCGCGTTGTAGCCGACGTGCGCGAGCAGATGCGCCCGCGACCACCCCACCAACCCGGTCGGCTCAGCCAGCTGCTCGTCGGTCAACTCGGCCAGGCGCTGCGCGAAGTACGAGGTGCCGCGGCGCGCGATCAGCAACCGCTCGGACAGGGGAAGATCGTGGAAACTCACGGCTCCTACTTGATGATCGTCTTGTTGCGGACGGTGCCCAGGCCCTCGATGGTGACCTCGACGGTCTGCCCGTCCTGAATGTAGAGACCGGGCTTGCGGGCGTGCCCCACCCCGCCCGGGGTGCCGGTGATCACCACGTCACCGGGCTGCAGCGTCACGATGTGCGAGATGTACTCCACCAGCCTGGCCGGGGTGAACACCAGATCGTCGGTGGTGGTGGACTGCACCACCTGCCCCTCGAGTGTGGTGACCAGGGTGCCGCCGAAGGTGTACGAGTCGGTGGTGGTCAGGAACGGCCCGAAGCCGCTGGTCTTCTCGAACGTCTTGCCCTGATCCCACTGCAGCGTCCGGTACTGGTAATCGCGCATCGTGTAATCGTTCATCACCGAATACCCGGCGATGTACTGCTCGGCGTCGGCCTCCGGCACCTGGTACGCCTGCCTGCCGACGACGAACGCCAACTCCCCCTCCCAATCCAGCTGCGCCGCGGCATACGACGGGACGATCACGTCGTCGTACGGGCCGGTCAGGGCCTCCTTGAATTTCGCGAACAGGGTCGGGTACTCCGGCAGGTCCCGGCCCATCTCCTGAATGTGGTTGGCGTAGTTCAGGCCGACGCAGATGATCTTCCCCGGGTTCGGGACCACCGGGGCGTAATCCACCCCGTCGAGATCAATTATGGCGCCGGACGCGTTCGCCGCGACCGTCTTCCAGTCCGGGTTGTTCAATAGCGCGGACAGGTCCGGGTACCCGTCGATGACGGTGGCGGTGGTGTCGGAGTCGACGCGGACGGCGACGGTGGCACCGTTGCGGCGCAGGGTGGCAAGCTTCATGGGATTGTCAGGCTCCTTCGGAGATGTACGTGCGATCAAAGTGCAGGCGCTCGACGATCGGGGCGTCGGAGAACGCGAACAGGTCGAACTCGGTGTCTGCCTCGATCGACCACTCCGTCCAGGACGGGACGACGATCATGTCGCCCTTACCGACCTCACGGGGCCGGCCGCCGAGGACGAACCGGCCGGAACCGTCGAACACCTGGTAGACGGTGGACCCGACGTCGCGGCGGGGCCGGGTGCGGGCACCGGCGCGGAGGCGGTGGAACTCGGCCCGGATGGTGGGCATCACGTCGCCGCCGGTGGTCGGGTTGGTGTAGCGGACCGCGGCATGACCGGGTTCGGTGGTCGCCGCGTAACCCTCGTCCTCGAGTTGCAGCTGCTCGCGCAGCGCGGCGTCGGTGTGCTCCCACCGGTACGCGGCGATCGGCGAACTGGTTTTCGCGTCCAACCCGACCAGCGGTCGCAGCCCCGGATGCGCCCACAACCGTTCCGACCGGGACACCTCCGGGGTGGAGTCGTCGGTGACGTTCTCGGACCCGAATTCGAAGAACCCGGTGTCGGTGTAGTGCACGAACGGGATGTCCAGGCCGTCGATCCAGGCCATCGGCTGATCGGTTTCGTTGTGGTGACCGTGGAAATGCCAGCCCGGGGTCAACAGGAAGTCGCCGCGCCGCATCGCCACCGGATCCCCGTTGACGACCGTCCACACCCCCTCCCCCTCGACGACGAACCGGAAGGCGTTCTGCGCGTGCCGGTGCTCGGGGGCCACCTCCTTCGGGCCCAGATACTGGATGGCCGCCCACAGCGTCGGCGTCACATACGGCACCCCACCCAACCCGGGGTTGGCCAGGGCGATCGCCCGCCGCTCCCCGCCCCGGCCGACCGGCACCAGGTCCCCGGCCCGCTGCGCCAGCGGATACAGCGTCGACCACTTCCACACGAACGGCACCGCCCGCGACGTCGGCGTCATCGGCATCAGATCACCGAGCTGGGTCCACAACGGATTCAGGTGTTCGCCCTCGAAATCTTGGTAGAGCTGCTTCAGCTCCGGATCGTCGTCGACGTGCGGTTCGGTAGCGGTCATGGCGTCGACGCTAAGAGAGTCGACGCCGCGGCCGATACAGAATTCTTCTGTGCAGAATTAGTGTCAGGACTCGAGGTCGGCGATATCCACCTCGAGTTCGCGGATCGCGTTCTTGATCTGCGACACCAGCGGTCCCTGCGAGTGCTGACGGAACCGCGTGATCGGCACGGCCACCGTCAGCGCCCCGACCGCCGTGCGGGCCCGGTTCCGGATCGCGACGCCGAACGCCGCGACACCCTCCTCGGTCTGCTGCACGTTGAGGGCGAACCCGACGGCGCGGGCGGCGGACAGTTCCCGCCGGAACCGCTCGAAGTCGTCGGGCGACAGGCGGCGGTCGCCCCACTCTCGTTCGTCGTCGGCCAGATCCGCGGGCCGCAGGTACAGCTGTTCGAGAGTCTCCCTCGGCAGCTCAGCCAGCAGAATGCGTCCTCCCGCAGTCAATTCCGCGTCGAGCACCTGCCCCTGACGGTCACCGACGCGCAACATTCCCGTCGACTCGGCAGACGACAGGAAGCGCGCCTGGGTGCCGACGCGGATCACGAGGTTGACGGTCTCGCCGCACAGGATCGCGAGGGCTTCCATGTGAGGCCGGCACAGGTCGTTGAACTCACGCGTCCACCCGCGCTGGGCCGGGCCTGCGCCCATCGCCGACCCGGGGTGGTACATGCGTCTCTCGTCCTGAACGGCGAACCCCCGGTACACCAGCATCGCCAGCAGCCGGTGCGCCGTGGACGGCGCGATGCCGAGTTCCACAGCAGCGTCCTTGAGTCTCAGTCCGCCCACGTCGCGCAGCATCTGCAGCAGGCGCAACGCGTTGTCGACGGACTCCAACATGTACGCCGGCTTTTCGATCGTTCGCTTCTTCTGCACAGCAGAACTTTATTGCACGCGAGCTGTGCGCCGCATCACCCTCGATTCATGCCCCTCACTGCCACCACTGCGGCGCCGCCGATGAACCGCGTCGGACTGGACCGCAACGCCACGATCGCCGTCGTCGTCTGCTGGCTATTCGTAGTCTTCGACGGCTACGACCTCATCGTCTACGGCAACGTCATCCCGAGCTTGCAGAAGGAGTGGGGCATCAGCGCCGCGACCGCCGGCACTCTCGGCAGCCTCGCGTTTCTGGGAATGATGATCGGCGCCGTGCTCGCGGGACGCCTCTCCGACATCGTGGGACGCAAGCGTGCGGTGATCGGATGCGCCATCATCCTGTCCGTGTTCACCGCGCTCTGTGCACTGGCGACCGGACCCGTCATGTTCGGCGCGTTGCGCCTGATCGCGGGACTCGGCCTGGGCGGCCTCGTTCCCACCTCCAATGCGCTTGCCGCAGAACTGATCCCCGCGAAGTGGCGCGCCGCGGTGGCCACGATGATGATGTCCGGAGTTCCCATCGGTGGTTCGATCGCGGCGCTGCTCGGCATCCCCGTCATCCCGAACTGGGGTTGGCAGCCGATGTTCGCCTTCGCGCTCGTCCCGCTGATCCTGCTGGTGCCGATCGCGTGGAAGACGCTGCCCGACCAGACCGCCGCCGTGACGTCGACGGAGGTGCGGCCGGCAACGGGCTTCAGCGCACTGCTCGGTACCCGGCTCCGGTCCGTCAGCATCATGTTCGCGCTCGCCACGGTGGTCACCCTGCTCGCCTGGTACGGCCTCGGCACGTGGCTGCCCAAACTCATGCAGGGCGAGGGCACCGATCTCGGCAGCGCGCTCACGTTCGCCCTCGCGCTCAACCTCGGCGCCGTCGCGGGCTCGTTCGTCACCGCGTGGGGCGGCGTCCGGTTCGGCACGATCCCCACGAGCATCGTCGCCGCGCTCCTCGCAGGTCTCGCGCTGCTGACGTTGCTCACCGCCCCACCGGTGGGGCTGGTCTACGTCATCTTCGTGCTCGCCGGCGTCGGGACACACGGAACCCAGTGCCTCATCATCGCGGCGGTCGCGTCCTACTACCCCGATTATCTGCGGGGCACAGCCCTCGGCTGGGCGCTCGGCGTGGGCCGTGTCGGAGCCGTCGCGGCACCGCAGATCGGCGGCTGGCTCCTGGCCGCCGGACTCGGCGCGGATTCCAACTTCATCCTCTTCGGCGTCAGCGCACTCGTCGCCGCACTGCTGCTCACCGTGATCTGGCGACGCTTCCCCTCCACCACGTGAGTGCCGCCGTGTGCCCCGCCACGCAATGCCACTCACGTGGCCCGAACGCTCGAAACAAAGGAACTGTCATGTCGAACCTGCAGGACGCACGCATCATCATCGCCGGAGGCGGGATCGGCGGCGCAGCCAACGCCCTCGCCCTCGCGCGGAAGGGCGCGCACGTCACCTTGTTCGAACGCGCCTCCGAATTCGGTGAGGTCGGCGCCGGACTGCAGGTCGGGCCGCACGGCGCCCGCATCCTCGACTCCTGGGGCGTGCTCGACGACGTTCTCTCCCGGGCCTTCCTGCCGAAGAACATCGTGTTCCGCGACGCGATCACCGCGGAGGTGCTCACGAAGATCGACCTCGGCTCCGAGTTCCGGGCCCGGTACGGCGGACCGTACTTCGTGACCCATCGCAGCGACCTGCACGCGACACTCGTCGATGCCGCACGGGCTGCGGGCGCCGAACTGCACACAGGTATCACCGTCACCGACGTGATCACCGACGGTGACAAGGTGATCGTCACCACCGACGACGGCCGCACCCACGAGGCGGACATCGCGCTGGGCATGGACGGCCTCAAATCGCGTCTGCGGGGGAAGATCTCGGACGACGAACCCGTGTCCTCCGGCTACGCCGCCTACCGGGGCACCACCGCGTACCAGGACGTGGAACTCGACGAGGACATCGAGGACGTGGTCGGCTACATCGGACCGCAGTGCCACTTCATCCAGTACCCGCTGCGCGGCGGCGAAATGCTCAACCAGGTCGCGGTGTTCGAATCGCCCGGTTTCAAGAATGGGATCGAGAACTGGGGTGGGCCCGAAGAACTCGAGCAGGCCTACGCGCACTGCCACGAGAACGTCCGCCGCGGGATCGACTACCTGTGGAAGGACCGCTGGTGGCCGATGTACGACCGCGAGCCGATCGAGAACTGGGTGGACGGCCGGATGATCCTGCTCGGAGACGCAGCGCACCCGCCGCTGCAGTACCTGGCGTCGGGAGCCGTGATGGCGATCGAGGACGCGAAGTGCCTCGCCGACTATGCCGCCGAAGACTTCTCCGCGGGCGGGAACTCCGCGTGGCCGCAGATCCTGAAGGAGGTCAACACCGAACGCGCACCGCGCTGCAACCGCATCCTCACCACCGGCCGCATGTGGGGCGAGCTGTGGCACCTCGACGGCACCGCCCGCATCGCGCGCAACGAACTGTTCCGCACCCGCGACACGTCGAGCTACAAGTACACCGACTGGCTGTGGGGGTATTCGTCCGATCGCGCGTCATAACCGCTTCCCCTGCCGGAAGGGTTCGGCAGACTGGGAGCGTGACCCTCAACCTGGTGCAGACCCGTGTGTGGCGCGACGGACAATGCGTGGGCAAGGATTTTCCGATTGCCGACGTGTCCGAACAGGTGAAGGACGAGAACGCGCTCGTGTGGGTCGACCTGTGCGACCCCGACCACGAGTGCCTGACGGAGCTGGCGGCCGAGTGGTCGCTCGATCCGAACGCCATCGAGGATGCCGTCGCCCGCGGTGAGCGGCCGAAGGCGACGCGCTATGCAGGCCACGCGTTCGTGACCGCGTACGCCACCTGGTTCGAGAACGACGACGTCAGCACTCTCGGCGTCCTCGATTCACGGCTTCGGCTCAGCCGCGTCTCCGCGTTCGTGCTGCCGAACGGGATCATCACGGTGCGGCGGGACGATCGTTTCGACATGTCCCAGGTGGTGGAGCGCTGGGAGGAGGACCCTGCACTGCTCACACCGGGATCCGGTGCACTCGCGCTCCTGCACGGACTGCTCGACGCCATCGTGGACGGGCAATTCGAGACGATCGAGACGATCGACGACGCGATCGAAGCGCTCGAGGAGGGCTTGTTCGACGAGTCCGCGCGGACCCGGGAGATTCAGCAGCGCACGTACCGGCTGCGGAAGGAACTGGTGCAACTGCGTCGCGTCGTGTTGCCGATGCGGGAGGTGGTGGGCGCCGTCATGCGCGGGCGGGCCGAATCCGAACGCGACAAGTCGCCGGTTCTCGACAGCTTGTACACCGATCTCTACGACCACGTGACGCGCGCCGCCGAGTGGACGGAGTCGTTGCGCGACATGGTGGTAACCGTCTTCGAGACGAATCTGTCGCTCCAGGATGCCCGGCTCAACACCGTCATGAAGAAACTCACCGGATGGGCGGCCATCATCGCCGTTCCCACCGCGGTGACCGGGTGGTTCGGTCAGAACGTCTTGTTTCCCGGAGTCGGGCAGCTGTCGGGGATGATCGTCAGCACCATCGTGATCGTGACGTCGGCCAGCCTGCTCTACATCTTGTTCCGCCGACGCGACTGGCTCTGACGGATCTAGAGTTCACTCGGCTGCGACACCGCAAGCAGCACCCGCAGATTGTCGGTGACCACCCGAGCGGAAATGGTGGGATCGATGGCGCGCTGAATACCCAGGCCGACACCGAGACTGAGGATGCTGCTCGCCGCATCCTCCGCGGGCACCGGCAGGACGACCCCGAGTGAGTCGGTGAACGACTTCAGCAGTGTCACAGTGATCTCCCGCGCGACCCCGAGAGTGGCTGTGAGTGCGTCGCGGAGTTCGGGATCGTGACGGGACAGCACGATCAGTTCGAACTCGAGCATGGTCCACCCGACGTCGCCGAGCGTCTTCTCCGCCCAGGCCTGGAACGCCTCGAGTCGCTCCTCCATCGTGTCGCCGCCGCCGAGCGCCTCGGCGATCTCCTGCCCCTTGGTGGCGTGGATGAGCCCCAGCACCTCGAGGCACAGTTCCTTCTTGTTCTTGAAATTGGAGTACACCGCACCCTTGGAATAGCCGGCCTCGTCGGCCACTTTCTCGAGCGACGTGGCCGCGTACCCGTCGGCCAGGAAGAGGTCGCGTGCAGTCGCGACGAGATGCGCCCTCGTGCGCGCCTGACTCTCCGACCTGGTCAATCGCGCCATGCTCACCCTTTCTCCGAAGCCCCTGCGAGAATATTCTACTTTTCATATACCGCCGGTATCTGGTTTCTGCTAGCTTCTAGATATGACTTCGAGTGACATACAACTCAGCCGCGGACTGGTGATCGGTTGCGGCGGCACGCTCGGCGCGGCCTGGACCGTGGCGGCCATGATCGCCGTGAGCGACGCCCTGGGCTGGGACCCACGCGACGCCGACGTGCTCGTGGGCACGTCCGCGGGCGCCGAAATCGTCACCATGCTGGGTGGCGGGGCGGGCGTCGACGAACTGCTCGCGATGCAGCTCGGTGGGCCCACCCATCCGGCGCTCGACGGACACCTCGCCGCCGCACCGGGACGGTTCCCGCCGCTCCCCAGGCCGGGCCTCGGTTCGCCCGGCTTGTTGCGCCGGGGGCTCCCACCCGTGACCGCCGCGAGCGGACTCCTCCCCCACGGCCGCGGCGATGCGGCCTGGCTCGACCGGCTCGCAGGGCAGTTCACCTGCGACTCCGGCTGGGTCCGCCACCCGGCGACGTGGCTGGTCGGCATGGACTACGACACGGGAGAGCGCGTCGCGTTCGGCTCACCCGGTGCACCGACCGCCACCTTGTCCGAAGCGCTGCGGGCGTCGTGGGCGATCCCCGGCTGGTTCCCGCCGGTCCGCGTCGGCGGCCGCCGGTTCGTCGACGGCGGCGCGGCGTCCACAGCATCCGCCGACCTGGTGCTGCCCCTCGAACTCGACGAGGTGGTCGTGCTGGCACCGATGGCGTCGACGGGCCGCATCGCCGGCCGTGGGGCGGCCCGCGTCGAACGTCTGATGCTGCGGAACTGGATGAGTTCCGGGCTGGACGCCGAGATCGCGAAGCTGGAGGCGGCCGGCACCCGGGTGATACGGCTCGACGCGACCGCCGAGGACCTCGCCGTCATGGGTCCGAACTTCATGGACGGCCGGCGCCGGCTCGCCACACTCGAACATTCCCTCGTCACCACCCGCGCTCAGCTTGCGAACGGAGTACGCGCATGAAGCATTACGACATTCTGATCGTCGGTGCCGGGATCTCCGGCATCGGAGCCGCAATTCGACTGAAGCAGAGCGGAATCGACAACTTCGCGGTTCTCGAGAAGGGCGACGCGCTGGGCGGGACCTGGCGCGACAACACCTACCCGGGCTGCGCGTGCGACGTCCCCTCGGCCCTGTACTCCTACTCGTTCGCACCCAACCGGGAGTGGTCGCGGTTGTTCGCCGGACAGGAGGAGATCCGCCGGTACATCGAGCGCACCGCCACCGAACACGGGGTGCCCGGACACGTGAAGTTCGGCACCGAGATGCAGCGCGCCCAGTGGGGCGAGCAGAGCAGGCGGTGGACGGTGGACACGACTGCCGGCACGTTCACCGCAAACGCCGTCATCGCCGCCGCCGGACCGTGGCACGAACCCCTCGTTCCCGACATACCCGGCCTCGACACCTTCACCGGCGAGGTGTTCCATTCCTCCCGCTGGAATCACACCTACGACCTCACCGGCAAACGCGTCGCCGTCGTCGGAACCGGTGCATCCGCGGTGCAATTCGTCCCAGCGATCCAGCCGAAGGTCGAGACGCTGCATCTCTACCAGCGCACCGCGCAGTGGGTGCTGCCGAAACCGGATCACGCCCTGCCCGGTGTCGAGCGCGCGATCCTGCGCCGCATACCGGGCGCGATCCGCGCACTGCGCCGCGCCGAGTACGCGATCATGGAGTCGCTCGGACTCGGTTTCCGGCACCCGTGGATCCTGCGGGTGATCCAGCAAGTCGGCAAGGCACAACTCCGGGCGCAGGTACGGGATCCGAGGCTGCGCACGGCATTGACCCCCGACTACACGCTCGGCTGCAAGCGACTGCTGCTGTCCAACACCTACTACCCCGCGCTCACCCGCCCCAACGTCGAGGTGCACGCCAACGCCGTGCAGTCGGTGCGCGGAAACGTCGTCGTCGGCAGCGACGGCGCCGAACGGGAAGTGGACGCCATCATCTTCGGCACCGGCTTCCACATTCTCGACATGCCCATCGGTTCCAAGGTGTTCGACGGCGACGGCCGCAGCCTCGACGATCACTGGAAGGGCAGCCCGCAGGCCTACCTCGGCACCACCGTCGCGGGATTCCCCAACGCGTTCGTCCTCCTCGGACCCGCGCTGGGCACCGGCCACACGTCGGCCTTCATGATCCTCGAGGCGCAACTCGAATACCTGATCCAGGCCGTCACCTCGGCCCGGAGCAACGGGTGGACCAGGATGGAACCACGCCGGGAAGTGCAGGACGCGTTCAACGCTCAGGTCCAGGAAGCTCTGGCCACCACCGTCTACAACGCTGGTGGCTGCCAGAGCTACTTCCTCGACGTCAACGGCCGCAACAGCTTCAACTGGCCGTGGTCGACCGACCGCATGCGGCAACGACTCGGCCGGTTCGACGAATCGGCGTACGACGTGTCGCACGAGCCGGCGTCGGCTACAGCGACTTCGCGATGATTCCCTTCATCACCTCGTTGGCGCCCGCGTAGATCTTCTGGACGCGGGCGTCCTCGTACATCCGGGCGATCAGGTACTCACGCATGTACCCGTACCCACCGTGCAACTGCACACACCGGTCGATCACCGCGCACTGCTGCTCGGTGAGCCAGTACTTGACCATCGCCGCCTCGGACGGGTCCAGTTCACCGCGCAGATGCGCCTCGATGCAATGATCCAGGAACACCGCACACGTGCGGGCGATGGTCTGACACTCGGCGAGCTCGAACGCCGTGTTCTGGAACTCGAACAGACTGTGCCCGAACGCCTGCCGCGACCTCGTGTACGCGACCGTGTCCTCGACCGCACGAGTCATCGCCCCGGACGCCTGCGCACCGATGATCAGCCGCTCCTGCACCAACTGCGCCATCAGCTGCCCGAAACCCTGCCCCTCCGCCCCCAGCAGATTCGACACCGGCACCCGCACGTCCGTGAACGACAACTCCGACGTGTCGGCGCCGTGCTGACCGACCTTGTCCAACACCCGCCCGACGACGAACCCCGGGCAGTCCCGCAGATCGACGATCAGCAGCGCCACCCCCTTGGCACCGGCCTTCGGGTCGGTCTTCACCGCCAGCACGATCACATCCGCCGACGCACCGTTGGTGATGAACGTCTTCGACCCGTTGACGATGTAATCGTCACCGTCCCGGATCGCGGTCGTCTTGATCGCCTTGAGATCCGACCCGGCGCCGGGCTCGGTCATGCCGATGGCGCCCAGGATCTCCCCGCTCGCCATTCCCGGCAGCCAAGTCTTCTTCTGCTCCTCGGTACCGTACTCGAGGACGTAGTGCGCGACGATGCCGGAGTGCACCGAGATGCCGAACGCGAGATCACCGGCGTAGCCCTGGGCCTCGAACACGGCGAGGTCGTGCGCGAACGTGCCCCCACCGCCGCCGTACTCCTCCGGGATCGAGCAGCACAGCAACCCCAGCTTGCCCGCCGCGAGCCACACCGCACGGTCGATGCGGTGCTGGGCGTCCCACTTCTCGTTGTGCGCGACCACCTCGCGTTCGAAGAACCCGACCGCAAGCTCCGACAGGGCCTTCACCTCGTCGTCGTGCCACGACGGGATGTGCTTCTTCATCGTCTGCCCTGGTTTCTAGATGCGCCGGAAGAGGGCGGCGAGGGCCTGGCCGCCGCCGATGCACATGGTGACGATGCCGAGTTCGAGGTCGCGGCGCACGAGGTCCTTCGCCAGGCGCAGGCTCAGGATCGCACCGGTCGCCCCGACCGGGTGACCCAGCGCGATCGCACCGCCGTACGGGTTGGTCTTGTCCGGGTTCAGCTTCGCGTCCCGGATCACCGCAACCGCCTGCGACGCGAACGCCTCGTTCAGCTCGATCACGTCGATGTCGCCGGGGGTGGTGCCGGTCTGCTCGAACAGGTTCGCCAACGCCAGCACGGGGGCGTACCCCATCAGGGCCGGGTCCATCGCCGCCGTCGCGACCGCCTCGAGCGTGACCAGCCCGGTCAGGCCCCTCTCCTGCGCGGCGGACTCGGTGGCCAGGACCAGGGCCGCGGCGCCGTCGTTGATCCCGGACGCGTTGCCCGCGGTCACCGACCCGCCCTCCTCGAACGCCGGCCGCAGCTTCGCCAGGGTCTCGAGGGTGGTGTCGGGCTTGGGGTGCTCGTCGACCTCGATCGTCTTCGGGCGGCGGCCCTCGATCTGCACCGGGGTGATCTCCTCGGCGAACGCCGCCCGCGCGGCCTCGGAGGCGGCGCGGCGCTGGGATTCGACGGCGAACTCGTCCTGCTGCCTGCGGCTCACGTCGTACTTGCGGGCGACGGCCTCGGCGGTGCGGCCCATGTGCACCCCGCCGAACGGGTCGGTCAGGATCGCGACCGTGCCGTCCACGAGCGTGCGGTCGCCGAGCTTGTAGCCGGAGCGGGCGGAGAAGTCGTAGAACGGCATCCGCGACATGCTCTCGTCGCCGCCGGCGAGGGCGAAGTTCACCCCACTCCAGCGCATCTGCTGCGCCGCCGACCACACCGCCTGCAGACCGGACCCGCACAGCCGGTTGACGGTGTACGCCGGGGTCTTCTCGGGAAGTCCGGCGGCGAGGGCGACGCGGCGGGCGTTGTAGGCGTCCGGTCCGACCTGACCGATGCAGCCCATCACCACCTCGTCGATGTCCTCACCCGGCACCCCGGCACGGTCCAGCGCGGCCTTCGCGGCGGTGGCACCCAGTTCGTGGGCGGGCACGTCCTTGAACGCACCACCGAAGCTGCCGATCGGGGTCCTCGCGCCGTCGACGACCACGATCGGTTCAGGAGAATTCATGACGTGCCCTTCCGTATCGGTCACTTGCAAGCAGGTTGTTTCGTGTCGTGTCCGCATCGCCGGTACAGCGCAGCGCCACTCCACCGACCTAGGCAGGTCGGTAGAAGCCTGCCGTTCCTCCGCCATCGATGGCGTACAGCATGCCATTCGTAAACGACGAGTCGGGGCCGAGCAGGTGCGCGACTGCTCTCGCGACCTCGTCGGGCAGTGCGAATCGGCCCATGGGAATGACGTCGCGGTAGAACTCTGCTTCCCCCGGCGCGGTGCTGTCGAAAATTCTTGTTGCCATCGGGGTTTCGACGAATGATGGGCACACCACATTGGAGCGCACGCCCTGCACGCCGTGGTCGAGGGCCATGCTCTTGACCAATCCCACCACTGCATGCTTCGCGGCGCAGTACGCCGCGTAGCCCTGGGCGCCCTCGGTGCCGGCATCCGATGCGATCGCGACGAAGGATCCTCGGGAGGTGATGAGGTGCGGCAGGGCACCCTTGGCCAGGTTGAATACTCCAGACGCATTGACTGACAGGCTTCGTTGCCAATCCTCGAAATCGAGATCCAGAACGCCGCCGACGACTTCGATTCCGGCGCAGGCAACTGCGCCGGTGAGGTGACCCCAGTGGGAGACCGTCTCGTCGATGGCGGAAGCCACGGCAGCGGTGTCGGTGACGTCGCCTTCCCAGGCAAGTGCCCTGCCTCCGCGTGAGTTGATTTCGTTCGCGAATTCGGTAACGGCAGCGCCGTTGCGGTCGAACCCTGCTACCGCATAGCCGCGGTCGGCGAGCAGTGTCGCAGTGGCGCGTCCGATCCCGGATCCGGCGCCGGTTACGAAGACCGTTGTGGAGTTACTCATTCGTCTTCCTTCTCCGGTGATTCGTCCCCTCTGGCAAGCTACGCATTGGTTGATTCGACTGCGACAGTCGTGATTTCGATCAGCGGATTCTCGGTTCCGTGGGGTTCGGTGTACAGCGGGTCCAGTTCGGCGAAGAAGAGGTCTGCCGGGATCGCTTCTTCGGGTGTGACCACCCCGTGCACCTTGATCTCGCCCCAGGCCAGTAGGCGCAACGCGACCGCTGCCGGGGTGCCGGTCGATCCAGGCATCTTGCCGGTCGGCCAACGGTTCATACCGCCCACCGCGATGGTGTCGACGCCGTTCTTCTTCCCTGATGCCCATACCCACAACGTGGGTGTGTGGGGCGTAGAAGGGGCATTCGCAGGACGCACCGGCGGCTCGTCCTCCATCAGAATGGCGGCATCCAACGGAGAGAGTCGACCGGCATCAACTTCGGCCATGCGTGCGGCCATCTGGTCGAAGTACCACGCCGGTCCGGCCATCACATTGACACACCGCTGCAGACCGGTAAACGTGCGCGGCAGGGTGATGGCTTCGGGATGGCCGATGGTACGGACCGCAAGGTTTCCGATGCCCGGATAGAACAGGGTCAACTCCTGCATGGGAGGCACGTCGGCCCACCGACCGTCTTCGATGACTCGGATCGTTCCTGTGGTCTGGTGCACGAAGTGCACCATCGCTGCGTCGGGTCGCTTACCCGGGGCGTCCGATCGCGTCCCGGACAGGTTCCACGCGGTGATGAGTTCATGCACCTCGTCGAGTTCGTCGGCAACCTT
The DNA here is from genome assembly GCF_042738615.1 of Rhodococcus sp. NPDC059968. Lineage (NCBI taxonomy): Bacteria > Bacillati > Actinomycetota > Actinomycetes > Mycobacteriales > Nocardiaceae > Rhodococcus > Rhodococcus sp. NPDC059968. Next base: position 229,952 of record NZ_JBHWUE010000004.1, read on the forward strand.
CGCGGCGAGCACGTTGGTGACACCGGGGCTCTGGCCCACGCCGATCAGTGCCGTGACTCGAGCATCCTTGGCCAGCTGAGTCAATTCCAGCGCCTCGAGAGTCGGCTCCCAGTCGTCATTGATATCTACATAGTGACAGCCGGAGGCGATCGCGGCGCCCATGATCTTGGTACCGAATCGGGTGAACGGACCGAGAGTGCTCAGGACGCCCCACGCGCCGTAGAACAGGGCGCGAGGGTCATCGGTGTTCGCATCGAACTTGACGGCCGAAACTCGCGGTCCAAGTTCCGCTGCAAGCGATTGCGCCGCTTCCAGATTGAAATCGGCAATGACCAATTCGGTGAACTCGTCGAATCCCGCAGCGGTTCGGACTGCCCGGCTGCCCATTGCGCCTGCGCCACCGACAAATACAACGCGCATGATTTCTCCACCTCGCTCGAGTGACCATCTTTTCGCGGCCGTTCCCGGTACAGTAAGGCGAACTTGGGCAAACAGTCAAGACGTTTGGCCCACTTTCGTTTCATGTGAGTTCCTATTTCTGGCGGTGGGCAAGCTGCATTGCATCCGGGATTGCTCTCGCGGCGCATGTTGTGGAAGTGTCGGGGACGAATTCGATCGAGCGAGTGATCGGTCGGTACTGATGTTATCTGCCGCGGGGAGTCCGTGTGAGCGGAGACGTTGTGACTGTTACGGTTTGACGGCGGCGACAGCACGCTCGTTGTCGGTGACGGCCGCGCGCGGATCGGTTGCGGCGGGGGTTGTGCCTCTGCTCAGTATCGTGGCAGCGGCGAGTGCGACAACGAGGGCTGCGATCCCGAACCAGGCGGCGGCCTCGTAGCCGGTGTCGGTGGGTGTGCCGTCCCCGGCGGGGATGGTCGAGATCAGCAGGGTGGCGCTGAGGGCGCTGCCGGCGGAGTAGCCGATGTAGCGGAGGACTTGGTAGAAGCTGGTGGCGCTGCCGGTTTCCTCGGCGGGCGCACCCCGCACGATCTGTGCGGGGTGGACGGCGAAGATGCAGCCGACACCGAATCCGGCCAGTGCCATCGTCACGAGCAGCATGATCAGGTTCGCGCGTGTGGTGAGGAACAGCACCATGGCGGCGATGAGGACGAGGCAGTTGACGGCGACGACGGTTTCGAGCGACATCCGGCGCAGGAGGTGTCGGGTGACTTTGCTGGCGGCGAAGCTGGCGATCGAGTACGGCACGAGCATCAGCCCGGCGACGAGGGTGGAGGCGCCGAATCCGTATCCGGTGCCGGTGGGGGCCTGGACGTAGCGCACCACCAGTGACAGCAACGGGTAGATGCCGAGGCCGACGAGGACGACAGTGATGTCGGCGGCCAGCACGGAGCGGTGCCGCAGCAGCCGCAGTTCTACGAGGGGGTGGGTTGTCCGTAGCTCCCAGAGGGTCCAGCCGACGAGGACGACCAGTGCCGCGGCGAGCGTGCCGAGCAGGCGGGGAGAGGTCCATCCCCACTCGGGTCCCTGGGAGCACACCAGCAGCAGGGCGGTGACCCATATGCCGAGCAGGACCGCGCCGGTGACGTCGACGCGGCGGCGGGGACGCGCGGAGCTCGAGGGGAGGAGCCATGCGGCCAGCAGGAACGCCACGGCGCTGACGGCTGCTCCGAACCAGAATGCTGCCGCCAGTCCGAGGTATTCGGTGACGAGTCCGGCTACTGGGTAGCCGACGCCCAGTCCGGCGGCGGTGGTCACGCCGAGCAGGGCGATTCCGGGCCCGACCTTGGGTGCGGGGAGGGCGTCGCGTGCCGCGGTGATCGCCAGCGGAACCAGTCCGAGGCCGACGCCCTGCATCGCGCGTCCGATCATCAGCGACCCGAAGCCGAGGGGTAGAGCGGAGAGCACGCAGCCGATGCACACCACGGCGGTGGCGGACAGGATGACCGGTCGGCGGTGAGGTCCGTCGGCCAGTCGGCCCAACAGGGGTGAGGCGACCGCGCCGATAAGCAGTGAGATGGTCAACGTCCACTGCGACGCAGCCAGCGACACGTCGTCGACGTCGGCGATGGTCACCAGCAATGGGGCGCCGAGGCTGCCGACCGCGGTGGAGACCACACCGAGGAAGACCAGCATGGGCAGAATCAAACCCTCCCGGGTTTCTTTAGCTACGCTCACTAGTTGAGGGTAAGGCGCGTCACCCGCCGATGTCCATGACAGATACGACACACAGTCTCTGCACCCGCACACATTTGGGTCAGATCCTCACTCGCGCAGGCTGTGTGGATGTTGACATCACAGAACCACAGCCAGAGGTGCCCAGCGGGCCAGCGCAAACCCGACAGCCCCAACATCATGGTCACCAAGAGTCCGGCACAATAGGCGCTTGAGCCTATGGCCACAGCAGGACGCAGATGTCGTATTGTTCATGTCGAACCTTCGGTCTCATGACGACGCGTGAAACTCACTGGTCACAGAATGTTTTGGGCCGGGGAATAGTTCAAAACCCAGGTGGATGGGGCACCGTCGCGGCGGCTGCGGGCGGGTGGGTGAACTTTGCTGTCGGGGGTGACCGGCCCCGGCCGGCGGGCGGCGTCCGTATTGTCGCGACGACCGAGCCAGCCTAGTGATCGACAAGCGAGACAGCGTGGTCAAACGACCTGGACCGCCGACCTGCGTGCCGCATAGGGCGACGAAGTCCTCGATTTCCTGAGCGTCATTGTCCGGGATCGGGCCGTGCCTGCAGCGCCGGTGCGGCGGCGGCCAGCAGTGCGTCGCGGTCTCGGTTCAACGGGGGATAGATGCGTTGGGTGTTGATGGTGACCTTGGTGGCTTTCGCCTGCGCGCCGCGCGAGACCACCTGGCGATCCCACCCCTCGGTGTACACCGCACCCGCCGGTCCCAGGTCGAGAATTGTGGCGTACCAGGGGATCCGGAGCGGGAGCATCGGCTCCCCGAGCAGATCGCCTATGACGTTGTAGCCCGCGTAGCGGCCCATCGGGCGCCCGTGCTGGCATGACATCACCGACAGGTGGTCGTCGTCCACCCGCGCCGCGGCGACGTCACCAGCGGCGAATACTCCGGGCGAGCCGATCACCCGCAGAAAGTCGTCGACCGGCAGGCGACCGAGCCGGTCGCGGTCGGCACCGAGCTGTGCGGTCAGCGGATTCGCCCGCATCCCCGCACACCAGACGACGGTGCCCGCGGCCAGCACCTCTCCGGAGGAGAGCGTCACGCCGTGCTCGTCGACCGCTGCGACGCCGACACCGGTCATCGTTTCGACGCCGTTGTCGGACAGAGCCGCTTCGATCACCGGTCGCGCCGATGCGCCCATGTCGGAACCGACGTAGGGGTTGTGGTCGATCAGCACCACCCGCGGTTCGACGTTGCGTCCGGCGCACACCGTTGCCACCATTGCGGGCAGCTCGGACGCGGTTTCGATGCCCGTGAGGCCGGCGCCGACCACTACAACGGTCGCCGCGCCCCGGTTCGCTCGGCCGTCGGACAGCGCGGCCAGGTGGCGCTGTAGTTTCGTTGCGCCGTCGTAGGTGTCGACGTCGAAGCCGAATTCCCGCAGACCGGGGATATCGGGTTTCGCCACTCGACTGCCCAGCGCCATGACCAAGCGGTCGTATCTCTGCGTGTCCTGTGTCTCGTGGTCCGACACGGTGACGGTGCGCGCCGCGGTGTCGATGGCCGTCACCTCGGCGGCGATGTGCTCGACGTTGACCGGGTCGAGTACGTCGCTCAGCGGGATGCGGCAGGCGCTCAGGTCTGCCTCGTAGTTGCGGACCCGGATGTCGTGGTACGGCTGCGCACTGATCACCGTGACTTCGACGGTGCCGGCCGCGTCGAGTTCGTCGAGCCGCCGGGCCGCTCCCAGCGCAGCCCATAAGCCGGCGAATCCCGAGCCGAGGACGAGGACGCGGTTGGAATCGGTCACACCGCCATCGTGCCAGGTCTGCGCCGAGACGACCGCTGGATCACGCGCGATCGTTCATCCAGCCAAGCTGGTTCCTGGCCCTCCGATGGGCGGCCGCAGTCAGCTCGGCAATCAGCGCGTCCGGACGCTCGACCGTCGGCCTGCGGCACCGGGCCGCCGCCAAAGGATTCCGCGTCGCGGTGCGTTCGAAATGCCAGGAACGCATTGACCATCAGGGCCACGACCGACACCGAGGACCACCGCAGCGATTCGTGACTTCACTCGCGGAACCCCTGAACTCAGCCTTGTGTGAGCCGGGCTACCAGGTCGACGTAGCCCTGCTTGGCATCGGCGCTGCTCGTACCCGCCAACTTGGTCCAGGCGTCGTATTTGGCGCGGTTGACCATGTCGAGCCGACCGGGCCGCTTGCCCTCGACATCACCCTTCGACCCCTGCTTGAACAGCGCGTACAGCCGCAGCAGCTCATCGTTGGCCGGCCGCGAGGTGAGTTTCTTGACGTTCTCCTGCGCGTCGGCAAACGCCTGATCCAGATCCGACATGGGCACCCCTGGCTCTCGGACGGACTCTTCGACGCAATCGTAACGCGGGAGCCGATGGCGCCTGATCCCTTCGCTCGGAGTCGGCGGTGCGCGATCGTGTTTGGGCGGAGCGAGCAGCTGCGGCGGTTTCTGTGGGCCCGAGCACCTCGTCACCCGACAGAGGAGAACGCCCATGCGCACCTTCGTCCATCTGGTCCTGTTCGCATGCGCCATCGCGGTTGCGGTCGGCGCCTTCCTTCCGATCGTCGGCGAAATACGACCGAGCGATGTCGCGCTGGTCGATCTGCGCGACGGCTTCCCTGCCGGGTTCACCTTCGACCAGGTCGAGAATCAGGCCGTGGTGTTCTACATGTCGATGACTGTACTGCTGCTGTCGGCCGCGGTTCTGCTGCTGGTCGCCGCCCTGGTGGGTTCGCGCGCGGCCGGGTGGCTGGGCGTGATCGTGGGGATCGGCACCACCGCGGTGTTCCTGTGGCGGCTCGATGATCGCGTCGGCGACTTCGTCCGCGACAACTACGACAACTTGCTCAGCGGCCACTGGGGGCTGTACCTCGTCGGCGGCGGCCTGATAATCGCGCTGCTCGCCCTGCTGGTGCCGAAGGAACGACCAGCCCCCGGGGGCAACCGACTATAGGCGGGAGACGACGGTGCCGAAGTTGCAGGCGATCATGATCGACACGCCCGGCTCGTCCGAGTAGACACCCATGATCCGGTGCGGGCGGCCCATTCGAGGGCGAGTCGGCGTTCGAGAAGCGGGGTTACACCGAACTGGAATCGGTGTGATGGTCTGCGGCGAGGGGGGTTCCATCGATATGGTCGACGAGGTGGGATTGCGGGACGTTGGTACGGGTTGACAGACCCTTGCGTCACGGCGAGCGAGGTGAACTGAGCAGCCGCGGTGGTGGTTGGACTCAGACTTTGACGGAGGTGTGTATGACGGTCTCGGACACGGTGGCGCCGTTGGTTCGCGCGGTGCTGGGTGCGCAGGTCCCGGTAGGGATCAGGTGTTGGGACGGTAGTCGGAGTGGGCCTTCGGACGCGCCGTGGCAGGTGCACATCGTCAATCGGCGTGGTCTGCGGCGGTTGCTGTGGGCGCCCAACGACCTCGGTTTCGCTCGGGCCTACGTGTCCGGCGACATCGACATCGACATCGAGGGAGACCTGCTCGCCGGACTGGACGTGTTGGAGCAGGTGTCGGACCCGAGCAGGGGCCCCGGTGTACGGATAGACAGGCAGACGAAGAAGGCGCTGGTGACAGCGGCGCTGCGTCTGGGGATCATCGGCCTGCCACCGAAGCCGCCGGCGGAGGAGATGAAACTGGCGCGCGGGGACCGGCACGACAAGGAGCGTGACGCTGCCGCGATCAGCCACCACTACGACGTCGGCAACGACTTCTATCGACTCGTGCTCGGTGAGTCGATGACCTACTCGTGCGCGTATTGGGCGCAGCCGAGCGGGGATCTGGACGCAGCTCAGTACGCCAAATGCGATCTGGTGGCCCGCAAGCTCGGCCTGGCCGCGGGGATGCGGGTCCTCGACGTCGGCTGTGGGTGGGGGACCTTCGCACTGCACGCGGCACGTCAGTACGGCGTGCACGTCGTCGGTGTCACCCTCTCCCACGAGCAGGCGGACTACGCCGGCAAACGGATGGTCGACGCGGGTGTGGGGGAATTGGTGCAGATCCGAGTCCAGGACTATCGCGACGTCACAGACGGCCCCTACGACGCGATCTCGAGCATCGGCATGGCCGAGCACGTCGGCGCAGCGATGCTGCCGACTTACGCCGCGGACCTGTTCGCGCTGCTACGCCCGCAGGGGCGGTTGCTCAACCACGCGATCTCGCGGCGACCACGCAAACCCGCTGCCAGGTTCTCCAAAACCTCCTTCATCGATCGCTATGTGTTCCCCGACGGAGAAATCGAACCGCTCACGACGATGATCGAGGCGCTCGAAGGGGCCGGTTTCGAGGTGCGTGACGTCGAGTCGCTGCGCGAGCACTACGCGCTGACCCTGCGGGCCTGGGTGGGGAACCTGGAGGCGAACTGGGACGAGGCGGTGGCCTGTAGCAGCGCCGGGCGGGCTCGGGTATGGCGGCTGTACATGGCCGGCGCGGCGTTGGCTTTTGCGGCCAATCGGCTCGGGATCAACCAGGTTCTGGCAGTCAAATCCTCCGAACGGGGTGACAGCGGCATGCCCGGTACCCGTGGCGAACTCTTGCAGTCATCAGTGCCTATACCAACTCCGCCGGCTCGCGAACACTGAAACCGTTGGGAAGCACATAATCCGACCGACGATGGGCGGGCGACGGCGAGTAAATCGTAGTAGTGGTACCCACTCATCGCCGATCCTGCCGGTCGGCATGGACGAAGGGGTCCGCCCGGAAGCCCGAGTCGTCGCCGAGATGGATGAATAGGTGCCCTTCGAGGGTTGCGTCATCCATCAGTACGGCCCAGCCGCGCCCGCTGACCTGGTTGCCTTCGTCGTCGCCTTCCCAGCTGAACTCCACAGTGGTGCGGCCGTCGCGTTCGGTGGTCCGGCAGTCCATCGAGCCGCGGACGGCGATGAAGCCGAACTGGCCGGTCCCGTCGCCGGCGAAGTCGATGAAGCCAGGCTCGACGAGGTCGATGGCGTCGCGGTCCCACAGGTCCATCTCCACGATCCGCCATCGACCGGTCAGGCGCCTCATGGGTCCTCCCATACATGTCGCCGTGTGCGGCGTCAGGCTAGCCACCGCGGGGACCGGTGCCATCCGTCGAGGCTAGGCAAACTCCGCTCGCGCGGCAGCATTTCGACTAAACCTACCAGCGCGAAACTAAGGGCGGGCCGCCGCTTGGCCTCGTGTACGACGTCAGTGGTGTCGGTGTCCAAGCGGGCCATGATGCCTCGCCGACGAGGTGTCCTTCGGTGAACTGGGCGTCGATTCGCGACCCAGCGGTGTTGATCGCTGCTGTTGGGAACCCCCAAGGTCGAGGCGCTGTCCGCACAGACGTCGAGGAGTGGGGCTTCGCTCTCGGGGCGGCAGGGCTGGCCCGCGCAGCATCGGATCCACACTTGCCCTCATCGATCGAACCGACCCGAACGCACTGCTCAGTACGTTCGCGGGAATCCCCGTCCGACAGACCTTTGCCGCCCGCCGCCCGCCGCCCGTCGTCCGGTCAGCGGGCGTAGCGCGGGTCGATCGGAGGCAGGGTGGTGGGGCCGAAGTTGTTCGCGATCGGCATCATCGCCTTGAACCAGGTGCGGGCCGGCTCGGTGCCGCCGAACAGGTTGCCGTCCCCGCACGAGCGCAGTGGGCTGGTGCAGATCTGGCCGGGGGTCGGCGAGTCACCGAACACGTAGACGCTACCGGCCAGGTTGTTGGTGTACCCGACGAACGCCGACGACATGTGCGATTCGGTGGTCCCGGTCTTGCCGGACATCGGCAGCTTCCACCCGGCGGCCCCGGCCGCGGCCGACGCCGTGCCACCGGGCAGGTCGTCCTTGCTGAGCGCGTTGGACAGGGTGTCGGCCAGGCCGGGATCGATGACCTGTTCGCACGCCTGCTGGGCGAGCGGGACCGACCGGCCCTGCCGGTCGACGATCGACTCGATCGGCGTCGGCGGGCACCACTTGCCGTGCGAGGCAAGGGTCGCGGCGACATTCGACAGCTCGAGCGGATTGATCCACACCGGGCCGAGGGTGAACGACCCCAGATTCTGGTCTTTCTGCATGTCGGCAAGGCTCTGGTCCCCATATCCGGAGGTGCCCGGCTCGGTATAGGACCGCATGCCGAGGCGCACCGCCATGTCCACCGTCGCGTCCACCCCGGTTTCCTGGAGAAGTTTCACGAACGCGGTGTTCGGTGACTGGGCGAGGGCGTCGGTGACCGACAGTGCCCGGGGATACGGGGCGGCGTTCTGCACGCAGTAGGCCGCCGCCGGGCACCCGGGGGCACCACCGTCGCCCATCCCGCGGGCATCGAACCGGCCGGGCACGTCCAGGATCGCGTTCAGTCGCAGCCCCTTCTCCATGGCCGCTGCGGTGGTGAAGATCTTGAACACCGATCCGGCGCCGTGCCCGGCCAGTGAATAGGGCAACTCCTGAACCGTCTCGGCGGCGGCCGCGTCCAGGCCGTAATTGCGGCTGCCCGCCATGGCCAGGACCCTGTGTTGGTCCTGCCCCGGCTGCACGACGTTCATTACACTCGCGATGTCCGGGAGTCTCGGGTCGGCGTACGTGGATACCGCCGACTTCACCGACCCTTGCACGGCCGGATCGAGGGTGGTGCGGATCAGGTAGCCGCCTTTTTCGAGCTGCTCCCGGGACAGTCCGGCGCTCTGGAGGTACTGCAGCGCGTAGTCGCAGAAGAACCCGCGGTCGCCGGCGGCGATGCATCCGCGGGGTAGGTTGTTCGGTTTCGGGAGCACCCCGAGCGGCGTTTCCTTCAGGGCGCGGATCTCGGCGGCCCGGTCCGGAACATTCACGATCAGGGTGTCCAGGACGACATTGCGGCGCTCGAACACCCCCTCCGGGTTGGTGTAGGGGTTGAGCGCGGAGCTGGACTGCACCATGCCCGCGAGCATCGCCGACTGCGCCAGATTCAGGTCCTTGGCGTCGATGCCGAAGTACGTGCGGGCGGCGTCCTGCACCCCGAAGGAACCGTTGCCGAACGGCACCAGGTTCAGATACCGGGTGAGAATTTCCTCTTTGGAGAGTTCCTGATCGAGGGTCATTGCCATCCGGATCTCCCGGATCTTGCGGACCGGCGTGGTCTCGATCGCGGCACGACGTTCGGCGTCGGTCTTGGCGACCACGTGCAGAAGGTAGTTCTTCACGTACTGCTGATTGATGGTCGAGGCACCCTGTTCGATCTGACCGCTGGTGGTGTTGGTGAAGAACGCCCGCATCGTGCCCTGCCAGTCCACCCCCTGGTGTTCGCCGAACCGCCTGTCCTCGATGGAGAGAATCGCCAGTTTCATCTCGTTGGAGATCTGGTCGCTGGGAACCTCGAATCGGCGCTGATCGTACAGCCAGGCGATCGGGTTCCCGGTGATGTCGGTCATGGTCGTCACCGCCGGCACCACCCCGTCGGCCAGTTCGGCCGAGGAATTACCGACGCTGTCGGCGGCACGGTTGGATGCGTACCCGAGCCCCGCGGCGATCGGGAACATCACCCCGGCCAGCATTACCCCCGCGGCCAGGGTGGCGCCGGTCAGCTTGAGAACAGTCTTGGTATGCAATTCGGCACCTCATTCAACGGTCCACCGGCAACGAATCAACCGGTGCTGGAAAGACTATCGGGCCACGCGGCACGGCCGGGGCGGAAATGACACGCTTGTGGCGCTCCTGCAGGTGGGAGGACGACGTTCGGCTCGGCTACCGCCGGCCGCGCACCGTTGCCGTCGAATACCGGATCACCCCTCTCGACGAGACCCCTCGCCGGCAGGAGGCCGCCGGCCAGGGATCTCGCCGCGGTCACCGTCCAAATCTGGCCTTGGCCTCTGGCGTGACGGGGGTGAAGAAGTTGACGAGATTGCCGTCGGGGTCACGGAACAACAGCGATCGATTGCCCCACGGCATCGTAGTCGGCGTGTTGACGAACTCGGTCGTGACCTGCCTGATCCGCTCGTACTCGGTGTCGACGTCGTCGACGAGGAACTCGATGATCGCGGTGTGGTTGTCTCCTGCACGCGCAGAGTTGGCACCGAACAGCGCGACCGTGCGTGTGCTACCGATCGCCAAGGTGCCCGCGGGCGTCTGCAGTTCGGCGAAGTCGGGCGTTGACCAGCGGACGGGCATGCCGCTGACCTTCTCGTAGAAGTCGACCAAGCGAGCGACGTCGTCGGTGATGACGCGGATCGACACCAGGCTGTGCGGCGGGCTGGGGGCTGAGCTGTCAGTGTTCATGACGAGCACGCTACGGCGAATAGCGGACAGAATCCGCCCGGTATTGCGATACTTTTGTGGTGACCCGTCCCACCACCCGGATACTCGCCCTGCTCGAGATCCTGCAGTCCGGGGGCACCCGCACGGTTGACGACCTGGCGGACCGGCTCGGCGTCGACGAGCGCACCATTCGTCGCTATGCCGTCCACTTGGCCGAGCTGGGGATCCCGGTGCGATCAGTGCGCGGCCGGTACGGCGGTTACCGATTGGCGCCCGGGTTTCGCATGCCTCCCCTCATGCTCACCGATGATGAGGCCCTTGCCGTGCTGTTGGGGCTGGTCGCCGGACGTCGGGCGGGTCTGCTGACCACGTCCGTCGCCGCGGCCGAGAGCGCCGCGGCCAAGGTGCAGCGCGTGCTGCCCGAGGCGCTGGGACGTCGGCTGGATGCGCTGCTGCAGGCCACCGACTTCACCGTCCGCGGCCGCCCCGTGATCGAGTTGGAAACGACCGTCCTGCTCTGGCTCGCCGAGGCCGCGCGGGACCGCACGCCGGTCGCCGTCAGCTATACCTCCCCGAACGGACGGCGCAGCGAGCGGATCGTGCACCCGTACGGCATTGTCGCCCATTCCGGACGCTGGTACGTCACGGGCGCAGACTCTGCGAGCGAGGAGACCCGGACCTTCCGACTGGACCGGATCACGGCGGTCGAGCCGCAAGCGGGAACCTTCGACCTCCCCGACGGATTCGATCCCGCCGAGCGCGTGCTGTCCGGGCTTGCCGAGGCGCCTTGGCGGCACGCAGTCTCAGTACGCGTCCAGGGCACGGCCGAGCAGGTCCGGTCCCGGCTCCCGGCGGACATCGCCACCGTGCACGACATCCCCCATGTCGACGGCTGGGTCCGAGTGCGGCTGCGCGCCGAGCGGTTGGACTGGGTACCCACTCTGCTTGCCGGGTTAGGTCTTCCGTTCGCCGTCGAGCATCCCGACGCGCTTCGCGGTCTCATCCGATCACTGGCAGAACGACTCACCGCCGCTGCCGACGACATCGTTCACCCCGGTGAGTCGTCTCCTGACGGCGAGGCCCTCGATCGCGACCTCGGCTGATACCGGCGGTCGCGGTGTCGCAATCGCATTGGCACCAACACAGATCTGCGCAGATGCTTCGTCGACGAACTGGAGGACGGCGCGCCGCTGCCATTCATCGGGGCGCTCTCCGATGAGAGCCCGTGGCTTTCGAAGCTGCCTCATCGATAGCAGCTACCTCTGGAGAGCCGCCACCTCGTCCTCCACGGCGACCAGGGCGATCGAGTTCCAGTGCAGCACAGCAGAGACTTCGTGAGCGTTTCACGATCGGCGGGCGAAAGGTTGAGTACACCGAGATCGCAGGGGCCGATCACTTCGACGTCATCGACCCGCTCCACAGCGGTTGGGTGCAAGCAAAGAATTGGTTACGCCGAAACGCCCTCAATCGCCGCTGGCGGGTATGATTCTTGACCGGTGTTTCGGCCCCGACACGCTGAATGAATGCCGGAGCACCGCAACGGCACTTCTTCGACAAGTCGATTCCTGTCGTGCGACCCTACATACCATTGCCGATCCCATCGATGTGGTGCGGGCCGCATACCCCGCCGCCGTCGGTATCCCGATGTGGCCGGCGCGCGCTGCAGCCGTACCACATCGGTGATGAGCCGGTCGGACACGTCGTATCATGGCGGTTCACCGGGGGAATTACTACCTCGTACGTTGTGGAACCGCTGTCGAGGATGACGGAGTCGCCATCGGCAACGCGATTGGCCGTGAATTGCGCAAATGGTCAAACTTTTCGGCTGTGCGTCTGGCTACCCCGCGTCGGCGCGGTGCGCGGTGCCGAAGCGGCGTTGGTAGGCAGCCGGGACATCGATAGCTCCCGCACGAAGACTCGTCGTAGCTTCTCGTAGCCGGGGAATCCGGCGAGTGATGCTGCTTGCGTTACGTTGTGTTGTGTCCCTGGCCAGGTAGGGCCCTTGCCATGTCGAATCGGACCAGCTCGACGTACCGGGCCGGTGTGGTGGACAGCTCGGTTCGACAGAGTCGGGTGAGGTGTCGAGGGCTCACGTTGAGGTGTCTGACGAGTTCGGTGAGTGAGTGGTTCGCGGCGGGGTCCGCCGTCACCAGATCCACAATTCGGCGGAGGACTGGAGTTCGCGGCGGTGGGCCTTGGAGTGGGGCAGAGAACTGCGATTGCCCGCCCGCGCGCTGCAAATAGACCACCAGGCGTCGGGCGACGGCGCGCGTCAGGTCGGGGCCGTGGTCGTCTTCGACCAGCGGCCAGCGCTAGGTCGATGCGGGCGCTCACTCCCGCGGACGTGTACGTGGTGCCGTCGCGAATATAGAAGGAGTCAGGTTCGACGAGGGTCGTCGGGTGTCGGTCGGCAAGTTCGTGTGCGATTTCCAGTGCGTGATAGCGCATTTGCCCTCCAAGAGGCCGGCCGCCGCGAGGATGAATGCCCCTGTGCGGATGGAGCCGACCGAGCAGCTCGCGTCGCCAGGGCGCCGATGGCCTCGACGACGTCACGGGCGATGGCGGTTCGCGGGTAGGTGTCGCCGCCGGCCACGAGGAAGGTCGGCGGCTGGCTCCGATCCTGCGTTGCCGTCAAAGGATATTTGTATGCCGATAGAGGACGCTGTCGATCGGTGTCACCGCGGATGAGGTGCAACCGACCGACATACGCTCGGAACTGCCCGCTCACAGAGTGCAGGAAGGCCTCTCCGTGGAGGTATCAGGCTGAACGAGAAACTGGACCCGGCGATGTTGTGCGCCGGCCGCGATCGAAGCTCATCCATCAGCTTGAAGATCGGCCCGACGGCGTCGCCGGGTGCTCGACGAAAACGGGATCGCGTCGACGGCCCGATACGCTGCGCCGACGCCTTCTCATGCCGAATGCCGGTCATTTCCGGTGCTGATGCGGTGTGGGGGAGTGCCAAAACCACGGCGCAGCCGCGAACGGACGAACAGTGGGCCGCCGTTCTCCTCCGGGCCCAGGCGGAAGGCGAGCGTCATCGACGACAACACCTCACTGGCCGAGCGTGCCGTGCCGGATTGGCAGGCAGCCACACCGGCATGACGTCGGCTTGCGATCGGGCTGCCGTTGAGGGCGATCGAACCCCGGACCACCGCCGCGATCTTCGGGGGGCTGGGTGTACCAATCCCTCACCGAGACGGACGCCCGGATCACCATTCCACCCGAGACCGGTCGCGGAGGCTCGCGTGTCCATGTGATGGATCAACTATCCGTTGTGAGCCAATTCGTCAATGCGGCTCACTATTTCGCCTTCAGGGGCTGTCACCGCGGTGGCCGCCGCGCGTATTGCACTACGAAGGTTACCTCTCCGGTGGGTAGGCATTCAGGAGTTGTTGCACTATCTGAGGGTCGCAGTCAACACTCTCCGGAATGCACTTCCAGAGGGTGTTGACGAACTTCGCACGCGACATTCCATACTTGACGAAAACGTCTTCATCGGAGGCGCCTCCGAATGGTGCCCACGTCCGCGCGAAGGCAATGAAGTCCTCCACATCCTTACGGGGTCGAGGAAACTGCCTCTCGCCCCGCCGCTGGGCCTTCCTTCGACGGTAGCGTCGTACATCGTCTTCAGTAGCAGCTGAATTTTTCATTGACATTGGTACCTTGTGATGAGGTTCGTGCGTTTGCTGGACTTCCGGTAGGGAGATCGACTGCGAGCGTGTCGCCATCGAGCAAAGAACAGAGACGTTCGCAGCTGAAGGCCCGCATGCCTGTGCCCTGGATGGGGACGTATGACATGACCACACCTTGCGGATTGAACTGATATCAGTTTGAACTTAGCGAAAGGCAGCATGTGATGTCAATCACTGAACATGGGTCAACCCACTCAACCGACCGCGCAGGATGCGAGAGGCACGTCTTCACGCAGCCCAGCGCGGCGCTGAGCGGAACCGGTGAATCGAACGACGCGAGGCAGGAACTTGCCCACGATCAGCGTTCCGATTCCGATTCCGCACAGCTGAAGTGCCGGATTCGACGATCGCCAGCTCGATGTCACTGCGGCCTCGGCGCTCCAACGACTCGAGTGCCGCAACTCGGCCGCCAGATGGATGGGAATCGACTCGCCCCACTGTCGGCAGCAGCGGAGGGGCGGGTCTAGAGAACCGCGATGAGCCGTCCATCGGGTGCGCCCTGCTCGAGGCGGTGCAGGCCTTCGGGAATCTCGCCGAACGAGATCTGCTGGGTCTTCGGCTGTACTGCCCCTTCGGCTATCAGCGCGAGTATCGCGCTCGCTTCGGCTTTGGTGCCGTTCGATGCGCCGACGATATGTACTTCTTTCATCGTGATGCTGGGTATGGAAACGGAGGTGGCCTCGACGCCCAACCCGACCTCGACGATGCGGCCGCCGTGCCGGATGGCGCCGATTGCCGAATCGAGAGTCCCATCCGCGCCTGCGAAGTCGATGATCACATCAAGTTCCTCGGATTCGAAGACACGGATGTCCTTCGAGCACGACTCGACACCTAGATGTCGCGCGAGTGGCCACCGCGCCTCATTGACCTCAGCGACGAACACGGAAGCTCCTGCTGCTTTCGCGATCTGGACGCCGAAGTAGCCGAGACCACCGAATCCGATGATGCCGACCTTCATTCCGGATTCAATCTTCCCGGCTGTGTGCACTGCCCGGTAAGCAGTGCGACCCGAACACGTTGCCGACGCTGCGTCGCGAAACGACAATCCGTCGGGTAGCGCGACGGGTAGGTGGGACGGAACCCTGACCTTCTAGGCGTAGCCGCCGTCTATCGCGGTCCCCGGGCCATCCGTGGTAGCAGGTATCCCGACGCGGTCTCCGAGGACGAATTCGGAGACCTTCGATCCGACTGCAGAGACGGTGCCGACTATCTCATGGCCGAGTGTGATCGGGACGTGTCCGAGTAGGTGTGTGATGGTTCCGTTCATGAACCCGATGTCGGAGTGGCACAGTCCGACTGCTCCGGTGTCGATGACGATGTCGTCGGGCCCGGGAACCGGCTCGCCGATTTCCACGTGTCGCAATTGTTCGTCGACTGCAGTGAATCGCCATGCCTTCATTGATTCGATCCTTTCGATTTTCCGTCGATGGTGTCGATGAAATCTTCGACACCATCGGCCGGGGTGGAAGTGGTACGGCATGTACTCGCCGTGCAATTCGGTCGTTCGTCAGGTCGTCGGATAGTTGGCATTCGAAAGATGTTGTTGCAGTTAAGCACAGATGCGCCGTTATCATGGACGAAGTGGGCGGCTCGGTCCACGGTCCGCCTCGGGCAGCTTTCGTTACGAAGCTCGCCGAGAGCCGAATTCAATCCGAAAGAAGTCATCATGCAACTCGAGGGAAAACGCATCCTGGTCACCGGTGGTGCGCAGGGTATCGGTGCTGCCATCGTAAAGGCGTACGCCGTGGAGGGTGCGACCGTGCGTTCGTACGACCTGAACGAGGAAGGCGGTCGAGCGGTCGCGAAAGAAGCGGGCGACGTCGGGCCCGGAACAGTCGAGTTCGCGCGTCTCGATATCACCGACGGCGATGCCACGGAGTCGTTGTTCCGCACTGCTGCAGAAGAACTGGGTGGTATCGATGTGCTTGTGAACATCGCCGGCCTGCAGCGCTCCGCGATGGCCGAGGAGATCACCGATGACTTGTTCGAGAGCATCTATCGTGTGAACGTGCTGGGAACGATTCATACCAATCAATCCGCGTACCGGATCATGAAGTCGGCGGGTACGGGGGCGATCGTCAACTTCGGGTCGATGTCCGGATTCACCGGAGAATTGGCCAACGCAACCTACGGCTCGTCCAAGGGGGCCGTACACACGTGGACCAGGACTGTCGCTCGTGAGTGGGGCCCATCAGGTATCCGCGTCAATGCTGTTCTGCCCTATGTGAACACGCCGATGTTCGACAAGTACACCAGCTCGCTGGGGCCGGAGGAGCTCGCCGCCTACCAGGAACAGCTCCGCAAAGACATCCCGCTCGGTGGAGCGTTCGGCAGCGCCGAACGCGATCTGGCTCCGGTGCTCGTATTCCTGGCGAGCGACGCGTCGCACTTCATCACCGGCCAACTGCTTCCGGTCGACGGAGGATTCGCAGCCGTACGGTAGGAAAAGCCCCATGCCCCCGGATCCATCGGATCCGGGGGCACGACGTTCTCAGAGCTCGAGCTCCTCGCGGTGTTGCGACCGTTGTGCGCCACGAATCGTCAATAGCGCAACAACACTGATTCCTGCGCATCCGAGCGTGTAGTACGCCGCTGACAGCGGATCACCTGTGGTGGATGCAAGCCAAGTGATGATGTACGGCGCCGTGCCGCCGAAGATCGCGACCGACAACGCGTAGGTTACCGATACGCCGGTAGCACGGTTGCGGGTACGGAAACGTTCGGAAAGGAACGCCGGCATCGGGCCTCCGACGACGCCGATGAGCAGACCGGCGATCACGAGTGCCACCAGTCCACCGCCGAAGCCGAGATTCAGCATAAAATAGAGGGGATAGGAAAGGACCACCACCGCAATCGATCCGAACATCAGCACCGGGCGTCGTCCCACGCGGTCGGACAGTGCACCGAACGCCGGCATCGACAGACCGGCGATGAGTCCGGTGACGAGTGCAAGAAAGTACGACCGCTCGAAGGACATGTCGTAGCTGGTCGACAGGAATGTCGGCATTCCGACCATGAAGGTGTTGCCGACAGCGTTGTACACGACCACGACGCCCATGGTTGCCGCAAGATACGCCAGTGGTCGTCGATCGATGGGTTCCCCGACGGCAGGCTCGCCTGCGTCGACGGCGACCTTGATCTGTTTGAAATGGGGCGTCTCGTCGACCTTGAGTCGCAGGTAGAGGACGATGAGGCCCATTGGCGCCGCGATCAGGAATCCGATCCGCCAGCCATAGGAGGCCATGGCGTCATCGGACAAGATGACCGCCAGCAGTGTTGCCACACCGCCGCCGAGGACGAATCCGAGCGTGGTTCCCACGAATGACCAGGAGCCGTACAGGCCACGCTTGCCGCTGGGTGCGGACTCGACCATGAGCGACACCGCTCCGCCCATCTCGCCGCCGGCGGACAATCCTTGAGCGACCCGACACAGCGTCAACAGCAGCGGCGCGACGATCCCGATCGAGGAGTGCGTCGGTAGAAAGCCGATGCACGTCGTCGCAACGGTCATCAGCGCGATAATCAGCGCGAGAACCGGCTTGCGGCCGAGGCGGTCGGTCATCCGCCCGAAAATCACTGCCCCGACAGGGCGGAGGAAGAACGCAAGGGCGAAGAGAAGGAACGTCGACAGAATCGACGCGGTCGGGTTGTCCGAGGGAAAGAACAACGGCGCGATGATCGGGGCCATGTAGGCGTAGATCGCGAACTCGTACCACTCGATGAGATTGCCGAGCGAACCTGCGACGAGCGCCTTTCGGGACTTCTGGACGTCAAGCACCACCTCGGTGCCAGGCGCGGAGCTGACTGTGTTCGACATGGTCATGTCCATTCGGGTGAGCGTCGCCAGAGGCCCGTGCCTCGGGTTCGACGAATGCGTGTGACGACTGACACATAGAATCAACACAAATGTTGCCTACATGGGTGCATTTTGTCAACGTCTGCGTGGATAGCCACGGTCTTTGCAACGCGGACGTTGACAACTCGGCGCGCGTGCTGCCACCATGAGTCGAAGACGTTTTCAACGCTGATGTTGAAAGCTCGTGATCTCGGCGAGGAGCGATTCACAGCTCCGGTCCCCGTACTCGATGCGAGAGGTGCTCAGATGAAGGCAGCCCAGCAAGTCCAGGTGGCAGGCGCAGCCACCGAAGATTCAATCAATCCCGATCGGCTCACTGAATCCGAGATCCGAACCGCCGTTGCGCGGGCAAATGTACCCTCGCTGCTCATGGTCGTGTTCCAGACGACGGGTGACGAGAAGTGGCTGGCAGCACCGTATACGCCGACGAGAGGCAAAGGCCTCGGCGACCATGACTCGGGCGGCCTCGACGAAGCGATTCAGGATGAGATCCGGGAGGCCGCGGTGAAGGCCATCCTGGATTTGCAGGACGGCGCTCGTCCTGCGGTGGAGACTCCCTCCCCCGAACTCACGGTGCGGATGATGAGTGTGTGCATGGGCGAGGAGGTCGGGGAGGAATACGGACCTATGCTGTCCCTCGAACTCGCTCGTCGCGCCGCGCCCGATGCCTCGAGCCTCGCACTGGAGCCTGTCGATGCACCGGAGGGCTATTCGGTGATCGTCATCGGCACGGGCGTAGCGGGAATAGCTGCAGCGCAACAGCTCGAGGATATGGGCATCGACTACGTCATTCTGGAGAAGCAGCCAGAGGCCGGCGGAAACTGGTGGCAGAATACGTATCCCGGAGCGGGTGTCGATACCCCCAGTCACCTCTACTCGTTCTCGTTCGCAAAGAACGACTGGACGACACACTTTGAACTCCGCAACGAACTGCAAGGCTACTTCGCGGCCGTGTTGAAAAGTCTCGGTGCCAGTGAACGTGTTCGATACGGAACCGAAGTGCGGTCGACGCGGTACGACGAAGCAGCCGCACAGTGGTCAGTCGACGTGATCAATCCGGACGGCTCCTCGTCGACGCTGCGATCCGATGTGGTGATCAGTGCGGTGGGGGTGTTGAACCGCCCCAAATCGCCGAACGTCCCCGGGATTGACAGCTTCACCGGAGCAAGCTTCCATTCGGCCAATTGGCCGGACGACCTCGATCTGGACGGCAAACGTGTCGCGATCGTGGGCACCGGTGCCAGCTCGATGCAGATCGCGCCGGCCATCGCGGACCGCGTAGCCCATCTCAGTATCTATCAGCGCTCTCCCCAGTGGGTTGCGCCGTTCGAGAAGTTCCGCGCCCCGATACCCGTGGAACTGCGTCGCCTCATGCAAACCTGCCCGATCTACCACAGCTGGTACTGGATTCGACTGTTCTGGCAGTTCGGTGACAAGGTGATCGAGTCGCTACGCGTCGACCCGGAATGGGACCACCCCGAGCGCTCCGTAAACGCCCGTAACGATGCCCATCGCGAGTACTTCACGCGGTACATCACGGCACAGGTCGGAGATCGAACAGATCTGCTCGACAAAGTGATGCCCGACTACCCGCCGTTCGGTAAGCGGATTCTGCTCGACAACGGCTGGTACTCGACCCTACGCAAGGACAACGTCGACCTGATCGACAGATCCGTCACCGCCGTCCGGCCCGAGGGCCTGGTTGACGATCAGGGCACTGAGAACGACGTGGACGTGATCGTGTGGGCCACCGGATTCGAAGCCGCACGCTTCGTGAGTTCCATGGACGTCGTGGGAATGGACGGCCGGACGCTACGCGAAGTGTGGGACGACGACGACCCCAAGGCCTATCTCGGTGTGTCGGTTCCCGGGTTCCCCAACTTCTTCATGCTGGGTGGCCCCAACTCGTTCCCGGGTAGCGGC
Organism: Rhodococcus sp. NPDC059968; assembly: GCF_042738615.1. Classification (NCBI taxonomy): domain Bacteria; kingdom Bacillati; phylum Actinomycetota; class Actinomycetes; order Mycobacteriales; family Nocardiaceae; genus Rhodococcus; species Rhodococcus sp. NPDC059968. Next base: position 249,729 of record NZ_JBHWUE010000004.1, read on the forward strand.
AGCTTCATGTTCTTCATGGAGGTCCAGATGCGGTACATACGTGGACTACTGACCGAAATGTTCAAGAGTGGAATCAAGGCGATCGATGCGCGCCCTGAGGCGAACGTCGAGTACAACGAGCTGGTGGACTCGACCCATTCGCGCACGGTCTGGACCCACCGCGGGATGTCGACGTACTACCGCAACTCGCGTGGACGGGTGGTGTTCGTGATGCCGTTCCTGAACGTCGAGTACTGGCAGATGACGCGGCGCCCCGATCTGGAGAACTACACTGCGCGATAGCTGCTCCGCGAATTCTGCCCCGGTACCGAATCGGTTCCGGGGCAGAGTCGTTCGAGAATCACTTTTACCAGGTGTCGATGCGCCTGTGAACGTGGGTCGGGCGTTCGGGGCGCGGAGCGGCGAGGATATCGACGATCCGTGAGCGAGTGTCTGCGGGATCGATGACGTCGTCGATCTCGAAGACGGACGCCGCGTTGAGGGCCTTGCCCTGCGCCACGTAGTCATCCAGGTGCCGTCGGTAGACGTGCTCCCGTTCCTCGGCGTCCTCGATCGCAGCCAGTTCGCGACGATAGCCGAGCGTGACGGCTCCCTCCGGACCCATGGCACCGAGTTCGGCCGAGGGCCACGCCACGATGGTGTCCGGGACGCGGAAGCTTCCACCGGCCATGGCCTGGCCGCCCAGTCCGAAGGCCTTGCGGACGATCACCGTACAGAACGGAACGGTGAGGGCAGGCGCGGTGACGAACAGCCTGCTCACATGACGCACCGACGCAGTGCGTTCAGCGTCGGGTCCGACCAGGAAACCGGCTGTGTCGCAGAGCGTGAGGACCGGAAGGCCATACGCCTCACACAGTTGCAGGAATCGGGTCATCTTGTCGGCTTCGGCGCTGCCGATCGTGCCGCCCGCACGGCTGCCGTCGTTGGCGACGAGCCCTATGGCGTTGCCTTCGATCCGAACCAGCGCCGTGACCAATCCGCCGGCGAATCCGCGTCGGAGTTCGAGAACGGATCCTTCGTCTGCGACGGTGTCGATCAACGTGCGGATGTCGAACGGCCGATTGCGTCGTTCGGGGACGATGTGACGCAACAAGCGCTGGTCGGAGGCGGCCCATTCGGGTGTGGGGCCGGCGAAGTAGCCCAAGTATCGCTGGGCGACGTCGACTGCCTCCGACTTGTCGGCCACGACGATGTCGATGACCCCGTTGGTCTCCTGGACGGACACCGGACCGATGTCGTCCGCGGCGAATACGCCGAGGCCGCCGCCTTCGATCATGGCGGGTCCGCCGAGGCCGATCGTCGAATCACGAGTCGCGACGATGACATCGCACGATCCCAGTAGCGCAGCATTCCCCGCGAAACAACGGCCGGAAGCGATCCCCACGGTCGGGACCGAACCGTTGAGCCGCCCGAGTGCGACGAACGTGCCGAGATCCATCCTCGTCGCCCGGGACATGTCGTCCGTATCGCCGGGGCGACCCCCGCCGCCTTCGGCGAACAGCACTACCGGTGTGCCTCTGCGGCCGGCCAGCTCGAACATCCGCTCGGCCTTCTTGTGGCTCTGAAGGCCCTGGGTTCCGGCGAGCACCGTGTAGTCGTACGCGAGCACTGCCACCGGTCGTCCGGCAACCCTTCCGAATCCTGTAACGAGGCCGTCTGCCGGCGTTTCGGATTCGAGTTCGCCCAGAGGCCTTCGGCGTCGCTGCGCAGCCACGACGAGAGATCCGTACTCGTGAAAAGTTCCTTCGTCGACGAGATGATCGACGTTCTCGCGCGCGGTGCGTTTGCCGCGCTTGTGCCGTCGTTCGATCGCCGCCGGACGCGACTCGTCCAGTGTTCGACGCTGCCGTGTTTCGATTTCGGACAGATCCATGCGCTCGGCCGTGACGTCCACGTCGATGGGGGCTGCCGATGCGTCGTCCTGACGTACATCGAGCACTAGGGTCACGAGTAGCTGTCCGGCTTTCACGGTATCGCCTGCCGTCACCCACACGCCGGCGACGCGGCCTGATGCTGTCGCGGTGACATCGGATTCCATCTTCATGGCTTCGAGCGTGATCAGAGCGTCGCCGCTTCGCACGACCTGTCCCGGCACCGCGGCCGTCTCGACGACCGTGCCCGACGACGGCGCCCGCAGTTCGAGTTGTGTCGCCGACGCCGCGGGCGCATCCGATATCGAGAATGTTGCCAGATGATCGTCGATCGTTTGTGTCGTCACCGTGCCGAACCGGAACTCGTCACTGCCCAGCAGCCACGACGACGTCGTGACGTCGGTATCCATGTCGTTCAGGGTCAGATCGGAGAGGGCGTGGTCTAGTTCTGCTGCGGCCGAATCGAAGTCGCCGTCCTCTCGGTGCACGATGACCTTTGCGAGCAGAGGGTCGTATCCGGTTCCCACTCGCATTCCTACGTGCGCGTGAGAGTCGACGCGGATCGACGGACCGGACGGAAACCGAACGTCGGTGAGTCGGTCGGAGCCATCTGGTTTCGGGCTACCGGTGACCCGCACCTCGATCGCGACACCGCTCGGTTCGCCGAGCGTTGCCGGTGAGAGTTGGACGTCCTCGAGCGTGCGTCCCTGTGCGACGTCGAGTTGCAGACCGACCAGGTCGAGACCGGTGATCGCTTCGGTAATGCCGTGCTCCACCTGGAGGCGCGGATTGGCCTCGATGAAGTACCACCGATCGAGGTGATCGGACTCCACGAGGAACTCGAATGTGGCCAGTCCTCTCAGCGCGACGGATGACGCCAACGTCAGCGCTGCGGAGTGAAGTTCCTTGCGAGTGGACTCGGGGAGGTTCTGCGCGGGCGCGATCTCCACGACTTTCTGGTGACGGCGCTGCGCCGTGCAGTCGCGGTCGAAGAGATGCATCGGTGTGATCACCCCGTCGCCGACGACCTGGACCTCGATGTGTCGGGCCCGCGGTAGGTAGGCCTCGACATAGACATCGGACAGGCCGAAACTGCGTTCCGCCTCGGAACGGCATCTGTCGATGGCACGTTCGAGTTCGGTGAGATCCTCTACGATTCGCATACCACGACCCCCACCGCCTGCCGTGGCTTTGACGATCACCGCGCCGGCAGGAAGCGACTGCGCGAACTCGCGTGCGTCGGTCTTGGATGTGGGACCCGCGGTGGCGGCGAGGACGGGTACCCCGCAGCCGGTCGCGAGTTCACGTGTGGAGGACTTGTCACCGAGAAGCCTCAACGTACGAGCATCGGGTCCGACGAATGTCAGTCCCGCCTCGGCGCAGGCCTCGGCCAACTCGGCGCTCTCGCTGAGGAATCCCCATCCAGGGTGAACCGTTGACGCCCCGGCCTCCAGGGCCGCGTCGCGAACGGCCGCCACATCCAGATATGCGCTGGGACCCGTTCCGCGCAGCGGACGGGCGTGGTCGGCAGCAGCGACGTGTGGGGCATCATGCTCGTCTTCGCTGTACACCGCGACCGTCCTGATTCCGCGGGCCGCGGCTGTCCGGATGATTCGAAGCGCTACTTCACCGCGATTGGCGATCAGAAGGGACGTCATACGGGTGGCCGGTCGGCTGCGAAGCCGCCGTAACCGCCCTGGAAGAAGATCAGCGGTGATTCGGGGGTATCGAGTTCGAGCTGCCGCACGCGGCCGACAACGATGTGATGGTCGCCGGCGTCGTGCACGGCATCGATCTCACAATCGACCCACGCCAGCGAACCCTCGATGCGCGGCATGCCGGAGGGAGTCCGGGTCCACGTGACGTCCGCGAACTTGTCGGTTCCTTTTCGAGCGAGACTGCGGCAGACCTGCTGTTGCTCGGAGCTGAGCACGTTGGCGCAGAAGCGTCCGGCCGAGCGGATCTTGGGGAACGTGGACGAGGACTTGTCCGGCAGGAACGCGACCAGTGGCGGATCGAGTGACACAGAGGTGAAGGACCCGACCGCCATGCCGGTCGGGTTGTTCTCGGCGTCCATGGTGGTCACAGCTACGACGCCGGTGGGGAAGTGGCCGAGAACTTTTCGGAAGCGCAAGGGGTCTATCGCGTGAAATTCGTCGACGATCACGCCGTCGGGGACAGCGGTGCGCGAGTCGGATTCGTGTGTCTCGACCTTGCCCTCCATCGTGGAGCCCATGGTGATTCCTTTCGTCCGTGAAGCCGAGCCGGGTATCGAGGACATATGACTCCCGACGCGGAGACTGATTGCAGCCTCCTCCGGAGCCGGAATTCTGTCAACTATGTCGTTGATACAATCTACGATCGCGTAGATTCGGTAGTTGTGGCCGCGGGGTCGAAGGTTGACATCTGTGGCGCAGGGCACAATGATCGTGACAGCGATCTACGCTGACGTTGATCGCGAGATGCGGGGTTCGACCCTTCGGTCGAGTCGCTGGATTTCCTTCACCGCGCAAAGGAGTGCACATGTCCGACATCGAGAGCAGGGTGCGTCGGCTGGAGGACAGGGCGGCGTTGAGCGACCTCGCGGTCCGCTACTTCCTCGCTTCGGATTTCGACGATTTCGACGCCATTGCCGATGCCTTCGCAGAGAACGGGACGTTCTCGGCTGGAGGATTCCCCGGCGCCACCACCGGCAGTGGGATCGCGAACATGATTCGGCAAGCTCGTACCGCGTTCGGAACCACCATTCACACGCCGCACTACGTCCTGATCGTGTTCGTCGACGACGATCATGCGACAGGGCTGGTAGGCGCGCACCTCGAGATCGCAACGGGTGGAACGACGGTGTTCGGCGCTGTGCGTTACGAAGACGAGTACGTCCGCGAAGGTGGGCGCTGGAAGTTCGCGTCTCGCAACATGCGCACCGTGCATCTAGGCCCCTGGGACGAAGTGGCCACGTCGCTCACTTCTGACTTACCTGTTCGGTGGCCCGGGGCCGAACCTGCGCCCTCCGACTACGCGGTTCGCGTCTGACCGTTTCGCACCCGTTGCCTGCGGGTGCGAACGGTCGTCAAAATCTACATCAATGTTGATTTTCCGTCGCGTATTCCAGGCGGGCAAATCGAACGTACGTCAACAATTCACGCCCCAAGGAGATCGATATGACTGCAACCCATGAGGTGTCCACCAGGGAGCTCGCCGAGCTCGTGGAGACCGGCAAGATCGAGCGCGTCCTGTTCGAGTACGCCTACAACCTCGACATGAACCGTCCCGACGATCTCGTCGCGTTGTTCACCGAGGACTGCTACGTCGCCTACGGGCCTGATTTCGGCGCCGAAGGCCGCGCCGCCTATCGCGAGACACTCGACGGCATCGGTACGTTCTTCACGGCAACCAGTCACCATGTGTCCAACATCGTCGTCGACTTCTCCGACGATCTGACGTCGGCCAAGGTTCGCTCCGTCCTGTATGCATGGCATCGCTACACCAAGGAAGGCAAGGCCGACGGCTATTTCTTCGGCCAGTATCACGACGACTTCGTGCGGGACGATGAGCACGGCTGGCTCTTCTCTCGACGCGAACTGCGTGCGTCCGGTGTCGTGGACTTCCACGTGAAGAAGCAGATCCCGATCGGGCGGTCATGACGGCGATCGCGGACACGGCTGCAGGAACCCGCTACGAGAACCTGCGCATCGAGCACCGGGGACCGATCAGCTGGATCGTGCTGGACCGGCCGGACAAGGCCAATTCGCTCTCGACGGAGATGCTCGACGAGTTCAGTGCGGCTTTGGCCGCTCTGGCGACGGCCGGCGGGCCGATCATCGGAATTCGTGGAGCAGGCAAAGGCTTCTCGGCAGGCTACGACCTCGGCCAGGTCGGAAAGGTCGTCGCCGAGCCGGACCCGGTGGCGGACCGAGAGCGGCTTGCTCGCAACGTCAATCGCTTTCTCGCGATCTGGGATCACCCGAAACCGGTGATTGCTGCAGTGCACGGATATTGCATCGCGGGAGCCACGCAGATGTGTGTGTTCACCGACGTGACCCTGGTGGCGCGCAACGCGAAGATCGGTGAGCCGGCGATCCCACTCGGTGGTGGGTACATCGCGCCGTTGTGGGCGCCCCTGGTCGGTCCTAAACGTGCCAAGGAACTGGCGTTCGTTCCTGGCAACTCGATCGACGGCACGACCGCGGTCGAGTGGGGCTGGGCCAATCATGCGGTGGCCGAGGAAGATCTGATCGCCGAGACCGAGGCGCTTGCCGCTCGTATGGCACGCACGCCGTCGGACATCCTGCGGATCAAGAAGTTGTCCATCAACAAGACGATGGAAGCAATGGGCGTGCGTACCGCAGCCCAAGGTGGTGCAGAAATGGATGCCCTGCTCCATCTGTCGCCGTCGGTGGCCGAGGTGCGCAAGTTCGTTTCCGAGGTGGGACTGAAGGCGGCGATCGCTGCCTACCGCGAACCCGTGGCGTTACCCGATCATGCGGTCGCAGAACAACGATGAGAAAGGATCTACCGTGAGCAGCGGAGTTTTGTTCGAGTTCGACAACCACATCGCACGGGTGACGCTCGACTGCCCCAAGGCGTTGAATTCCATCGATCCCGAGATGGACGCGGCGCTGTTCGAGGCATGGACCGAGATCAACTCGAATCCGGACATCTGGGTCGCAGTGCTCGGTGCTACGGGGGAGAAGGCGTTCTGCGCCGGCGCCAACGTGAGCGGTGGGACCGAAGGCGACGGCCGCAGGATGGCGCTCGGCGGCGGTCTCACCGGTGTCGGCGGGCCCATGCTGACGCTTCGTAAACCATTGATCGCGGCAGTGCAGGGATACGCGATCGGCGGTGGATTCGAACTGGCGATGTGCGCCGACATCATCGTCGCAGCCGACAACGCTCAGTTCGGCATTCCGGAGACGAAGGTCGGCATCATCGGCGAGGCCGGCATCATGCATCGCGCGATACGGCAGCTGCCACATCACATCGCGATGGCCTTGATTCTCACCGGTGATCGCATCGACGCACAGCAGGCGGAGCGATACGGGCTGGTCAACGAGGTCGTGCCGTTCGAGAAGCTGCTCGAGACCGCCTCGTTGTGGGCGGAGCGAATCGCGTCGGCGTCACCGCTTGCGGTCCAAGCCGCGAAGGATGCGGTGCTGTCGCGGGCAGGATGGCCGCTGGACGTCGCGTTGGCAACTCGCTATGAGCCCATCGAGGCGTACGCGAACAGCGCGGACCGCATCGAGGGACGTGCAGCGTTCGCAGACAAGCGTGCTGCGCAATGGAGCGGTCGCTGACACTGCTTTTTGTCTGGGCGCTGGGCCCGGCGTCCGCGTCGCGGTTCCAGCGCGCAGCACTTGCACCCGGCGCCGTGAACGGATGGCCGCGTGATGCCCGGGCGAGCACCGAGAGCGGCATCCGACCTGGTCGCCGACAACCTGAGATTGTAAGGAGCACTTGGCTATGCAGCTGGACGGAAAGAAGATCATTGTCACGGGCGGTTCCATGGGCATCGGTGAGTCGGTCGTCCGGGCCTACACATCGGAGGGTGCTGACGTCGCCTCTCTGGATCTCGCTGACGAGCTGGGTGCGGCCGTAGCACAAGAAGCGAGCCGATGCGGACCTGGCAAAGCAACCTTTCACTCGTGCGACGTGCGTGACCGCGACCAGGTGGAGAAAGTCTTCGAGACCGCTGCTGACCAACTGGGAGGCCTCGACGTAGTCGTGAACGTGGCTGGTGTACACAAGCACTGCGATCCCGCCGGAATCTCCACTGAACTCTACAGATTCATTTTCGATGTCAATGTGTTAGGGACAATCAACACCAACGGTGCCGCACATCGCCTGATGAAATCGAATCGCGTTGGGAACATCATCAACTTCGGTTCCGAGTCGGGACTGACGGGTGAGATCAACAATGCTCTGTACGCTGCGTCGAAGGGTGCGGTACATACATGGAGCCGGAACGTCGCTCGTCAATGGGGGCCAGACGGGATTCGAGTAAATTACGTACTTCCGTACATGTGGACAAAGATGTACGACGAGTTTCGCGCTGCCTTGTCTCCCGACGAGCTGAAATCGCACGACGACCAAACCGCTGCAGACATACCTCTCGGTGGGGCTTTCGGTCGAGCCGACCGGGACTTGGCTCCGGTCATGGTTTTCCTCGCCAGCGATGCGTCACACTTCATCACTGGACAAATGTTCCCTGTCGACGGAGGGCTGATTTCCGGACGGTAAGCGTGTGGTGACAGCCGTACTCAGGACTGGTCGGCGAAATCGTGCCATACGAGAAGCGCGCTGCTCGTAAGGAGCGGCCGCCCACAACCGTGTCCCACGCGGTGCGCTGGGTCCGACGTACGCGTCGCGGCCCAGCGCACAGTCAGTTCTTCGTCCTCGCGCCCTCGAAGAACAGAGTGCAGAACGCTTCGGTGGTCTGCTTGGCGTCCACGTTGCGCATTCCTGGCTTGAGCCACCGATGCGTCCAGTTGACCATGCCGAACAGTGCTTTCGACATCAGCTGCACCGACACGTCACTGCGTAGGGTGCCGTCGTCGACTCCCTGCTGCAGCACCTCGAGAACAATGGTTTCGAAGCGTTTCGTCTTACGGGCCATGTCCTTGCCCCACGACGTGGTGTCGAGCTGTAGCTGCGCCATGTCTTCCTGGATGTACAGGTAAACGAAGGGGTAGTTCTTCTCGTACGAGTTCATCTGTTGCTCGACGAGGCGGCGAAGTTTCTCGGGCGCGTCGTCGTCGCCGGCGAGGATCTCCTCTGCGACGGCGATGTTCTGATCCAGGACGTCGACGAGAATGTCATGGAAAAGCGCCTGAAACAGCTCCTTCTTGCTCGCGAAGTAGTAATAGATCGACGCTCTGTCGGTCCCGAACCGCTCGGCAATGTCGTTGAGCGTCGCTCCTTCGAAGCCCTTCTCCTTGAAGACATCGGCTGCGGTCCGCAACAGTTCCTGGCGCTTGGCCTGATAGTTGGGGCTGCTGTCGTTCTGAGCGCTGCGTCGGCGTCGGCTCATGCCGCTGTTGGCTGCGGTCGAAGTTGGCATTGTCGGATGATACCTCCGGATCGAGGACATTGATCAACGTTGACGTCGATCGACCTCGGCGTCGACCGAGGTCGCCGTGGGGGACGGGTAAGGCCCCGGGAAGTCGTTGTTTGTCGACTACTTCCCGGGGCCCTGTTATCGGTGGGTTCAGGCCACTGCGACAGTCTCGTGTGTTCCTTCGACCGGAACGTTCGGTACGACCTCTGTGGCGAACAGGCGGAGGGATTCGATCCATGGCTCGGGATCGTCCATCGCGTCGTGAGTGTTGACGGCAAGCTGTCCGTACCTGAAGCCGGCCAGGTCGAAGGTCTTCTCGATCTTCTCGATGACGGTTTCCGGGCTTCCGCAGAGCCACACATTGTCGGCGAGGTAGTCGAGATCGACGTCGTCGATGTCGACCTTGTGGTCGGCATCGTCGATGAAGCCCTGAAGGATCCGGTACTTCTGGTAGACCGGCATCAAGTACTTCTGCCAGGCGAGTCCCAGTGCGCCGTTCTTTGCCTTTTCCTTGGCCTCTTCGTCCGTTTTCGCCACGAACACGTCTCGTGCGATCTTGAATCGAGATCCCTGCGGGGTTCCGCCGATGGACCTGACCGCCTCCGAGTATGTGTCCCACTGCGATCTCAGCAAGGCCGAACCGCCGTAGAACGAGATCGGGGTCCAGCCTCGTTCGCCTGCGAGGCGATGTGAGGGTGAGTTCTTGCTGAGTCCTGTGACAGCGATTTCGAGGCCGTCCGCGCCACCATGGGGAGAGTGGTCTGCGGTCAGGTGGTACTCCTCGCCTTCCTTGACCTTGAACTCACCGTGGGAGGCGACGCTACCGGGATCGATCTGCCCGTCGAGGCGGGCGGCCTTGTAGTACTTGCCTTCGAAGTCGAAGGGCTCCTGGCGCCACACCTTGTCCATCACCTCCAGTCCCTCCATCAGCCGGGGGTGGGCTTCGGACAGGTCGCCGGGCTGGCCACGAAGCACTGCTTCGTTCTCCCACGAACCGGCTCCGACGCCGAGGAAGTATCTGTCCTCGAGCAGCTGCGAGGTGTAGCCGATCTGAATCGCGAGTGTCGACGGATTGTGCAGGGGCACGATGTGCGCCATGGGCGCGAAACGCATGCGCTCGGTGATCTGCGCTGCCGCGACGATCAGCAACTCGGGGTTAGGAATGTTCTCCCATGCCTGCATGCCGTGCTCGCCGACCATGAAGTCGCGGTAGCCGAACTTGTCGCATGCGGCTGCCAGCATCAGCGAGTACTCGAAGGTGTCCTTGTCCCTGCGCCCGGGGCGCATGTACGGGGTGTGGAAAACGCCGCATTCCATTGGTGAGTCTCCAGCTTCTGGTCGTCGTGAATGCAGTCTGCTGCTGTGTCCGGCACGAGGCTGACAGTGGTTGTGGATGGGCCCTGAGAACCGAGAGCGGCTTCGCGGAACTTGCATGCAGAACGCTGTTTCTGTCCGATCGATCCGACACGTGTTGTGGCGGTCCGCCAGGCGAAATGCTCGCATCGGCGTATCCCCAACATAGGGTGACGCCGATCACGTGTCAACTACAACGTTGACGTTGAAAGTGTAGATTATCAACGCTGATATTAATCAACTTCAACGTTGACAGTGTGACATGAGTCGCTTAGCGTCTACGTGACACGATCCCTTGGTGCGCGAGGCTTCTGCGCCGCTGATCAAGACAATTCCGGTAGCGCAACCGCTGCCGACGATCGATGATTGAGGACGACATGACTGACATCGACGACTGGTGCAACGTAACCCCGCTCGGCGACCTGCTGGTGCGAGGTGCGCACCTGCACCCAGACCGCGATCTGATCGTGTTTCCCGACGCGCGGTTCACGTATGCCCAGGTGCTCGACGGTGCGATCGCGGTCGCGCGAGGCCTACTCGCCCTGGGTGTCGGGTCCGGCGATCACGTCGCGCTCCTCGCGCCGAACGGTATCGAGTTCGTCGAGGGGCTCTTCGGTTCGACGTTGATCGGCGCCGTCGTCGTACCACTCAATGCGCGGCACAAAGCGAAGGAGCTCGGCTACATCATCGAGAACGCCGACATCACCGCGCTGCTGACGGTCTCCGGCCCCGACGACTACGTGGACTTCGTACAGGTCCTGCACGAAGCGCTGCCCTCCTTGGCTACGGCAGGTTCAGGTGAGCTCGACATTCCCGAAGCGCCGCGGCTACGTCGAGCCGTACTGCTGAAAGGAACCGACAGGCCCGGTTTCACGTCCAGGACGGCCTTGGATGCTGCCGCGGAGACCGTCGACGCGACACTCGTGCATCGTCATCGCCGCCGGGTGCGGACGCGAGACATCGCCGCCATCCTGTACACATCGGGGACGACGGCCAACCCGCGTGGCTGCTTGCTCACCCACGAATCGATGACGCGTGGCCCGGTGGAGCGGGCGACCGGGCGCCTGTCCGCAGGTGAGCGTCACATCAGCTGGGCCGGCGGGCCGCTGTTCCACATCGCTGCGCTGGCCCCGCTGATCGGGGCGATCGGTGCCGGGGGAACGTTCCTGACCGACACGTTCTTCGAACCCGGCCGCGCCATCGAGCTGATCAGGGCCGAGCGGCCGACCTGCATCTGGCCCTGGTTTCCCGCACCGATGCAGATGATGATGTCGCACCCCAGCTTCGACGCCGGCGAGTTCGACTCGATCCGGTACGTGTTCCTGATCGGTCCCCGGGTCCTCATCGAAGAGGTTCAGAATCTTTTCCCGGCGGCCGAGCTCATGGCCGCGTGCGGAATGACGGAAACGACAGGAATCTATGCTCTCAGCGAGCCGGACGAGTCGTTCGAGGAGCGAAGCGGTGCGCAAGGTAAGCCCGTGCCGGGCATTGAGATTCGTATCGTCGATCCATTCAGTTGCGCCGAGCAGCCGGTGGGAGTTCCCGGTGAGATCTTGATTCGCGGTTACTGCGTGACCGAGGGTTACTACAAGGATCCCGAGAAGACCGCCGAGGCGATCGATTCCGACGGCTGGTTGCGGACCGGTGACCTCTACAGTCGTACCGAGTCGGGGTGCCTGGAGTTCCACGGACGGCTCAAGGACATGCTCAAGGTCGGTGGCGAGAACGTCGCGGCCATCGAAGTCGAGTCGTTCCTCTGCGAGCATCCTGCTGTGTTGACTGCCGCTGTCATCGGCCGCCCGGATGACCGGCTCGACGAAGTGCCGGTCGCATTCGTCGAGGTTCGAGAAGGACACCAGCTCACAGAAGCGGAGTTGATCGAATTCTGTGACGGCAGGATCGGCCGGTACAAGGTTCCGCGCGCCGTGTATTTCGTCGAGGCGGGGGCGTGGCCCATGTCGGCGACGAAGATCAACAAGCGCGGGCTCAAAGCGCAGCTGTCGACCCTTGCCACGTCGCTGAGTGTGGCGGGTTGACGTCTGTGGCAGTCGGATGCGGTACGAGCGATCTTCGTGCGCTAGCCGAACGCATGTTGGAAGACGTGGACGAGGGACCCGCCCTCGGTGAGCAGACGCGCGTGCTCACACACATCGCCGTGTGTTCGGTGGCGACGACCATGGACGTGGCAGGTACAGGCCGCTACATCGAGGAAGCGCTCGATTTGGGCCTCGACGCCGAGCAGATCCAGGAAGCGTTGACGGTGGTATCGGGACTTGGTGTGCACACGCTCTTCGAGTCGTCCAGACAGTTGTCGGATACTGTTCGCCGCAGAAGTGGCGGCAGGGTCGAACCGCTCGATGCAGATCAGCAGGATCTGTGGGACCGCTACGTCGGTACCGATCCGTACTGGCGGCGCATGGAGGACGAGCTTCCCGGCTTCTTCGACGCGCTGTTGAGGATGTCACCGGACACGTTCGTGGCGTTCTTCGACTACTGTGCGGTGCCGTGGAAGAGTCGGGCACTGCGGGCGGTGACGAAGGAATTGATCTCTCTCGCCGCCGATTCCACTCCCACTCATCGATACAAGCCTGGCTTCTTGTTACATCTGAAGAACGCGCTCGACCTCGGTGCAGGAGCTCGTAGCATCCGTGAGGTTCTCGATATCTCGGCGGCCGCTCCCGAGCATCGCGGAGTCGGCTGACAGTTCCGCCGTACGCTGATCGGCCCGGCACGAACTTCGTGCCGGGCCGATCCGCGTTCCTCAGTCTGCGATCAGCGATCGTGTCCGCACCACGTCGGCGGCGAGCGCTGCGACCAGCTCTTCCTTCGACGCGAACGTCACCTGTCCGCGCATCCAGTGGTGTAGGTGCACCTCGAGTGTTGCGCCGTACAGGTCGCCATCGAAGTCGAGTAGATGTGCCTCCAGTAGTCGAATTCCGGACCGGCCGTAGAACGTGGGGCGTCGGCCAATAGATATCGCAGCGATCGCCGTCGAGCCGTCGAAGAGTGTGCAGCAGCCGGCCCAGACGCCGTCGGCGACCGAATTCGAATCCTCCAATTCCAGATTCGCAGTTCGGAAGCCCAGCTCTCGCCCGCGTTGATCGCCGTGAACCACCGTGCCGACGATGGCAGGCTGCTCGAAGCCGAACGGCGCAGGGGCGTTTCCGCGAACAAAGGACAGGGAGTCTCCGGCGCTGATGCTCAACCCGATGTGCCACATCATCGTTCGCGACTCGGGTGGAAAGTTGTGCAGCGAGGGGGAGTGGTATCCGCATTCGCGCACCACCTCGGCGAGATCGCCGTGCGTGTCGGCCGAGATCTGGCTGTTCGACTGGCGCCTCGCCACCACGACTGCTCCGTGACCGTGTTCGGCTACCTGTGCCAGCGCCATCTCGATCGCGCCTTTCTGGGACAGGTGCGGTGCCGGATCGCTCTCTTGCTCGTAGGAGACGAGAGGGGTGGTACCGGCTGTCGGCGATCCAATGGAGTAGGCGACATACTCGGCCCCCGTGACATCGCTGCGGTAGCCGACGCAACGAACCGGGCCGTGGACGGTCTCACGTTCGAAGGTGAACTGCGTGAGCATGTGCAATTCGGCCATTCGGCGATACGTCGCCACGTCATCGATGGACAAGGCTCCGAGTCCGTGTGCACGTGCGAATGTTTCGGCTTCAGCGGAGTCGGCGATCGCTGTCGGATCGAGATCGGACACGAGAGCGCTGTAGGCGCAGGTCCGGTGCGAACCTGCGATAGTCATGAGATCCACGGCAGCTTCCGCGGGCCCTCGGAACTCCAACACTCCGCCGGGTACGGATCGTGCCGGGAGTACATGCCCGGGCCGGGTGAACTCGTCGGGGGTGCTCGCCGAATCGGCGAGCAGGCGCAGCGTGCCCGCCCTGTCGAATGCCGAGATGCCGGTCCCCGGTCCTACTGCGTCGACGCTGACCGTGAACTCCGTTCCGGGATGATCTCTGTCCGCGCCGACCATGCTCGGGAGTTGTAGCCGGTCGCAGTCCGAGCCGGCCATTGCCGCGCAGACCAGCCCCGAACCGTACCGAACGAGAAATGCGATCGACTCGACCGACGCTTTCTCGGCGGAAGTCAGAATGTGAGCATCACTGGCCGCGGTATTGCCGGTCAGCACGACGGGCCGTCCGGCGCTCAGATCCGAGAGTGCTCGCTGCACCCGGGTTGTTGGACCATCCATCGTGGGACCTCGCTTCGATATGGACGACTGCCGTCTGCACTGTGACGAGCGTCGCAAATTCTTCTTGCCCTGTCAACATCAACGTAGACATTGAAACGCGTCCTCGACGCTCTACACCCGGCAGGATGGAGAAGTCGCGAGCGCGGCAGCCACCTGGTGGCGGCGCGCGACACCCAACTTTCGGAGCACATGTGCGACGTGCCCCTCGACGGTTCTGACCGACAAGACCAGCCGGTCCGCGATCTCCTTGTTGGTGAGCCCCTCCGCAACGCACTGTGCAATGTCCATCTCACGAGGGGAGAGCCCGGCAACCAGGTACGACGACGGCACGGGGCCGTCGGAGTGCTCCTCGTCCAGGGCGTAGGCGATGAGTTCGGCCATCGACAACGTAGAACCGTGACGATGGGATGCGGAGTAGACCGTGTCGCCGAGCGAAGTTCGCGCGCGCGATTCGTACACCTCTCGTCGCCGGACCCAGTGCTGGGATCCGTATAGTTGCATGCCGAACGAATCCCACATAGACGATGCTGCGCCGAGAAGTACGGCTGCCCGTTCGCCGGAACCTGCCGCTGCTTCTGCCCACGCGAGAAGGTCTGTCACCAGTGTGGCTCCGACCGTGTCGTCGAAGGCGCGTTTGAGGGCGAGGGCTTCGATGGCAAGGGTGATCGCCTCGTCGTGACGGCCGCGAACCAGCGCTACCAAGCCCAGTCCGTATACGGCGTAGGACAGCATCCATTGCTCTCCTGTGGCCGATGCCTGCGCGTGAACGAATTCGAAGTGTGCGGCAGCGCGGTCGTTCTCTCCGTTCGAACTGCACAGCATTCCCATCTCGACGTGGGCGGTCCACATGAGATCGGTGATACCGGGGAGGCGCTCGTACAGTGCCAACGCGGCCGACAGATTGCGTTCGCCGGCCTCGAAATCACCGCCGAGGTAGGTGTTGAGGCCTTGTGTCTGAAGGGCGAATGCGAGTGTCGCATCGTCACCGAGTTCGCGTGCGCGTCGCGCGGCAGTGTCGAGTGTTCGTACTGCCTCGACCCTGTCACCCTGCATCGTCTGCAGCACCCCCAGAGTGGCGTAGAGCTTGGGTACGACGTCTTCGGCAAGATCGTCGCGCGCAAGGAACTCTGTCACCCACATCCGGTGTTCTCGCACCGAAAATGCCGACGACCACAGGAACCAGGTCGCGACGAGGCTCGACGCGAGGTGCAGCGTCTCGTGATTCCGGTCGGTCAGCGCAGTCTGTAGTGCCGACCGCAAGTTGGCGCGGTTCTCCCGAAGCCGGGTGCTCGCACGCTCCTGGTCGGCCCCTGTCCATGACCGGCGGGCGGTCTGTACCAGCTCGGCGCACCAACGGAGGTGTGCCACCCGCAGCTCTACCTTCTCGTCGTCGGACAGTTTGCTCGCACCGAAGTGTCGGATCGTTTCGAGCATCTTGAACCGGACACGTCCTTCGCTGGTGGTGCGTTGCAAGACCGACTTGCCGATCAGACCGGCGAGGGTATCCAGAATGCTCGCGGCATCGACAGGCGTTCCAGCGCAGATGCTCTCGGCCATGGCGAGATCGAATCCTTCGGAGAATACGGATAATCTGGCCCAGAGCACCTGTTCCTGAGTAGTGCAGAGGTCGTAGCTCCACTCGACCGTTGCATGCAGGCTTCGATGTCTGCTCGGCCCGCCGCGGTTCCCCGTGGTCAACAACGACAGCCGGTCGTCGAGACGTTCTGCGAGGTCGTCGACGGACAACGCGGTCAAGCGCGCACAAGCCAATTCGATGGCGAGCGGCATACCGTCCAGTTGCGTGCACACTCGGCGTACAGCGTCCCGGCTCGAATCCGTAATGGCGAATCCGGACAGTGCGGCCGATGCGCGGTTCTCGAACAACTCGATGGCGGCCCCGGCCCTGCCCGGGTCGCGGTGGTCCGTCGTGGACAGCGGCTCGAGGACGTGCACGTGCTCGTCCGGAATCGACAGCACTTCACGACTCGTGACCAGGATCTTCACATGTTCGGTGTTCCGCAATATGAGCGAGATCAACTCTGCGCACGCGCTGACGAGATGCTCGCAATTGTCGAGCACCAGCAACAGGTGCTTGTTGCGGACCGATTCGAGGAGCGATTCTGTTGCACTTCGGTCCCCTGCATCTCGCTCGTCGAACCTCAGCGCGTCCAGTATCGTCTGGGGGAGCAGAGATTCGCTTCGCAAGGACGCTAGCTCCACGAAGCGGATTCCATCGGAAAATGCCCGCCGGTACGCGGTTGCGGCCTCTGCGGCGAGTCGGGTCTTTCCGATGCCACCCGGGCCGGCGACGGTGACGAGGCGACTGTCGCCGAGGAGTACCCGGATTGTGTGGAGTTCTTCGCTTCGGCCGACGAAACTCGTCGAGAAGAGCGGAATATCGGTTGCGCTGAACAAACGGGTGCTCGACGAGGTGCGCGTGCCAGACGTTCGTGGCGAACGCTCCTCCTTGATGCGGCGGACCGCGCTCGCCAGAGTATTTCGCGAGCCGCTCCATTCGAGTTCCCGATGCAGTTGTGCCACCGTGACGTCGGGGTCTGCATCGAGCGCCGCGGCGATCCGGGGTCGGAGGGCATCGGCGGACGACCCTGACCGTGGCCGGTGGTCCCGGGGTGGTGCCTCGAATTCCAGGGCTCGGCGCACCGTGTTGCGAGAGACCTTCAACCGCGTCGCGATGCCCGAGATCGATTCACCGGATTGTCGAAGCTCGACTATCTCGCGCCACTCGTCAGCGTTCACGGTGCCCTCTCTGTTGCATGCGGCCCTCTGTGATGGGTGTCACTGGTTGATCATGTCGTCAAACAACCGCGTGGTCAAGATCTGACAACACGCATATTGACACAGCGGCTCTGGGGATTTCCGCACGCATATCTGCTCTGAGCTGGCCGGATGCCGTCAGATTCGGGAGCGGTAGGGAACCGAGTATTACTACGGTTTCGCCCCGAGCGCCGTCGGTGGACAGTGATCCAGGTCATAGCGGAACGAAACGGAGCATCCATGACTACGCCGGAACAGAACATCGACTTGGCCAACAACTTCGCAAAGGTCTTCTCCACAGGCGACGTGGAGCAGATTCTCAACACTCTCCATCCCGAGGCGACCTACTGGGTCTCGGGAGGGATCGACGGGATGTCGGGGAGCTATGACAAGGAAGGCCTCGGCACGCTGCTCAGCGGGGTCACTTCTGTGTACGAGAACGGCGCTCTCGAGGTCACCCCCAGTTCGGCGATCGCGCAAGGCAACAAGGTCGCCGCGGAGGCCACCTCGTATGCGAAGTTGAAGAACGGCAAGGTCTATCAGAACCAGTACCACTTCCTGTTCGAGTTTCGCGACGGAAAGATCCTGTCCATCAAGGAGTACATGGATACCAAGCACGCATACGACACCTTCTATGCCTGACAAAAGGTTTCGTACCAGCACTAGGTAATCGACCGCAAGTTCGTAGAAAGGCAGTTCACGATGGCAATGGAAACCGGACTCATCGTCCACCCGTACATGCGCCCCGAGCGGACCGCGCGCCAGACGTTCGATTGGTGCGTACAGCAGGCCATCGAGGCCGACAAGATCGGATTCGACTCGATCATGCTGTCCGAACACGCTTCGCAGCGTTGGGAGAATATCCCCAACCCGGAGCTGATTATCGCAGCAGCCGCACGCCAAACCGAGCGGATCAAGTTCGCGCCGATGGCTCACATCCTTCCCCATCACAATCCGGCGAAGCTCGCGATCATGGTCGGCTGGCTCTCGCAAATCCTCGAGGGTCGGTATTTCCTCGGCATCGGCGCGGGTGCGTACCCGCAGTCCACGTACATCCATGGCATCAAGAACGGTGAAGACACGCAGTTCACCAACGAGATGGTCCGCGAATCCCTCGAGATCATGGAGAAGATCTGGAAGCGTGAACCGTTCTTCTTCGAGGGACGTTTTTGGAATGCAGGCTACCCCGAAGAATTACACGGCGACGAGGGCGACGACCAGCACATGCTCGCGGACTTCAGCCCGTGGGGTGGTGCACCGGAGATCGCCGTGACCGGATTCAGTGCCAAGTCGCCGTCGATGAAGTTTGCGGGCGAACGCGGATTCCGACCGATGTCGATCTTCTCCGGTCTGGACGCTCTGAAGACGCACTGGGAGACCTACTCCACGGCTGCAGAGGCCAACGGGCACATCGCTGATCGCGCGCGCTATCACGTGTCCCAGACGGTGTTCGTCGCCGACACGGACAAAGAGGCGAAGCGGCTGGTGATGGAGGGCCCTATCGGACACTGCTTCGAGCGCTACCTCATTCCCATCTGGTGGCGGTTCGGCATGATGGACGGCTTCATCAAGGATGCTGGAGCAGACAAGGCCGACGTCGATCTCGAGTGGGTTGTCGACAACGTGTTCTGTGTGGGCTCACCGGACACCGTGGTGGAGAAGATCAATACTTTGTTCGAGGCCAGCGGAGGTTGGGGCACGCTCCAGGTCGAGTCGCACGACTACTACGACGATCCCGCGCCCTGGTTCAATTCGTTGGCAATGATCCAGAAGGAAGTGGCTCCCAGGATCTCACTTCCTGTATCGGTGACAACGTAGTGCTCAAATCGAACGAAGGACAGAAATGACAAAGCGGTTGGAGGGCAAAGTGGCCCTCATCACTGGCGCGTCCCGCGGCATGGGTGAGTCGCACGCGAAGACATTCGTCCAGCACGGGGCGAAGGTCGTACTGGCGGACATCACGGACGACGCAGGGGAGCTACTCGCCAAGGAGCTGGGCGAGAATGCAGTCTTCGTGCATCACGATGTCACGCAGCTCGATTCGTGGACGAATGTCGTCGAACAGAGTGTGAAGGCGTTCGGTGAGATCAACGTCCTGGTGAACAATGCAGGTGTTCTCGGCCCGCTGGCCACAACGGCAGAGCTTACCGAGGACGACTACCGGAAGGTCTGCAGTATCAACCAGGACGGTGTGTTCTTCGGGATGAAAGCTGTTCTGCCCTCGATGGAGCGAGCGGGCATCGGCTCCATCGTCAACATCTCGTCAATCGCCGGCATGGCGGCGAACTACGGTTTCCCGAGCTTGGCGTACGTCGCCAGCAAGTTCGCTGTCCGGGGCATGACGAAAGCGACAGCAATCGAGTACGGACCCAGGAACATTCGCGTCAATTCCGTGCACCCTGGGTTCATCCAGACTCCGATGATGGTGGAGGCGACCAACGAAGAGGGTGGTGACGCCCTGGCTCAGATTCCTCTCGGCCGCATCGCAGATCCGCAGGAGGTGTCCAACCTCGTGCTGTTCCTCGCGTCGGACGAATCCTCCTACATCACCGGATCGGAGCATCTGGTCGACGCAGGCATGCTCGCTCAGTAGGCAACGACCGCCAGGTTGTGGGTGGGTCTCACGAGATCCTTCCACAACCTGGCGGTTGTCGGTTCGGCGCCTGATTCGGTGCTGCAGGCTGGTTCCAGCAGTGATCTGCTCCAGTGCCCGGAAGTGGCAACGATTGCGCAGGGCCGTGGCCCGGCGTCGCGCTACATTTCGGCGAGAGAGTGTGCCTCGAGGGTTTCGTCTGTCGACATCACCACCAGGGCAACGTGCCATGGTGCTGTGGCCAGACTGCCCCATCGACCAGGCCGCACTCAGGTGCCTGTGTAGCTTGTCGACCGCGGATGCTCCATCGAACACGTCTGGCTCCGCGCAGATACAGTGCGCATCCCGGCCTCAGCTTTGTATGTGTTCAGTTATCTACGTTCGTTCCGTCAGAGGGTTTCAATCGGCGGATGGATGTCCGTGTGCCATCCATGCGTCGAGGTGAGTTTGACGAGTAAGGACTCGGTTTCGATACACTGCTGTCATGTCGGCAAAACTGCGCCATGCGCGGGTCGAAGATGTCCATGAACTGGCCCTGGGTATGCCCTACGTCAAGGTCGAATACGGGCCGCGGGGTAACCCCATCTACCAGATCGGCGGTAAGTCGTTTGTATTCTTCCGAACGCCTCGACCAGATGCCGTTGACCCTCATACCGGTGAGCGATACACGGACGTGATCGTCTTCTGGGTGCCCTCCGAGTCGGACAAGCGAGCAATGGTGCAACACTCCGCCTCGCCGTTCTTCACGACCCCACATTTCGATGGCCACCCTTCGGTACTGCTGCGGGCGAGCATGATTGGTGATCTCACGCTGGAGGAACTGACCGAGGTAGTCCAGGACGGGTGGCTCTCTCGCGCCTCGCGCACCCGGGCCGCCGCTTGGCTCGATGGACAGAGCCGCACGTAGCGCGTGCTCGGTCGGTTCGATCGCCGAGACCGGTGAGCCGTCGCAACGCGTGGCAGTCTGCGGACCTGCCTCTATCGCCTCGGTCAAAGCTGCTGTATCGCAAACTATACGAACCAGCTCGGTGGACACCGCCGGCAGGCGCAGGATCTCCTCGGGACGGTCCTGCGGTTCCGATACGCCGTGGTCGAGGACCAGCGTGTCGAGGGGGCCGAGCCCCTCCGGGGCGTTCGCCGATACGGGTTTCCTCCTGGCTCCGGCACGGCCGGAGCGCGCGCCGGTCCGGCGGCTTCGGCTTCGACTTCGGGGACCTGTTCGGGAGTGATTTACCCTTCACCATGGGCGATCCACTGAGCGAGGTTGGTCTCGGCGGGGCACCATCGGGGAACCTGTATGTCTCCGTGCGCGTGGAACCGGACCCGGTGTTCACCCGAAGCGCCGATGATCGCACCGTCACCGTTCCCGTGTCCTTTGCCGAACTGGCCTTGGGGACAGTGCTGTCCGCGCCCATCCGGTGATGGCAGGGTCAGTGTGAAGATCCCGCCGGGCGCGTGGTCGCTGACAGCGCTTCGAGAAAGGCGCTCGGGACCGGCGTCCACTCCGGTCGCCACAGCGCGTGCAGTTGGTCGTCGCGGAGGCCGCGCACGGTCGTCATGACATGCGGTCCTCCGTCGACGAGGTACCGGATCATGTCGCGATCCGCGCACTGCGCCGCGATCGACGCCAGCACCTGTTTCGCTTCGTCCTTTCGGCCTGCAGCCGCGAGGCAGCTGACGAGCAGTCGATTGGCATTCAGTAGCGCTCGGTGCCGTCCTCGACCTTCAATCCTGTGTACCCATTCCCCGGCCCAGGTGCAGGCGGTCGCTGTCGTCTCCGCCGATCGTTGACCGAGGAGAAGGGTGATGGCGGTGGCGTCCTCGAGTTGCGCGGTGATCTCGTCCAATCCGTCGACCGGGTGACGTCGCCGGGAGAACTCGACGGCGCGACCCGGTTCGAGAGGGAGGCCCAGCATTACCCGTTCATTGTCGATCCTGGCCCGAAATCGTGGCAGCGACCGTGATTCGGCGGCCTCGGCGCCTTCGTTCAGCCGCTTTTCCGCGCCGGCGCGGTCTCCTCGCAGCGCCATGATGTGGGCTCCGACGACGCATGGGGCGAGCATGAAATCCACGCAGACGTCGAATCCGAGTTCGCGGCTCTCGGTCAACAGCCGTTCGGCCGTGCTGATGTCACCGCGTTCGTAGAGAAGTTCGCCGAGCAGCGCGCTGGCGAGACGTGCAGCGTGTGAGTGCCGTCCGCCGGACTTCACCGCGAGCCGAATCGCCTTCCGGTAGTGGTATTCGGCCGCAACGACATCGAGCTGTTCATTGGCGGCGATGCCGTAGTAGCAGTATCCCCACGCCCCGCTGTACGGGCCGCTCGTTCGCTCGTGGTACATCGATGCCCAGTCCTGCATGCGGCGTGCCGCGTCGAAGTCGAACCGGTAGACCTCGGCGAAGGTTGCGATGTCGGCCGCGGCGGAGACGACCCACGGGGGCAGGGTCTCCGGTCGCGACAGGCATTCCGCCATCAGCTCGGCGACGCCGTTGACCCGGTCCGAGAATATTGTGATGTCACCCTGAACGACGTCGGCCTCGACCCGCAGATCGGCAATCTCCGCCCCGTTCGTCGCGTCACGTTCGAGGAGGGAATAGGCGCGGTCCAGTGCCGCCTGTGCGGGCCTGACACGTTGGAGTTCACAGTGCGCCCACGCCAGCGTGAGCTGGAGACGGGCGCTCGAGGCGACGAGCCTCGGCGGAAGTTTCGCCACCAGACCGAGCAGAGTTGACATTTTCGCGTGTTCGAGCAGAACCGTTCCGTCATGCTCGACCATGTCGACTGCCCGCTTCTCGTCTCCCGCAGCCAGAGCATGATTGACGGCCTCGCTGAGCAATTGGCGATCGGCGAACCATCGCGATGCCGCGGCGTGGAGCTCGCCGACCCGCTCGGGATGATCACGCGCGAGTCTTCTGCGCAGGTATTCGGCGAAGAGGTGGTGGTACCGGAACCAGTCGCCGTCGTCGTCGATGCGGCGCAGGAACAGATCTCGGCTCTCGACGTCTTCGAGCATCGCCTGCCCACGCTCGACGCGTGCGAGTGCCGACGCGAGGCTGCCGCAGATTCGTCCGGTAATCGAGGTGGCCATGAGGAATTCGAGCAGCCTCGGTTCGAGGGTCCCGAGCACGTTTTCGGCCAGGAATTCACCGATGGCGTGATGGCGCCCCGACAGATGACTGATCAGCTGCGTTGGGTCATCGCTTCCGCGCAGCGACAAGGAAGCGAGTTGCAGGGCGGCAACCCATCCGTCTGTCGACTGCGTCAATGCGTCGACATCGACTCGGTTGAGCGGGAGTCCTCCGAGATCGACGAGAAATGACTTCGACTCCGCGACATCGAAACGCAACGCAGCCGAATCGATTTCGACGAGCTCGTCACACACTCTCATCCGGCTCAGGGGCAGGCCGGTACGGGTGCGGCTGGTGACGATGATCGGCAGGTGGTGGCAGCCGTGGTCGAGAAGGAACTCCATCGCTGCGATCGTCTCGGCACTTGTGACCCGGTGCCAGTCATCGATGACCACGGCCACACGCTGCCCGCCGTCGTGGACCTCGTTGATCATGCTGATCATGACGTATTGTGCGGCCGCATCGCCGCGTTGTTCGAGTGCTTCACCGAGACCATCCCCCAAGGCCGGACTGCTCTTCCGGATCGCCTCGACCAGGTGAGTGAGAAACCACACGACGTTGTCGTCATCATGATCGACACCGAGCCATGCCACCGCCACACCTTCCTCGGTGAGGACGTCTCGCCACTGGGCGGCGAGCGTGCTCTTCCCGAATCCCGCCGGCGCATGAATCACGGTCAGTCGTCGCGACCGGCCCGCGCGTAGGACGGCGATGAGCCGAGCCCGGGCAACCAGCTGACGGGTGGGAGTCGGTGGACGGAACTTGGTTGCGGGAGTGGGCGGCGGGATCGTCGTCGGTGTGCGCCGACGGGCGGGACTGCTCAGCGGGCGGGAGCTCCCCGACACGACGCCGAGCGTCCCGCCGAGTGGATTCTGTCCGTCCTCGCGCAGTTCGACCGGAAGCGCCATGTGATCGACGGACAGGCCAATTCGACGCTGGCACTCCCGCAGCTCGTACCCGAACTCGGCGGCGGTCGTCGGGCGCATCCGCGGGTCTCCCGACATGGCGCGTTCGACGATGTCGCACACGTCCTGCGGAATACCTTCCGCACCGAAATCAGGGATGGGTTCGGTGGTGATCCGCAGGAATTGGGCGACAACCCTCTCATCGCTGCGCCGCTCGAACGCGGCGTGGCCGGTGATCGCGCAGAACAGAGTCGCGGCGAGACCGTAGACGTCCGAGCTCGGAGTTGGCGGCCCACCCGAGAGGACCTCGGGTGCGGTGAAGGCCGGCGACCCGAGGACGGACCTGGTGGCGGTCTCGAAGCCGCCAGCGATGCGGGCAATGCCGAAGTCGGTGAGCTGGGGTTCCCCGTACTCGGTGAGCAGGATGTTCGCGGGCTTGACGTCGCGATGGACGATGCCGAGACGGTGTGCGGTTTCGAGGGCGCCTGCCAGTTTGATCCCGAGTCGAAACGCCTGTGGCCACCCGATCGGTCCCATTCCGCGAATGCGGGCGTCGAGCGAATCGCACGCGTGATACTGCATCACGATGTAGGGGCGACCCGACGAAGTGGCGCCGACCTGGTGGATGTTGACGATGTGCGGGTGCCCGGACAGCTGACCCATCACGCGTTGCTCACGCAGAAACCGTTCGAGGTTATCGGTGTCGAGGTCCTCGGTGAGGAGTTTCACCGCGACTGTGCGGTCCAGGGATGGTTGACGGCAGCGGTAGACGACGCCGAATCCGCCGCGCCCGATTTCCCGGGCGTCGTCAAATCCGGCCGCGGCCAGCTCCGTGCTGATCGCGGAACGGGGGGCACGCTGAGTGGTCAGTGGATCGAACTCGGCCATCGGCGGCCGCCTCACTCCCGGACATCGGCATCACCAGACGTCGGTTCCTCGCAGGTACTGCTCGACGTGGGTGCTTCTCAAGGATAGCCCCCGAGTTCGCGGGTGACCCGTACCTGACCGGGCTGCGTTCCACCGTCCGCTGCGTCTGCTCGACGTGTCCAGGCGGCGGCGGCACCTGGGCCGGGAATCCCCACCGAGGGGTGGGCCGGGACCTCAATCGGGTGGCGCGTCCGGGAAGACCGGCGTCTCGGCGTCGACGAGTGCGTGGAGCCGGACCAACGCCTCGACCAGCGTGGTGGCACGCACCGCACGGGTCCGGCTCGCGTTCGACGGCCGCGAGTTGTGCCTGGGCGATGTCCCGCTCGCCGGCGAGCAGCGGCAGCACCGATCGCCCCACTCGGCCTTGCTGCGGTGGCAGCTCACCGGCACCGACGGTGCGGCCGGCGGTGGTGAACCTCGAGCACGAACGCCTCACCGTCCTCCGCGGGACCGAGGCGGGCGATGACCACGTCCGCGAGCGCGGTGACTAACCAGGTCATCCCTGAAAGTGCGGGGTTTGTCAATCCTGCAGCTTTACCGACGCCAGGCTCTGGTCCGGCAGCCAGAGCAGCGTTGGGCGTGCATTCGGTTGTGGCTCGGTGGGGCCGTCTCCAATGTGATGCGAATGGTTTGGGACAGGCCGGGGTTCCTCGGCTGTCGGTCATCCCTTCACCAGGGGGTTACGGGCATGGAGTGGTGCGCTGGCAATACGCGGGGTCGAATCAGAACGACGACCATGCCGTTGGCACGGGGGTCGGATCTGATAGCGGTCGCGCGCGTGTTGCGTCCGGGGTGCTTACGCCGTCGCCCGCTGCCGAGCCAACCCGCGCGCGACGGGGACGGCGCAGATACGCGCCACCACCGTTGTTCTCTCGCACGCCTGTTCGTAGGCGGTCGGGTGGGCGAGTTTGTCGGCGGCGCTGAAGGCGCGTCGGCGCTGCGGGCGGTCGGCGCGTGGATGCGAGGGGTCCATCAAGACAGCTGATGAACGTCGCTGTGTGGCGAGCCGCCCGCGCTCTCGCTGAAACCATCACAAGATTCTCTTCAGAATCCGATAAGCGGCGTCCCAGATCCTTTTCTTACCTGTCACGCACTCACAAGAAGGACCCGCCATGTTCACCAAGTTCGTCAAGACCATCGCTCGCGTCGCTGCCGCCACACCGGCGCCCCGAATCAAAGGTTCGAACATCACACGCGGTCGCCTCCGTGCCGCGGTGTGTGTCGGAGCCACGGTATTTCCTGTGGTGCTTGTCGGCCACGGAATCGCCGCCGCTGCAGCAACAGTAGAATTCTACGACAGTGGCGGAGCGGTAGATGTTTTCATCACCGACGCTGTGCCGGGAGAGAACTGCATGGTCATCGACAACGGGTACTCCTTCGGGGGTGTTGTGGATGATGCGGGGTTTCTCGATTTCTCCATTCCAGCTGAACCGGGCGAGCACCAGGTGACTGTGGCGTGCGATATCAGCGGAGGGTACGGCCAAGGGCTCACAGTCGGATCTGCCGGGCCTGGGCCGGGCCCAGGCCCGGCACCAGGACCCGCCCAGGGCTACACGGTCAACATATGGGGCAACACGGGCGGGGTCGACATCAACATCACCGGCGCCGTGCCAGGGGAGTGGTGTCGAGCGGAGGCAGATAACGGACCGTTCTACGAGGAGGACGAAGTCGATGACTTCGGCACCCTTGTGACGTTTCTCCACACTCCTCCCGGTCAGCAAACAGTGACGGTGGTGTGCGAGACCAGCGGCGCCGTCGCCCAAGCGGTCACGGTCACCTGACGAGGGTCGTCACCTCCCTCTGGGTGGGCAGTCGGTCATCAATACATTGCTGCGACGCCGTCTTCGCCACACGCGATGTCCATAGTTGACCGACTGTCGGCCGGTCGGAACTGCCACCGGCAATGCGCACGGTCCGAGCTCCAGACCCGTCTGAGGGCGCGCCCCGCCGCGGCTCTACAAGATTGCGGTGTCGGGATCGACCTCGTGGTGATTCGGTGCCGCCGGGGGGTTGTTCTGCTCGGCGCATCGAAGCGCCGCCGCCCAGAACGCGTCGAGGAGCACTCGACACCTCCGAGGTCCGT
Organism: Rhodococcus sp. NPDC059968; assembly: GCF_042738615.1. NCBI lineage: Bacteria > Bacillati > Actinomycetota > Actinomycetes > Mycobacteriales > Nocardiaceae > Rhodococcus > Rhodococcus sp. NPDC059968. The sequence goes on from NZ_JBHWUE010000004.1 coordinate 276,623, forward strand.
GAGATGAACCCTTCAAGACCGCATCCGGCAGACCGCGATCGGCGACGACGAGTCGCATTCCACAGAATGGAGATGAAGAGCGCCGCACTGCAAACCAGTTTGCCGGATCTTCAGCAGCAGAATCAGAGCTATTCGAGTTGGTTGCTCGCTACCTGTCGGCGGGGTGCGCAGTGTGGAGGAGGAGAGGAGGGTTGTCAGTTTCGCCTCGATGCCGCCGAGCGACTGGCTTCTCGTTGGCAACCTCGGTGGTACCCCCAGGTTCTGTGACCGATGATGCCTGTGCACCAGACACCGATTGTCGCGCGAGCGTCCGCGTTGAGGGCTGAGACGCTCGTGTCATCGGCGCAAATGTCTCGCCGGGTTCTCGGCGAATGGACGGCGTCGGTGGAGGTCACAGGTGTAATGTCACCGGTCTAGTGGACGATAAGCGGCGTGGGCCGAGACTGGAATTCGATGTACTCGGTCCGGTGCAAGTACGGATTGACGGGATCGCTCCTCCGTTGGGTGGGCCCAAGCAGCGTGCCGTGCTCGCCGCCCTGATCGTCAACCGCAATCGCTCGCTGTCCGCCGATGCGCTCGCCGACGGGGTGTGGGACCATCGGCCGCCACCTGAAGCCAGGGCAAGTCTGCAGGTGTTCATTTCGAATCTGCGTCGAATGATGCGCAATGCCGGCATCGACGCCCGCGCAGTGTTGGTCAGTGCACCGCCGGGGTATCGGCTCGTTGTGCCGGACGAGGACTGTGATCTGGGGCGATTCCTCGCCGAGAAGCGGGCCGGAATCCAGGCCGCCGCCACGCGGCGTTTCGAGGACGCGAGTCGGCACTTCGCTGCTGCACTCGGGGAGTGGAAGGGCTCGGCTCTCGAGGATTTACTCGATCTGGATTTCGCGAAGACGTTCGCCGCCGCGATCGAGGAGGAGAAACTGTTGGCCCTCGCCGCCCGGGCGGAGGCTGAAATCGCCTGCGGACGAGCGGAGTCGGTGATTGCCGAGTTGATGTCCCTCGCATCGGTCTATCCGCTTCGCGAGCCGTTGTGGGGTCAGCTGATCACCGCGCTGTACGTGTGTGGCCGGCAGTCCGACGCTCTCGGTGCGTGTCGACGACTGCGATCGAACCTGGCCGAGGAGCTGGGCATCGATCCTGGCCGTGAACTGCTTGAACTGGAGGGCCGCATCCTGCGGCAGGAACCGTTAGCGGTGGTGGAGACGGCGCGGGCGACCGCCGCCCATACGGTCACGGTTCTCGAGACGTTGGAACGTGCCGTCGCCGCGCAGCTTCGTGACGGTCAGGGCCGTACCTTTCGAATCGGTTCGGCGGAGATCAGAATCGGCCGGATGCCCGACAACGACATCGTGCTCGTGCAGAGCAAGGTCAGTCGTCACCACGCGATCATCGTGAATACCGGTATGAACTTCGTGTTGCGGGACCTGCGCTCATCGAACGGTGTGTACGTGCGCGGAAACCGCGTCGTGGATAGCGTGTGGCTCGTCGATGGTGACATCATTCGGATCGGGGACAACGAGTACGTATTCGAGATCGTCGTCGAATAGCGCTTCACTGATTCGACGCGTTCGTGGTCTGATTCCACTCGAACAGTGGCCTCGCGTCGTTGACATCGTGGGCGAAGACGCTCCGGCACTCGCAGAGAAATCGTTGGACGCACACAGACGAGCACACCCCGCCGACCGATTCTCGCATCGTGTGCGGCAACCAATCGGGCGGGGTTGTGCGGCTGATGAATCAGGCCGGGATCTCGTAGGAGTATTGCGGGCAGTACACCGACACGGCGTCGCCGATGATGTAGCCGACCTCGTACGCCGAGTAGTAGGAGGACTCACTCAGGATGTCCAGTCCGATGTCGTAGAAGTCGTAGCCGCTCTCGAAGTCCCCGCAGACCGCGTAGGCGGCCGCCACCGCGTAGTAGGCCGAGCTGTACGGGATGCCTTCTTCATCGAGGACGGTGAGATATGCCTCCTCTGGCGCGAGATAGCTCGTGGCGTTGGCGATACCGACCCCACTCATGGTGGCGAAGCCGAGCGCCGCGGTGACGGCGGTGACGGCGGTGACGCGAGCGGCAGACTTGACGAACTTGGTGAACATGGTGGGTCCTTTTCTGTGAGTACCGTGTGCGGTAAGAAAAGGGTCCGGCATGCCACTTATCGGATTCTGAATGAAAACTTGTGATGGTCTCGTGCTCGGCGTGGGCTTGGGATCTGATACTGCCTCGACTTCGGCGGCCGAGAGCTGAGCGGAGGCGATCGGCGCGACCTTGGTGAGACGCATTGTGCTCGAGTTTAATTAAGTGCATGCGTCGCTGGCCGACGTAAATGCATTTCCGCTGGTGGCGAAGTTGCGAGGCCCCGGTCCGGTACCGGTGCGCAGGTGGTCGATCGGTGGTATTCCCTTCTTTCACAGCGTGTTTGGGCTGGTGTGGTGGAAGCCGAGCTGCGGTCGCCCAACCGCGCATAGTCGTGCGGGATGAGCACCGTCGGTCAGGGGATGTATGTAGACGAGTCCCGAGCCGACACCGTGGGCGCCGGCGTTGGTCCGCGCCGGTGTGCGGGCATACCCGGGCTCCAACCGCTGCAACTCGGGGAGGCGGAGACGATACACAAGGAGGTGCGGTGCCCGCAGCGCAGATCTGTCTCGGTCGTGACGTATGGGGGGAACCCGGTCACACTCCTGCCTTGGGGTTGGAGGACGGCGATGCCGCGGCTCATGCGGCCTGGCGTGCAGCGCGCCGCGGCCGCGGCCGCGAGCACCGTCTGCGTGGGCCTTCTGGGTCGTGAGGACATTCATCGCAGGGCCGGCTTTAGGAGTAACGTTGGCGAAAATCCGGCTTCACGGTCGACGGCGGTCCACCATGAGCGACTATCCGGGTTCGCTAGGCAATCCGCACTGGCAACCCCGAGGGCCTGAGTGGCAACCTCAGGGCCAACAGCAGCAACCGCACGGCCAGCAGTGGCCGCCCCCAGGCGGGCAGCCTCCGGGGCCGCCTGTTCCACCGCCCCCTCGTTCGAGTGGCGGTGGCCGGTGGCCTCTGCTGTTCGCGTTGATCGCCGTCGTTGTGATCGGGCTGCTAGTTGGTGGCTACCTGCTGTTCGTCAGGAGCGACGCAGACAAAGGCGAGGTATTGCTCGAGGCTGCGGAATCCGAAGGGCAATTTCCATGGACGCCGCCGGTGGTGCCCCCCGACGCGCCGACCACCTTGCCGGACTCTATGCCGACAGTGGCTCCCAGTGCGCCGGATCCGGGGCGGCCCGGATTGATCGCCGTGCCTGGCGACCGAACCGGGATCTACGGTGGCTCGCTCGAGTTGTCAGTCTGTGACAAGGCGAAGCTGATCGGATTTCTCGAGCAGAATCCAGGGCAGCGGGGTGCGTTCGAGGAGGTGTTGGGTATTTCCGCCAGCCGCGCGTATATCGAGTCGCTGACGTCGGTGATTCTCGGCTCGGACACACGGGTGACGAATCACGGTTACGAGAATGGCCGCCCGACACCGTTGCAGTCCGTGCTGCAGGCCGGGACGGCAGTTCTAGTCGACGACCGCGGTGTGCCGAGGGTTCGGTGCCAGTGCGGGAACCCGCTGCTGCCACCGCAGCCCACCGCATCGGCGCCGACCTACACCGGGCAGCGGTGGCCGGGTTTCGAGCCGGACAAGATCATCGTCGTGCAGCCGGCGCCGGCACCCATTACCGAGTTCACGGTCATCAACGTTGTCACCGGGGCGCCTGTGGTGATCAACGCCGGCAGCGGGACACCGCAGCGGCAGGAGCCGACACCGTCGCGGACAACAGCCGCGCCACCGCTACCGCGGACAACAGCTGCGCCACCGCTACCGCGGACGTCGGTCGCGCCGCCGCCCCAGCGGACGCAGCCGCCACCACCCCCACCACGGACGACTGTCCCTCCGCCATCTCAGCGGACGCAGCCGCCGCCAATCCCACCACCACCACAGACGACGGTCGAGCCGCCGATCGCGCAGTCGCCACCACCAGCTACTTGGAGTACGACCGCCGAGGCTTTCCGGGGCCAGGACGGAGGACAAGCGTCGTTCGAGTGCCCGGCAGGCGGAACTATCAACACGGTGTGGGGCTCCGGCCCTTACAGTGATGACTCCAGCGTGTGTACAGCTGGTGTACATGCGGGAGTCATCTCCCAGCAGGCAGGCGGCGTTGTGGTCATCGAGATCTCTCCTGGCCTCAGCTCGTACCAAGGTTCGACGTCAAACGGCGTCACGTCCCTGGACTATCTGAAGAGCTGGTATGGGTCGTTCCAAGTCGTCGGTGGCGGCTGACCGTGACCGGTCGGGATGGACGAGATCAACGGTCGTCCGGCAGACGTAACACTGTGTTGCCATCGGTGACGAAGAGGTCTCCAGTGGCCTCGACCGCTACCCAGACCGGGCGATCGAGACCGGTGAACGGCACTCCAGTGGCGGCATCGGCACCTGCCCGTAGTTCGACAATGCGACCGTTCTGGTAGTCGGCGACGAACACATCACCCGTGGAATCAACCGCCACTCCTGTAGGGGATGCCAGCGCTGTGAACGGCAGTACGGTCTGGTCGGTTGCGCCGGCGGGAAGGAAGACCACGCGATTGTTGTCGGTGTCGGTGACGAATACGTCTCCACTGGTGTTGACCGCGACGCCGACCGGTCCGTGAAGGTCTGTGAACGGCAGCACTTGCTGGCTCGCGCCGCCGGCGGGTAGCGCGACAATCCTGTTGTTGTTGTTGTCGGCGACGTAAAGGTGTCCGGCGTCGCTTACTGCTACGCCGGCGGGTCCAGCCAGGTCGGTGAACGGGAGCACCGTTTGGATTTCGGCTCCGGCATCGAGTTTGAGCACTCGATTGTTCTTTGTGTCGGCGACGAAGACGTCGCCGGCGTCATTGGTCGCAACCCCTGAGGGGTGGTCGAGATCGGTGAACGGGAGTACGTCCTGAGCGTCGGAGTCCGCCGCCAGTTTGAGGACTCGATTATTATTGGTGTCGGCGACGAAGAGATCTCCGGCAGTGTTGACGGCGACGCCGACGGGGGAGTTGAGACCGTTGAACGGCAGCGTGGTCTGCGTCGGTGACCGGTTGCCCCAGTAGACGAATGCCACTGCGGCGCCGACGGCCAACAGTGTGAGGAGTGCTAGCGCCAGTAGAACGCGCGCCCGATTTCGCCGACGTGGAGCGCTGACCGCCTGCGATGGGGGTGGTTGCTGTGCCTGCCGGGGCGGCGGTTGCCCATGCTGTGGTGAGATCGGCCACCGAGTCGTCTGGGCATTGGGTGTGCCGTGCATGTTCGTCGTCTGCGACCAGAAACCGGTGGACTGGGCCGTGTGTGAGGACTGCACGTTGGACAGGGCAAGCTGAACGCCTGCGGAGAGTGCGCGGCAGGTCGGCAGCCGGTCTTCGCGCCGCTTCGTCAAGGCTGCGGAGACGATGTCGTCGATGGCCGGCGGAAGATCATCGCGTACGGTACTGATTCGCGGCGCGAGTGTATTGAGATGGCCGCGCATGACTGCCTGCGTGCTTCCGGTGAAGGGCGGATGGCCTGTGAGCAGGCAAAATAGTGTGCATCCCAACGAATACACGTCTGCGCGACCGTCGAGTGGAATGCCTGCGAAAACTTCCGGCGCCGAGTACTGCAGGGTGGCCACCAGCGAGCCGGTTTTGGTCAGGTGCTTCGTCTCGTCGAGGGCTTTGGCGATACCGAAATCGGTGAGCAGTACCCGCTCCGGTTGCCCGGCGCCAGACTTGCCCAACAGGATATTCGCCGGTTTGACATCGCGGTGGAGCACGGCGTTCTCGTGCGCATAGTCCAGAGCCTTGGCGGTTTCAGCGATAATGTGGACGGCGCGCGTCAGGTTCATCGGACCCTCATGCAACGCTCCCGCGGCGTCGGTTCCGGCGACGTATTGCATCGCAATCCAGTGTTGATTTCCTTCCTGGCCGCGGTCGAAGACGGACACGATGTTCGGGTGTTCCAGGCGTGCCACATGGTCGGCTTCGAGTTCGAAGCGGGAGCGGAAGTAGTCGTCGGCAGTGAGGCTCCGGTCGAGCAGTTTGAGTGCAGCGTTTCGGGGCAGATGAGGATCGCGAGCGAGGTACACAGCACCCATCCCGCCGACACCCAACACACGTTGGATGGTGTAGCCGGCAAACACGTCACCCGGCTCGAGTTCCGCGCCCATCGGAACACCGCCTTCGTTCAGACCGCTGTGCACACTGTGAGCCACTCGGAGTGTATGACTCCGAGTGGCTCGAGGGGCAGTATCGCCCGCGCCATCGGTTCGGCAGGTGTTGCACCAATCGAATGGTGATGGCCCGGCCTGCGATGCTTCGTGTGGAAGGGACATCGTCGAGGATCTCTAGAGGCCGTTCGGTTTGCTCGATTGTGACGGTCGTCGGTGGTGTCACACGAAGGACGTTGCCGGACAATCCGTCCGTGCCGATCAGCGGCCCGCCCTCACGTCGTGGTCCCGACGCGGACGTCGCCGCCTGCCGTCGCTTCTCCGGACCTTTCCGGTTAGGGTGGCGCCGTCGAGCACCCCGGTTGCGGTGCTCGACGGCCCGGCCCGGCCCTGGGTCTAGGTGTTCTCTGCCGTCCTTGCGGTGCGGGCGCGGGCTTCGATGGCCTGCACGGTCTTGTCGAGTGCCTTTTGCAGCACGCGTGTGCCGACGGTGCCGAGCACCACCCCGAGCGCTCGTCCTTTGAAATTCTTGCCATCGCGAACCACGACGGCGTCGATGTCGGTGGTCCCGTCGGGCATCGGGGTGAGGGTGTAGATGTGGCCGGACTTCCCGCCCCACAGGTTGGAGTCGGTTGTCGTCATGACAATGCGACGGGGGTCGGTCCAGTCGTAGCGCAGGCGTTCCCAGGCCCCGCCCGAGCCTTCGGTGACGTCGGCGTGGTCGGTGCCGAGTTCGTGCACTTGGAGGTAGTCGTCGGCGCTGTTGCCGAACAGCGCCTCGCGGCCGGGCCCGAAGTCGGTGAGCGCGTCGAGAAATTGTTCGGGTGTCGCGGTGGTGGTCTGATGGAGGTGGATCGTGGACATGGCGTTCTCTCCTTGGAGGGTTGTGCAGGGTGACGGGAAGTCCGGTGGATGGTGTGGAGGGCAGTTATATGGGCAGCTCTGTCCCGGACTGTTCGGCGACCATGTAGGCGGCATACCAGCCGGGCCAGTTCGGATCCTCTGCCCCGGTGCGTGTTTCGTGTTCGCCGTGAGCGATCGCCGCGCGAATCAGCGCATTGGTCAGGTCGGCGGTACTACTGAATGTTGTGGCGGTGGTGTCGATGCGGTCGGGACGTCGGGTCTTCGCGTCGACAGTCGCGGTGGTGCGGGTGTCGGTCGTGCTCATGGTTGGCTTCTCGTCGGGTTCTCAAAACGGGGTGTCGTCGGATGCGAGGCCGTCAGGCCCTGGTGGGGAGCTGCTGGTCGCTGCTGGCACCCTGGGTAGGCGGCTGCGCTACAGCTGGGTGCTGCTGCTGTTCCAGCCGTCGAGGAGGATCTGGTCGAGGACGGTGGTTTCGGAGCGCCGGTCCTGCCGCTGGTCACGCTGGCGGTCGTGCTGACGTTGCTGCTGCACGTCGTTGTCGCGGTCGAGCGGGCTGTCGTGGGTGACGACGGCGGCGACGGGTTGTGTGGCGGTCGGCTGTACGGGGGCCGGGGTGGTGGTGGTGGTGGCGGTGGCGGCGCCGACCGGGATGAGGCCGAGTGCGACGGTCGCGGCGGCGACGGCAGCCAGGCGCTTCCAGGAGGAGGTGCTGGTGGCGGAGTGGGTGATCCGGTGAAGCTGTGTGGTGCTCATGGCGGGTGGTCCTCATTCGAGTGCCGCGGGCCCAGCGTCTGCGGCTATTCGAACGGTGTCCGGAAGGGCCGGGAACGTTACACCGGCCAACCCCGATTCAATGTGACATGTGTCACTATCGGAGTGGCTACTCGTCGCCACCGCCGCAGTATCTACAGCGGGATCTGCTCCGCCAGCACCTCACCCTGTGCCGCCGCACCGGGGACGCGGACACCGGATCGCAGTTGAAGGTTCCCGCCGAGAAGGCCCGCACCGGGCCCGACGAGCTGGCCGCCCTGCACCAGGTGGCGGCGCTGTCCACGGTCCGGCGCACCTACCGCCTGCTCGACCGGGATCAGCAGCTGCTCGCGGAGGTGGCCGACGACCTGGTGCATGCCACCGTCGCCGGGGACGTCGCCGTGGCCAGCGAATGGCGGGAAGTGGAAGTCGAACTCGGCGGGCGCGGCGAGAAATCCGGGGCTGCCAAGGTGCTGACCAAGGCCGGCAAACGCCTCACCAAGGCCGGTGCCCGGCCGTCACCGCACGCGTCGAAGCTCGGCCGCGCACTCACCAGCAACCACCCACCCGCCGTCGACACGAGCGCCACCGCGGAACGGGCACTCACCGAGTACCTCGACGCGCAGGTCCAGGCGATCGTCGCCGGCGACGTGTGGCTGCGCCGCGGCCTGGTACCGATCCGATCCACCCGGGGGTATTCGACGGTTCCGCAGCACCCTGCGGGTGTTCAACAAACTCCTCGACACCGAGGTGCGGACAAAGCTCGACGCCGAATTGTCTTGGTACGCGGGTGTGCTCGGCGAGGTGGGGAACCGGCAGGTGCAGCGGAAGCGGTTCGGGGAGAAGGTGGCCGACCTGCCGAGCGAGCTGGTGATGGATCCGGTCGCCGCCCGCATCGAGGGTGATCTGCTCGCCGAGCAACACCGTCACCTGGACCACGCGATGGGGGTGCTCGACAGCGACCGCTACCAGAAACTGATGGCAAACGTTGGCGCAGTGGCGAACCGACCCACCCTTGACCGCCCCGGCCGATTCGCGTCGGCGGTGGGCACCGCCTGCGTCCACGAGGCCGGGCCTGGTGTCCCATTCGAATAGTTGTGGTCAGCGCATTCCGAGAATTCGGCGGATGAAACCGCGCTTGCGCTTCTTCTCGATCGTAGTCGCCAAGCCGATGCGGCGGCCGGTGAGTGGATCGGTTGCGGGGGGACCGCCGAACCCGGCTTCGGACGCGGTCTCGGGCGCTGCGTCGCGGGTGTCGGTGAGGTACTTGTCGGGGAGCGAGAGTTTCGCGATGGTGCGCCATGACTTCCAGTACTGCACCGCGAGTGGGCCGGTCGTGTATGGCAGGTCGTACTTGTCGCACAGCTGCTTCACGCGGATCGAGATCTCGTGGTACCGGTTGGACGGCAGGTCCGGGAAGAGGTGGTGCTCGATCTGATAGCTCAGGTTGCCGGTCATGAAGTCCATGACGGGGCCGCCCGAGATGTTCGCGGAGCCGAGCATTTGCCGCAGGTACCACTGCGCGTGCGTCTCGTTGTCGACGTCCGTCTTGGTGAACTTCTCGGCGCCGTCAGGGAAGTGGCCGCAGAAGATCACGGCGTTGGTCCATAGGTTGCGGACGAGGTTGGCGGTCGCGTTGGCCTTGGCCGTGGACTTCCATGCCTTGCCGGTCAGTGCCGGGTACACGACATAGTCCTTGACGGTCTGCCTGCCGAGCTTGGCGAGCACTTCCCTGCCGCGCGTCTTGGTGAGTTCGCGGTCGTCCCGGCCCCGGGTCACTTTGCCCAGCTCCAGCAACTGGATGGCGAGGCCGTACTGGAACAGCGCCGCGAGGATCGCGTTGTAGGCGAGGTTGCCGAGGTAGAACGGCTTCCAGCGCTGGTCACGGGTGACGCGGAGCAGGCCGAAGCCCACATCGTCGTCCATGCCGAGGACGTTGGTGTATTTGTGGTGTGCGTAGTTGTGGGTGAGCTTCCAGTGCGCCGACGGATCGGCGTTGTCCCATTCCCAGTTCACGGAGTGCACTTCGGGGTCGTTCATCCAGTCCCATTGCCCGTGCATCACGTTGTGCCCGAGCTCCATGTTCTCGATGATCTTCGACAACGAGAGCATCCCGGTGCCCAGCACCCACAGCGAGCGCTTGCGGGAGCCGAAGAGCACCGCCCGGCCGCCGAGTTCCAGGCCGCGTTGCAGCCGGATGGTGTTGCGGAGGTACCGGGCGTCGCGCGCACCGCGGGATTCCTCGATGTCTCGTCGGATCGCATCCAGGTCGCGGCCGATGGCCTCGACGTCGGCGTCCGTCAGGTGCGCGTATTCCTTGATGTCTGATATCGCCATGCACCTACGGTACCGTAAGTTACGGTCCCGTAGGTTACGCGCGAGTATTCTATGATGCGAATCACTTCGACTGGTGCGCAGCGATTTTCGATGTCGAATGGCGCACTGGACGAGCCAAGTGCTGCCTTCCTGGGCCCGCGGCGACGTGGACAGCCGCCCGCACCGTCCTGCAAGACATTGCGGACGGGTCGTTTCGCCGCGGGTCCGGTTGGAACGCGAGGGTCACACGTCGGGCCGGTACCTCGGAGCACCGGCGCGCGTGCGCAATGGAGGCTCCTTCAGGTGGATCAGTGGGTGAGGAAGGTTGGCATGTGGTCGGTGTGGAAACGGGGGAGGGCGGCGGTGAGGGTGGACAGGTCGTTGCCGCTACTCAGGACGGTGCCGTCGGGCCGGATGATGGCGGCGCGGGCGCGTCCGCGGCGTAGCCAGTGGTGCAGATCGGTGCCGGGTCGAGCCAGCAGGACTGTGCCACCGCGTTGTTCGATGGCGGTGCGTTGCGCCGGGGTCGGGGAGAGGGAGGTGACGACCGCGAACCGGCCGGCGACGACCTCGGCGAATCGGCGACCCTGGTCGAGGTCTGGATTCGGGATCAGGCGGCCCGCTCGGCTTCTACGTAGTCGAGGTCGTTTTATCAGAGTGGAGCGGTGAAGGGCCGGGGTTTCGCCGTCCATGATCTTGTCGCCGAGGCCCGGGATACGGTGCAGCAGTGGTACGACGATGCGCCGGATGAGGTTGCCGACTTCGCCGCCTTCGGTCATGGCCATTCCGACGAGCTTGGCGCGCCGGATCAGTGCGAGCGCGTGGGGCTTGCGTTCGATCTCGTAGGTGTCGAGGGCGCTTTCGGGCAGATCTCCGGTGAGGACGCCGGCAAGTTTCCAGGCGAGGTTCATCGCGTCGCGGATCCCTGCCCCCATCCCCTGTCCGATGAACGGCGGTGTGAGATGGGCGGCGTCGCCGAGTAGGAACACGCGCCGGTCGCGCCATCGGTCCGCGATTTGGGCTTTGAAGGTGTACTCGGCCACGCGGACAAGCGTCAGGTCGTCGACCGGCGTGTTCCGTGTCCATTGTGAGAGGAGGGGGTGCAGTCGAGCCATGTCGCGATAGTCGTCGGCGGTCTCTCCGGGTTCGAGCCGGAACTCCCAGCGGTAGCGGGTGTGTCCGATGCGCATGTATGTTGCCGCGCGCACGGGGTCGCACACCTGGTGCGCGCCCTCCCACGCGCCGAGGTCTGTGGTGGTCTCGATGTCGACAACCAGCCAGCGTTGGTCGAACTTCAGGTCCCGCATCGTTGCCTGAATCTGGTTTCTGACCAGGCTGTTGGCCCCGTCGCAGCCGAGGACGTATCTGGTCCGCACCGATTTTTGCACACCGGTGCCTCGGTCGGTGAAGTCGACACGAATGCTGCCGGCCTGGTCGTCGGCCAGCCCGGTGACCTCTACGTTGCCGCGGAGAGAGGCCCTCGGGTGCCGTGTCAGATTGGCGCGCAGGATTTCCTCGAACTGCGGCTGGTCGAACATGTTGGCCTCGGGGTAACCGTGTACGCCCGGGCCGGGGTCTCGGTGGAACTCGGTGAGAACTCGCATATTTCGGTCCACAAGCCGCAACCCGAGGCACGGCCTGGAGATCGCCGCGAACTCCTCGGCGATCCCGAGGTGCGCCACGATTCGGTGGATCTCACCGTCGAGGTGGACCGCCCGTGGCTGCGCATAGACGCCCTCCCAGCGCTCGACTATCAGGCACTCGACACCGTACTGAGCCAGCAGCGTGGCGGCGGTTAGTCCGGTGGGTCCGGCACCGACGATGACGACCGGGACGACCTGCTCGCTCATCGGATCGATCCGAACAGGACTACGAGGTAGGCCACGATCGCTGCGCCGACGACGATGGCGGGCGCCATCTCACGCAGTCTGTCACCGTTCCGTACGTGCGTGACGACGGCACCCACCATCAGGAGCAGCAGCCCGATGCCGGCTGCGGCGCCGAGTGCCGGCACGAGTCCGCCGATCAGGAGACCGACGGCACCGGCGACCTCGAGCGCACCGATGCCCCGATACGTGCTGACGGGCATACCGACGTGGGCTGCTCGTTCCCGCATCGGGGAGGTTGCCGCTATCTTGCCGACGCCGAGCAGGAGGTAGAAGACTGCGAGGCAGAGTGCCAGAACTAGTGATGCGGTGGTCATGTGCGCACCGTGACCTTCCAATTGATCGCATATCGGTTCAAGATCGCCTTGACCGTCGGTTCGCCGGCAGTTCCGTCGATCTCGACGGTGGCAAGGATCGAACCGTCCTCTACGGACGCCTGGATGCTGTCGATCCCTGCGACGGTGGCGAGGGCATGCTCGAGCTCGCGCCGTGTCGCGTCGGCGCGCAGTGCGAGTTTGTAGAGCTTGCCTACCGCCGTGACGGGCAACGCCGGGAGGATCGTGACCGCCTTGGGTGCCGCGGCCCGTTCGGGGACGCGCTCGCCCGCCCAGGCTTGTAGCTCGTGAACGGTGATACCGGCGTCTGCGGCAACAGTGACGTAGGCAACGGGCACTTCGCCGGCGTGGGCATCGGGGCGTCCCACCGCGCTGACCGCGGTGACCTGCGGATGAGCTAGAAGGACGTCTTCGATGACCGCTGGATCGATATTGTGCCCGCCCCGGATGATGAGGTCCTTCGCGCGTCCGACCAGGTAGAGGAAACCGTCGCTGTCGACGCGCGCCAGGTCGCCGGTGTCGAGCCAGCCGTCGACCAGTTTGCCCATGCCGTCGAGAACGGGTCCGTGTTCGTTGTGGGCGGCAACATAGCCGGCGAACACGGTCGGACCGCTGATCGCCAGCACTCCGGTCGCGCCGGTGGGCAGGTCTTCCCAGGTGCCGTCTTCACGGACGCGTACCACTTTGACCTGCTGGTAGGGCATCCGTACCCCGACCGAGCCAGGTCGTGGCGCGTCGGGAAAGCTGCGTGCACTCGCGCAAGTTGCCTCCGTCAAGCCGTAGCCTTCGAGAAGGGGCACACCCGTGTGGTCCTGGAACTTCGAGGCGACCGCAGTCGGCAGAGGCGACGCTCCCACCATGGCGAAGCGCAGACTACTGATGTCGGCATCGACCGGGCGCTGCGCGAGGGCCGCATATACGGTGGGCACCGCGCTCATCGACGCGATCCTGTAGTGCTCGACGATCTTCCAGAATTCGCTGGACAGTATCGGGTCGCGATAGCCGAGCGGGCCGGCCCACACCACACCCTGGCCCTTGAACAGCGGCGCCAGCAGCGTGACCATCAAGGCATTGACATGGAACAGCGGCAGGGCAGCGAATACGACTGAGTCCGTACCCCACGACGAGTTCGCGACCAGCATCCAGGCATCGGCGACCTCGTTGTCGTGGGTGTGGGCGGCCAGCTTCGGAACACCGGTGGTACCACCGGTGTGAAACAGTGCGGCCACGTCGAACCCACGGGGGGGATCACCGACGAAGTCGGAGGAATCGATATCGGCCGACAGCGCACTGAGATAGCCGATCCGCACTCCATCGACCTCGGGCAGGTCCGCAGGCGCGCCGGCGGCGCCGGTGGGCCGCAAGACCAGCACAGCATCCACCTTCCCGCTCACGGCAATCTGGTGCGCGGCCTCCCATGTCTGGGGCGCAAGTTCCGGTCCGGCCGCGACGAGTACCCGGGCACCTGAGCGGCGCAGCAATTCAGCGATGTGCTGGTGCGACTGCGCGGCGTTGACGGGAGCAGCGATGCCGGCGAGCTGTGCGGCGAGAGTCGCGGGGATCAACTCGGCGCAGTTGGGCGCCATCACGGCGACCGCATCCCGGCGCCGCACGCCCAGACGATGGAGCAGGTTCGCGTAACGGTGAACATCGTCGCGCAGTTCGGAGAAACTGCGCTGCAACGGCTCCCGCCACCGTGCGCCGTCCGGTAGGACGGTGAGCGCGAGCCGATCCGGCCACATACGGGCCGCTCGGGTGAGCAACGCATAGGTGGACTCCGGAAGCCCCCGATCGCGCAGCGGCACGGCCTCGATCGTCGTCAGATCCGTGGGCGTCGCGTAACGCGGCCACAGCAGGTCGGTGGTCATCGCGCGTACCTCACCACCGTGCGCTGGCGCCCCAAGTCGATGGTCCCGTCGTCTGTGAAGACGGTGGCTTCGATGAGGTCGCCGTCCTGCAGGTAGTTCGGATTCTTGGCCTGGCCCGCGAAGAAGAGCTTCCATTTGACTGCCGGCGGCAGCAGGGAGGAGAGGATTGCGATCGGCTTCGGTGGGGCGCTCAGCGCCGTTCCGACCGGTGTTCCGGTCAGCAGCAAGTCCCCGGCATCGAGGCGTTGGAACCGGGTCAGCGCCTGCAGAGTCTCGGCCGGCTGGTAGATCATGTCGGCAACGGTCATGTTCTGGCGTGGCTCACCGTTGACCCAGAGCCGCAGGCGCAGGTCGGTGAACCGCTTCAGCTCGTCGCCGTCCAGGAGTACGAGCGCGGGGCCGACCGGGGTGAACGTCGGATATGACTTGGCTTCGTAGAACTGCGTTTTGGGGAGCTGGATGTCGCGCGCGGAGATGTCGTTGGTGACGACCAGGCCGGCAATGTAATTGGCGAGAGTGTCTGCGGTGATCGACGTCCCGACCGGGATGTCGCGAGCGAGGACGAGCCCGATCTCCACCTCGTAATCCAGCAGCCGGACATGGGCAGGACGGATCACGTCGTCGTTGGGGCCGCTGATCGATCCGGAAGCCTTTCGGAAGAAGGTCAACGGAATGGTGTCGGGGTTCATCCCGGCGTCCTCGACGTGCGAGGCGAAGTTCGTCATCTGTGCGACCACCCGGCACGGGGCGGTGACGGGGGAGAGCAACCGGAGGGTCTCGACGGGCACGGTGCCCTTGCTGGACGCCGCGGCCTCGACGGCCGGTCGGTCGGCCAGCAGCTGGGCGGTGGTGGTGGCCGCGGTGTCTACCCGTGCGGCGCCGGTGGGTGTCTCGACCCACCAGGCGTCGGCGGTGCGGAGGACGGAAATGGTCATGAGCTGGCAACTTTCAGAAGGCCGCGGAGGCGGTGGAGGTCGAATTCGTTGTCGGCGCGCAGCGCGTGGACAACTGCGCGCAGTTCCTGGAGTGATTCCCGACCGGGGTTCACTCCGAGGAAGTCTTTGGTGGCGGGCGGCCCCCACTGGGCCAGTCCAGACGCGGTCATCGGTGCCCAGCCCCCGTCGAGCGTGTCGTCGAAGAGATCGCCGTCCGTGAAGTGCTCGACCATGAATCCGTCAGGGTCGCGCCAGTAGTCGAAGATCTGGCTGCCCTGGATGTGTCGGCCGATGCCCCAGGACCGGCGGTAGCCCCGGTCGAGCAGGTATTCGCCTCCCGCGGCGAGGCAGTCGAGGTCGGCGACCTGATATGCCGAATGCACATAGCGGTTGGCCGGGCCGAGAACCAACGCGAGGGTGTGATGGTCGGTGGGCGTGGCGCCCCGGTCGCAGCGGATGAAGCTCATGATCGGACCCCCGGCCCGTTGCCCGGGGTAGTAGAGGAAGTCGCTGACGATCAGTCCGAGGTGCTCGAGGTACCAGTTGAGCGTTTCGAGGTACGTCGTCGTCTGGAGCACGATGTGACCGAGCCGTTGCACGGTGGCCGGCGCGCGGGGCGGCCGCTGTGGAGCGTTCACCCGCCCGCCGTCGTGTCCGAAATTCAGGGGGAGCGGGGTCTGGTCGGCCAGCGCCGGCAACTCGAACGTGTCGGACACGACGCGCACTCCCAGACCACTGGGATCTGTGAGATCGACCGTGATCCCGCCCAGACTCTCGGGGAGGGGCACGACCGCACCCCCGACCGCGTCCGCCAGTCGCAGCACGTCGGCCGCGTCGGCCGCCCGGAAGGCGGGACCGACGAACCGCGAACGTGGACCCCGGCGGATGAGCACGCAGGGCGAACCGGGGTCTGTCCCGCGCAACTGCAGTTCGTGTGCGGTGCGAAGCGCCGTCGCAAAACCGAAGGCATGGGCGAACGCCTCCGCCCGATCGAGGTCGGGCTTCTCGAACTCCAGCCACGCGAGGTCATACACCTTGATGGTCGGCTCGGCGGCCCGCCCCCGGTGTTCGCCCGCCAGCGCGCCCTGCTCACTGTGCAGACCGGTATGCGGGTCATGGTGGGCATTCATTGACCACTCCCTTCGATTGTTGAGGATATCGTCACTGACGAGGATATCGTCAGTCAAGAGTTTTTGAGGAATTCGTCAATATTGATGACGCGCGGTAGGGTAGGGCCGGGTCAGACGGAGTAGGGCACGCAGGCATGATCGAGCAGATCACCGATGCACCGAACCGCCTGGGCCGGCGCAAGGCGCATACTCGCGCCGCATTCGTACGCGCAGCCCAGTCGGTTACCCCGTTCACGCCGACGCCGACTACTTCGACGACGCCAGGAAAATTGCGGACCGCATCCGAGTGGCGCACGAGGCGGGCCCGCGGCCGCGGCCACACTTACCGCACGCCAGAACGTCGCGGGCACCCGCGGCGTAGACGGGATACTAATGGCTGGAATGGGATTGGTGCAGCGGTTGCTCGGACAACGCAGATTCGAACCGATTCGCGCGGTGACCGAAGTGAGCGCGGCCAGCGAGGCGAATCGGGAAGAGATTCCCGTGGAGCAGGTCGTCGCGCTCCTGCGGGAGCGTGTGTACGGCGCGATGACGTGTTTGGCGACGCTCGCCGTCCTCGTCCGCTATACGGCTCCCGAGACGAGCCCATGGTCTCGGGTCCTCGATGTCGCGGTGGCCACCGGCGGGCTCTGGGCAGCGAGCCTGCTGGCCGATTGGGTAGCGCACCTCGGCGCGCACCACAGTGCTCCGCGCGGACGGGCAGCGCTGCGGATGCTGCAGGCCTCCGGCCAGATTGTGGAGGCCGCGGTCTTGCCCCTGCTGGTATTGGTCGCAGCCGCCGTCGGACTATTGAGCCTATCCACAGCGATGTGGATCGCGATGTGGATCCTCGTCGTTGAACTTGGGGTAATTGCTCTGTTTGCCGTGCGAATGGCCCAATTACGTTGGTGGCAAAAGCTGTTCACTATCGCAGGTTTGGTCGGTGTGGGCGTACTTGTGGTCGGTATCAAGATCCTCGGCCATTAGCGCCGATTTTCGCGGAGCGGTGATTACCTGAGCTTGGGTACGCGGGGGGCCGTGCTCATGGCGTCGTGAGGATTGGGTGGATTTGTGTAGT